>CAZKCQ010000042.1:0-14676 GCA_964551205.1 uncultured Spirochaetaceae bacterium
TTTTAAAATGGAAGTGAAAAAAAAATTTTGTGCTTTACATTTGTGTCTAGGTGTGAATAATTTAATTTAAGACCTCGAAATGAAGGAGAAATAGCTATGGCGAGTGTTGATTTACCCAGAAGTCCGAATGTATTTCATCCGGAAAAGCCCAGCGCCGTAGGGTCGCGTAACTCCCTTGCCCAGGAGTTCAGGGATCAACAGGCGGAGGTGGATCTGCTCCTCAGCGAAGAAGTAGATAAGGTGATGAACCATATACAAGCCAAACTGCCCCCTCAGGTTCTGGAGCGATTGGACGTGATGGGTGGTTTGAAGGAGAAGATCTACAACTACTACAACCAGAACTACCAGAACATGTTCAACCGCTACGCGGTGACGTCGGAAGATGAGATGGTGAAGAAGGTCAGGAATTTCGTGGACAAGGAAGAGATGAAGACCCTGGCCCGCTATACCCCGAAGGAGATCGCCGCCCTGCTCGATGCCATCGGTGGTATGGACAAGTTCAACACCGGTGAAATCGAAAAATCGATCGTCAACATGTACGGCCACCTACACGGGCACATCCAGCGGGGTGTGAACGACCTGGAGACCATGACCAACAGTCTGCTGCGTCAGAAGACCGACGTCGGTGCTTTCGTTCGTGGCCAGAATGCCTACTCGATCGTCAAGTGTTCCTTTAAGGACAGCACCCACAGGCCCAAGACCGTATCGGATGTCAAGCTGTCGGTGAACATCCTGGATTCCGAGCTGATCAGCCCGATCTTCCACTACCAGGTTACCGTGGAATTTCTGATCAAGGATATGCTCTCCAAGCACGTCCTCGACCTGATCGACAAGGAGATCGAGGGGCTGAAAGAGGCGATCATCGACGAGGGTCGGGAAGAGATGTCCGACGGAGAGATCCTCTTCGAGAAGATGAAGCGGGTTGAAAAGTACACCTCCGACGACAAGGACGATCCCAAGAGCAAGCGCTACACCTTCTTTGCCAAGAGCCTGATGGACCGCATCGAAGGGCTACGCGCGGAGATCGATCCGGAGGAGTACGATCCGGTGAACATCCGGGAGAATCTGAAGAAGATCATCGATTTGGAGAATATCCGAAACCGGGGTTTTAACACCGCGATCAACTCGATCACCTCGATCTTGGACACCTCGAAGATGGGCTACCAGTACATAGAGAATCTCAAGAATGCCAGGGAGCTGGTCATCCGCGAGTACGAGGACACCGATCCTGCCTCCCTGCCCGATGAGCGCTACGCCATCAAGTTGAAATACTACGATCAGGCCCAGCTTCTGGAAGACCGCAAGTCCTACGATGTACAGATGAAGAGCATGGAAGTGGAGATCCAGCACCTTTGGGACGTCCTGGACATGGTCTATGAAGATTCCAAGTTCATGAAGGGCGTGCAGGACTTCAAGGATCTGGCCAAGCGCAAACGCAACAAGATCAAGAGAAAGATCAAGGCGCTGACAGGCGATCCGATGTACGAAGACATCGAAAAGACCTGGGACGAGGTCACCTTCGTCGTAGCCGGAGACACCGAAGTGGAGCGAATGAACCGCACCTACCTGCCCGAAAAGGACAAGGTCAAGAGACGGATCATCCTCATGCGGGAGAAGCTCCATAAGGTATACGGCTACAAGTATCCGATTCAGCGCCGGGTTGCCGAAGAACGGCTCAACTACCTGCAGGCTGAATTCGACAAATTCGACTACATGATCAACCCGTACCACATCCAACCGGGTTTGATACTGGACGTGGACATCACCTCGATCAAGAAGAAGAAGGCCACCCTGGAAGGTATGGCGAACGTGCTGAACGAGTTCCTCTTCGGTGTATCCAAGGGATTTGCAGATGCGGCTTTCGCCTCCTTCTCCAGACGACGCTCCACGGTTCGGGAGGACATCGCCATGTCCTTCGGTGAAACCGCCGCCATGGGCGAAGAAGGGGCACCGGCGGCCGGCACGGAGTTCGTGGACATGATCCGCGCAGGTGAAACCGCCGCCTCCCAGGTCAGTGAGTCGCCTAGAACCGGTGTGGTTGACAGCACCAGCCGCGGACGGGGACGGCCCAAGAGCAGTGGGCGGGGTCGCCCCAAGGGCAGCGGCAGAGGTCGCCCAAGAGGATCTTCAGGACTGAAAGAGATCTAACTGAGGCAATGCTTACATTCGGTGATCCTCTGCCCGAACTGGCGGGGGATCACCATTTTATTTTATTCCCACGGCAGTGAGCTTTGAGGGCTGCGGTGGGTGTCGGTTGTAGCGGAATCATGAAGATACAACGAAGGCTCTAGAGGACGGGAGTCCGAGAGCAGGGGGTAATCATGGCAGAGGCTGTATACGAATATATCGGTTTGAGCACGAGGGATGGTTTCAACCGTTCTCTGCGACACTTTCTGGCAGTCAATGACGTCGTGCCGGATTTCGAATCCAAATCGAACCTGGCGGATGAGCTGAACGGTTTGCTCGATGAGAAGGTCATCCGATCCAACCAGATCGGTCCCATCGTCAACGCCCTGTTGGTGGGGCATCCGAAGTACAACTACCGTTCTCGCTCCTACAACCTGATCCGAAACATCGAGGAGTTCGACGGAATAGTCTCTGAGGTCGGCAAGTGGGATGGGGTGGATCTGGTCCTGGCTTACTACCATCCGGATTTGGGGCTGACCCTGATCAATCCCAAGAACAAGCAACACTGGGATTCTGTGCAAGCTCTGAGAAAAAACGAGCTTCTCACGATCTACGCCGGTACCCTGACCGACAAGGCGCCGGAGAAGCTGCTGGAAACGGCCATCGACGCGCTGGTCTCTCTGCTGGCGACGGGGAAGACAAAAACCGTTGCCGCCCTGACCCAGGGCAGGTTCAAGTGGAAGCCGCCTAAACCGCCGGCTCCACCCAAACCCAAGGTGAAAAAGAAACCGGGCAGAGCGCCGGCCCGGGCCAAGGCTGCGACTCCGACAGCCGCAGGAGCGGCGGGCGGAGCAGCTCCTGCCGCCCCTCAGGCGGCTGCCCCGGCGGTGGAAGTCCCGTCCAAGAAGCGCCGCATGACCCCGATGTATTCCATTCCGGTCAGCAATGAGCTTTTCCACAACGGGAACGTGGAAGCCTGGAAGAAGATCATCCAGAGCTACAATATGAAATATCCGGAGCTGGAGGTGTTCATCTTCTACGAAGGGGAGCGCATCCACGACATCAACACCCTGTTCAAGTGGGGCAAGGTCAAGCACGGCTCCACGATCATGATCGCCATCGCCGGGGAGGATATCAAGGATCTGGCCAAACTGCAGCGGTACCTCAGGCAGGGCGCCAGTCCGGCCTTTGAAGCCTTCCTCAAGTTTCCCGTTAATACCGTATTGAACCTGTTCTAAGGGGTAGCAAGATGAAGAGAAACGTCTACTTTTTCAGCGATAAAGAGTATGTAAGCAAAGAGGAAGTCCTGAACAAGATCGGTATTCGCGGGCGCCGGGCCATGGAGCTGGCCGAGCTGAAGCTGCCGATCCTGCCCGGATTCCTCATCGATGCGGAGATCGCCTCGGATCTGGCTGAGATGTCGATCAAGTCGCACCTGCAGAGTTTTTTGAAGAAGCTGGAGGCAGGCACGGGCAAACGCTTCGGAGATCCGGAAGACCCGATGCTGGTGAAGATCGTCATCAGCCCCTCTCTGGTGATCACTCACTATCCCACGCTGCACAACTACGGTTTGACCGACAGCTCCCTGCCGGGTTTCGTGAAGTTCGTCGGGGAGAATTTCGGGTATCACGAAGTCCAGTTCTTGTGCAAGGGAACTCTGGAGATAGAGGCCCGCATTGCCGAACTGGAGGAGAAGGAGAAGTACG
Organism: uncultured Spirochaetaceae bacterium; assembly: GCA_964551205.1. Taxonomy (GTDB): domain Bacteria; phylum Spirochaetota; class Spirochaetia; order SZUA-6; family DRHE01; genus JAFGQJ01. Next base: position 3,834 of record CAZKCQ010000042.1, read on the forward strand.
CGCAGAGCATCCGCAAAGCCGCCGACAAGTTGGACAAGCAGCTGTCCAGCAAGATGAGCGCCCGGGAGCGGGATGCCAGCGTGAAGGAAATCGTTCCCCTGCTTCCGGACGGCTTTTTCTCCGGGGACGCCTACGATCAGCTGGAGATCTCCCTGAAGCGCATCAGCCACATGCTCAGCCTGGACGAGATGAACAACCGCGACACCGCTCTGCTCATCCAGCCTATGGTATACGGTAACTACGGCAGGGACTCGGCCAGCGGCAATTTCTACACCCGCAACATCGTGACCGGGGTCAAGACGTTACAGGGTGAGTTCTACCAGAGCGCCTTCGATTCGATCGGCGCGACGGGAAAAGACATCAACTCCATCGAGAAGAAGTACCTGGGCGAGCTGGAAAAAATCGCCAGGATCGTGGAAGACCACTTCAAAGAGATCCGCTCAATCCGCTTCACGATAGAGAACAAGAAGCTCTGGCTGATCGATCAGCGGGCCGTGATGATCAAGTCCACCCAGTCGGAGATCCAGACGCTTCTGGATCTGTACAACCGCAAGGTGGTGGACGACAAGTACGCGGTCTCCACCGTGAAACCGCAACAGCTCAACGAGATACTGCACCCGGTGATCAATCCCGCCTCGGTGACCAAGATGAAATCCCTGGAAGGCGGAATAGCCGGCGCCCCCGGTGCGGCCATCGGCCGGGTGTACTTCACCACCGAAGGGCTGCTGGATGCATTCAAGGACGCGCAGCTCAAGGGCGAGGATACCCGCCTGATCCTCTGCATGCCCGCAACCTTTGCCGAGGATGTAAAGGCCATCGAGGTTGCCACCGGCGTGTTGTCCAACGAAGGGGGGTACTCGGCCCACGCATCGGTCGTGGCCCGCCAGTACGGCAAGGTCTCTCTGGTGAAACCGGATATGCGCATCCGGGGCAAGAAGGCCACGGTGGGGGACGTGACAATTTCGGAGGGCGACTACCTGACCCTGAACGTTCCCTACTACGGGAAGTCGGCCATCTATCTGGGAACCGCGGAGCTGATCGAACCGGATCCCGAGGATTCGGGCCTGCTGGATTTCAACAAGCTGGTGCGGAAGTACGTGGACATCGAGGCCTTTCACGTGCGGGCTAACGCGGACACCCCGCGGGACGCCAAGCTGGCCAAGAACTTCGGAGCAACCGGCGTTGGGCTGTGCCGAACAGAGCACATGTTCTTCCACGAAAAGCGGATCAACATCTTCCGGGAGATGATCCTCTCAGACACGCTGGAGGAGCGAAAAGCGGCGCTGAAAAAACTCCAGGGGTTTCAGAAGGCCGACTTCTACGGCATTCTCAAGGCCATGAGCCCCTATGAGGTCACGATCCGGCTTCTGGACGCTCCTCTGCACGAGTTCCTTCCCCACAACGACGAGGAGATGAAGAAGTTCATCGCCTATCTGAAAAACGGGAAGGGCGGCAAGGGATTGAGCGAACGGGAGGTGCGCGCCCGCTGTGACGGGTTGGCCGAGTTCAACCCGATGCTGGGTCACCGGGGCTGCCGCATCGCCGTTTCCTACCCGGAGATCTATGAGATGCAGGTCCGGGCCCTGTTCGAGGCGGTGTACCAGCTGCAGAAGGAGAAGGTGCCGGTCCATCCCGAGCTCATGATCCCCATCATCATGAATGAGAGCGAGCTTAAGCTCCTGATCTACGGAAAGAAGATCGAAGGGGGATCCATCCGCGGTCTGGTGGACGTGGAAGAGGAGGTTCGGGCGGGTGCCAAAGCACAGAAGGTGGCGTACAAGATCGGAACCATGATCGAGCTTCCCGTGGCCGCCCTGGGCGCCGGAGAGATCGCCCGCTACGCAGAGTTCTTCTCCTTCGGCACCAACGACCTGACCCAGACCACCCTCGGACTGTCCAGGGATGACTTCAACAGCTTCATGCCCGACTACACCCAGTTCGACGTGCTTGACGGAAATCCCTTTCAGATTCTGAATGAGCACGTCAAGGAGCTGATCGAAGTGGCCGCGCGCCGGGGTCGTCTGACCCGTCCGAACCTGATCGCCGGATTGTGCGGTGAGCATGGAGCTATCCCTGAAAACATCCGCTTCTGTATGGAGGCGGGGCTGAACTACGTGTCCTGTTCCTCCTACTCGGTGCCGATCGCGGCGCTGACCATCGCCCAGATCAACATAGAGAGGGCGGCGGAGAAAAACTAGGGTAGCGGCTTAAGGCAGGGATTTTAAGGCAGGTCCTGCCAGATTGTAAACTTTTGCAGTCCCGCTATAATGAGCTTGGCCGCTTTGGCGGCATCCGCTTTGGGTATGGCGGCTTCCCCGTTCAGGGTTTTCTGAAAGAAAAGCTCGATGGAGTCCAGGAAATCCCCCGTGTGGTAGAAGATCAGGGCAAAGTTAATCTCAGTGGGCTTGATGATTGTGAATGACGAGTAGGTCATCACCGGCTCCCGGCTAACCATCACTCGGGTCTGATTGTGCGCCGTGATGGTCTCCACCTCGCTGAAACGATGGGGAATTTGATACTCCTTTTCCCGTGTGTACGGCTCCAGGTGTTTTCTCATATAGCTGGCCGGCTCGGCCAGCACGAACAGCTTGTTTCCGTCCGCCTGAAAGGTCAATCCTTCGCTGGTGGGATAGATCGCTTTTACGCTGTTGTAGGCCACGATCTCGTATTTCGAGTAGGCGGAGGTTTCCTGAAAAAACGATGAGATAATGTACCCCCCTTCAGCTGGCAGTTTCTCCGCGGCAAAGGCTTCGAAAAGATCCAGTGCTTTGACAGCCATATCCTCTCCTTCCTCCTTGTTGACTTTATGCTCTTCTGACTAGTATAACGGTGAAATCCCCGTTTCTTTCAACTATTTTTCTTCTCTCCCCGTGACGCTCCGGCAACTCCGACAGCGCGGCGCTGCGATTCGTCTTTTAGCTCTTTAGAGCGCTTGCGAAAGCGTTCGGCGAACTGGTTGTTTCCCATCTTGCCGTACAGCTCGCCCAGGCTGCCGTAGGCCTGCCAGTCCTCCGGGTCCAGTCCGATGACGCTGCGGAAGGTCTTGGCCGCCTTCTCCAACTGCCCCGCGGCCATGTACAGCGATCCCAGGCGCTGCTGCAGCCAGGCATCCTCCTTGAACAGTTTGACGGCTTTCTCCAACAGCAGGATCACGGTCTCCCGGTTCCCGCCTTGCTCCATGCAGCTTACCAGGGACTTCACCAGCCCCAAATCCCTGGGTGTTTCCAGAAGGAGCTCCCTGTACAGGAGGATCGCCTCCGGGAATTTAGCTGTCTGCCGGTAGCTGTGGGCCAGCATGATTCTGAACCGGGTGTTTTTTGGTTCCCTGGGAAGGATCATCTCCAATTGGGTGCAAGCCTTGGCGTAGCTGCCCTGATCGTAGAGCTGATGGGCGTACTCCTTCCGCAGTTCCAAATTAGCCGGGTAGGCTTTCAGATAGGCGGCGTAGGCGCGAAGCAGCTTGCCCTTGTCCTCCAGGCGTACGTACACCTCGATCAGCCGCTCCAGAGCCTGTTCGGAATCGGCGCTGCGTTTGAGGGTGCGTTTGAACCACCCCTCGGCCAGATCGGGAAGATCCGCCCGCAGATACTCCTGCCCCAGGGCATTCATTAAATGAGGATCCGGTCCGCTTATGCGAATCTGCTCCTGTAGTGCGGGAATGGTCCGGCGGACGTCGTCGACCAGGCAGGGCAGGCTGAGGGCCTTGTAGTAGAGGGCGTATTCATCCTCGGGATCGAGGCGCAGGATCCGATCCAACACGGAGCTCAACTCGCCATATTCCCCCTGCTCCCATAGCACGGCGGCCAGCCCATAGTTGAACTCCAGCCGGTTTCTATCCGTATCCAACGCCCGGAGGTAGTGGTTCTTGGCCTTTTTCAGCTCCCCCAGCTTGCTGAAGGATTCCGCCATAATGGCGTGCATGTCCCCATCCCGGTAGGAGATCCGAAGGACCCGGCGGGCGCTTTCCAGAGCCTCCCGGTGCCTCTGATTTTGAAACAGCACGATCGTCATGATCCGCAACAGGCTCTGGACGTCCTGGGTGGAGATCTTTTCACTGCCCAACCGGTTCATGGCTTCGGCCATCTCTTCAAAGGCGGCGGGGTTGTTTCCCTGCTGCAGATGGAGGATCGCCTTCTGCAGGTGCAGAACAGGATCCCCGGGCGCCAGATGGCCGGCTTCCTCGAAGTGATACAACGACAGCTCCCGATCTCCCAGCTCGCGGAAGATGCTGGCCAGGTACAGATGGGCCACCAGGCTATCCGGGCGGTGTTTGCGGATGAACAGGAGGGTGTCCCGGGCTTCCTCGAATTTTTTCCTCCGGAACAGGCGGATGCCGTCGGTCAGGAGCGCGTTGAGGTACCCCGTGAAGATGCGCTGGTTGTCCGGTTCCAGGGTCAGAGCACGTTCGAACACGGAAACAGCAGCCTGCGGATGGCCCCGTTTGAGCAGGGTCAATCCCAGCAGACCCAGGGCGGGTACGAACGAACCGTCCAGCGTGGTGGATGTCTTGAGGTGCCGGAAGGCGTGACCCAACAGTCCGAGGGTGAAATAGGCCCGGCCCAGAAAAAAGTGACCCTCTGCTGAGTCCGGCTCCAGCTTCAGGTAGAACTGCAGCGCCTGGATCGCCCGGTTGAAGTCACCAGAGGCGTGGTAGGCGCGGCCCAGGTACAGCAAGGCTGCAGGGAACCGATCGCTTCGCACCAGGACCTCTTGAAGCAGCTCGATCGCCAGCTGATAGTCACGGTTGCGTCCGGCTTCCAGAGCGCTGTCGAAGAGCTCCTGTATATGCTTTTCACTCATGAGTTGGCAGTTTACAAACAGGAGGATATCATATAAGTATTAGCCTATGGTAGAGGGGGTTACCCACATCGTTTTCCTTCAGGTTGCGAAGGTTGAGCGTCGATTTGCGATTTTCCGAATCCTGTACATTACCTGCCTCTTTGCCCTGTTCAATCTGATCCGCAATCCCCTGATCAGCCTTAAAATCGATCATCCACTGGCCATGCTCGGCTTCCTGCTGCTGGTAGGTTACTCGATCCTCGTGATCGTGCTTACGGGCCGGGATTCATTCCAAGAACGGATGGGACATCTGTCGAACGGACTCGATGCGATCGGCGCCGCGATCTTCTTCGGAATTTTCCTTTCCATTCCTCCGGAGGGGCTGCGCAATCTCGCCGTTGTCCTGGCTGAGGTCTACTTCTTCGCTCCCGCAGTATCCTCGGTAGTCAAGGTGAAGCCATCCCACACTAGTTCAGCCGCCGTGTTCTCCATGTTCGCTTCGGGTATCGTCATCGCCATCCACCTGCTGTTCACCACGCCCGGCACCAGCATCGGCTATTCTCTGTACGTTCCGGGAATCGTGCTGGCGGCCGGAATTGCTCTGTGGGCTACCGCGGTTTCTTTCAACAAGTTGTTCAGGCAGCATATGGTCACCGAAGATCTGGCCCGATCCTCCCGTCGCCTGCGCCTGGCCATGGAGATCGTTCAGATTTCGGTGATGAACCTGGGCGAGTTCGTCAACAACCTGGAGCGCATCTCTAATACCCTCTACACCGGAGCCCACAATCAGGCAAAGGGCGTCGAGCAGATCGCCGCTTCGGCGGAAAGCCTGAAAGCGGCGATGGGACGGATCACGGAGTCGACTAACAGGTCCACCAACGCACTGAAGCAGACGGTGGATGTCTCCAGCCAGGGCAATCAGACCATGCATAGGATGATCGCCGAAATCGCCGACATCCACGAGGTTGCCGAGCAGATGGATGCGGCACTGGATCTGATCAATGAGATCGCCAATCAGACCAACCTCCTTGCTTTAAATGCCGCTATCGAGGCCTCTCGAGTGGGGGATGAAACCACCGGTTTTTCGGTCGTGGCCGGCGAAATACGGACCCTGGCCGAGCGCTCCGCGGAAACCTCGGGAGAGATCAGCCGACTGGTTAAGCAGATGGAGAAGGTAATTCTGGTGGGGGGGGAATCCTCCAACCAGGCCGGGGAAATCTTCGAGCGCATCAATGGCGATTTGGGCAGCTACGCGGATTTTATCCGCGGTCTCAACACGGCGGTGCAGGAGCAGCAGACCGCCAACCGGGCGGTGAGCGAATCCCTGGACAAAATTCACGCCGTCACCCTGGAGAACAGCAAAGCCGCTGATCGCGTCAGGGAGGTGATCGGAGAGCTGAAAAAAGAGGTGAGCAAGCTCAAAGCCCTGGTGGACGGCAAGCTGGTTGAAATTCCGCTGATCCGCAGCGGAACTGGCGGAACGATTCCTCCCCGCTGACCGGAAGTGTAAGATAGAAAAAAAACAGGCGGTAGAACTATGAGACTTGTAGTAATCGGAGCCCAATGGGGAGATGAGGGTAAGGGGAAGATCGTCGACTTCCTGGCCGAGGATGCCGACATCGTGCTCCGCTACTCCGGCGGGGCGAACGCCGGTCACACGGTGGTGATTCGCGGTCAGACCTTCAAACTCCATCTCATCCCCTCCGGTGTCATTACCCCGAAAAAACAGGCGGTTCTGGGGATCGGTATGGTTGTCGATCTGGAGAACCTGTTCCAGGAGCTCGAAGGTTTGGAGAAAAGCGGCATCTCCTGGCAGGGGAGGGTGTTTGTATCCGACAGGGCACACCTGGTGCTGCCGCAGTACAAAGAATTGGACCGCAAGCGGGATGCTGAGCGACGCATCCCTATCGGCACGACGGGCAGGGGTATCGGCATTACCTACGCCCTAAAAGCCCACCGGGACGGCATTCGCGTCGCAGATCTATTCGATCCCGAGGTCTGGAAAAGGCTCACCAAAGAGGAGAAGAGCTTCCTGCAGCCATATAGGGAGAAGATCCGGGATATGGTGGTGGATGTATCCAAATTCGTGTTCGACAATAGGGATCGGAACATCCTGTTCGAAGGTGCGCAGGGGACCCTGTTGGATTTGGACCTCGGAACCTACCCCTTTGTTTCATCGGGGATTTCCTGCGCCGCCGGCGCGGCAATCGGCGGCGGCATCGGACCGCAGAGCCTGGACCGGGTGGTCGGGGTGTTCAAAGCCTACAGCACCCGGGTAGGGAACGGACCCTTCCCCTCCGAGTTCACCGCGAAGAGGGACGGCACACTTGGCGATAGCATCCGGGAGATCGGCAGGGAATACGGTGTGACCACGGGTCGCCCCCGCCGCTGCGGTTATCTCGATCTGGTTGCTTTGAGCTACGCCTGCCGCAGCAACTCGATCGACGCGCTGTGCCTGACCAAGCTCGATGTGTATGACGGGATGGAGGAGATCAAGATCTGCACCGGCTACAGAATTGGGGGCCGGGAAACCCGGGATTTTCCCGCGGCGATCGACAGCCTGAACAGGGCCGAACCGGTGGTGAAGAGCTTTGCCGGCTGGAAAGAATCGGTGAAGGATTGCCGCCGCTACGAGGATCTGCCGGCTGAAGCAAGCAGCTATATCGAGTTTATCGAGGAGCACCTGCAAACTCCCGTGGAGATTGTTTCCGTGGGTCCCAACCGAAGCGAGACCATCCTTCGCAGCAGCCCATGGACACCATCCTGATCCTGGATTTCGGCAGTCAAACGACCCAACTGATCGGACGCCGCATCCGGGATCTCGGCGTCTACACGGAGATCGTTCCCGGCGACAGTCCTTTAGACGGGCTGATCGGCGCGGATACCCGCGGTCTGATTCTCTCAGGTTCGCCCTTCTCGGTATACGATCCCGATTCCCCCCGACCGGACCCCGACCTGATGACCCTCGATATTCCCATCCTGGGTATCTGCTACGGAGTCCAGCGGCTGATCCAGGATCAGGGAGGGACCGTGGCGGCCCTTGCGAAACGGGAGTTCGGACGATCGGCTGTACGAATCCAGAGCCCTTCGCCCCTACTGGAGGGTCTACCCGACGGTTTCCTTTCCTGGATGAGCCACGGCGACACGATCCAAAGCGTAGCTCCGGGCTATCGAATCGTGGCAACCACGGAGAACGACCTTCCTGCTATCGTGGTCCATGAGGACAGACCGATCTTCGGGCTGCAGTTCCATCCCGAGGTAACCCACAGCCAGCACGGAGAGCGGCTGCTGGAAAACTTCGTCGTGGGTGTATGTGGGGCCAAGAGACTGTGGAATGTGGAGGCCTACCTGAAGAGCATCCGTGAGCAGGTCACCGATGCGGCGGGGGACAAGAAGGTGCTGCTGCTGACCTCAGGCGGTGTGGATTCAACGGTTGTCGCCGCCCTGCTTCTGGTCACCCTGTCTCCCGATCAGGTATACCTGATGTACATCGACTCGGGTCTTATGCGAAAGAACGAATCCGAGGAGGTTGCAAAGCTGCTGGGCCGCCTGGGAGCGCGGCACCTGCACATCATCGACGCCTCCGGCCGTTTCCTGGACGCACTGGCCGGAGTGTCCGATCCCGAGGAGAAACGACGGATTATCGGAGACATGTTCATCAGCGTACAGGAGCAGGAGATCCGCCGCCTGGGTATCAGGAACTCTGTTCTGGCTCAGGGCACCCTGTACACCGACATGATCGAGAGCGGTAAGGGAGTGGGGAAGAAGGCGGATGTCATCAAGTCCCACCACAATGTGCGCGCTCCCCTGGTGGAAGACAAGCGGGCGAAGGGGCTGCTCCTGGAGCCTCTGGCGACCCTGTACAAGGATGAGGTGCGCCGCCTGGGGGAGAAGCTCGGGCTGGCCCGGGACACGGTCTGGCGCCATCCCTTTCCCGGCCCGGGGCTGGCCGTGCGTATCCTGGGGGAGGTGACCCGGGAGAAGGTGAGGATCCTCCAGAACGCCGATGCCATCTATATCGAGGAGCTGAAGAAGCGCAACCTGTACGATCAGATCTGGCAGGCCTTCTCCGTGATGCTGCCCCTGCGCTCCGTCGGTGTGGCCGGGGATATTCGCCGCTACGGCTTCGTCCTGGCCCTGCGAGCCGTGGTATCCCGGGATGGCATGACAGCTGATGTGTACCCGTTTCCGACCCTCGATCTGCTGGAGATCTCCTCCCGGATCACCAACGAGGTACCGGAGATCGGCCGGGTCGTGTACGACGTGTCCAGCAAGCCTCCGGCAACCATCGAGTGGGAATAAAAACCTTTTTATAGAAAGCGCTACGTAGCCGATAATCTTGTTGATGAACCCCAAAGAAGAACTCTCCGATGATCTTCCCGTGTCCACGATGATCCGCTGGATCGCAGACAAGTACAACATGAGCAAGGCGGATCTCTCCCGGATGTTTCAGACAACCCAGTCTACAATCCACTACTGGCTGAAGGCGGATCGCATATCCTACAAGAACTTGAAGAAAGTACGGGCCAGCTACTACTACCTCCACAATACCACCGATCCCCATGTGGGGGAGCGCAAGTGTGAGGATTGCCAGAAATGGCAACCCGTGGACCAGTACCGTGACGGCAAGGCCATCTGCCGCGGCTGCGAGAACAAAAAGACCCTTCGCCACTACTGGGAGAACAGGGAGCAGGAGCTGAAGCGCAGAAAAGCCAAGAACTGGTACAACAAGCGGGCCCACGCCTCGTAGGTTTGTTTATCGTTCCTCCAAATTACAGTTTTCCCAAGTTACAGTTCCCCCAAGAAAGGTGATAAAATCAGCGCGCATCCTTGACAAGCTTCCAAATATGAGTAATTTACATATGTTTAGAACCCGTGCCGTAAAATAGGAGGAGAATATGTCGGATCAGAACTACGCCTTCGAAACATTGGCGCTCCATGCCGGCCAAGAGCCGGATCCCACCACCCTTGCCCGGGGTGTCCCGGTGTACCGGACCAGCTCGTACCTGTTCAGGGATACGGGCCACGCGGCGGACCTCTTTGCACTCAAAGAGCTGGGCAACATCTACACCCGGATCATGAATCCGACTCAGGACATCCTCGAGAAACGTCTGGCCGCCCTTGAAGGGGGTGCGGCAGCGCTGGCTCTTTCCTCCGGTACCTCCGCCATCTACTACTCGATTATCAACCTATGCTCCGCAGGGGATGAGATCGTTTCGGCGAACAATCTGTACGGCGGAACCTACACCATGTTCGATGCGATCCTGCCGCAGTTCGGAATCACGGCCCGGTTGGTCGATCCGAAAAACCCTGAAAACTTTTCCGCGGCTATAAACGACAAGACCCGGGCGCTATACGTGGAAACGATTGGCAACCCGGTCCTGGATGTAGTGGATCTGGAGGCCGTGGCCAAGATCGCTGAAAAGCACCACCTGCCTCTGGTCGTGGATTCCACCTTCACCACCCCCTATCTGCTGCGCCCCTTCGACCACGGCGCGACCATCGTCTGTCACTCCCTGACCAAATGGCTGGGCGGACACGGAGCCGGAATCGGCGGGGTCGTCGTGGATGTTGGCCGCTTTGATTGGACGGATGCCAGGTTCAAGCTTCTCAACGAGCCGGATAATGGCTATCACGGGGTCCGCTTCGCCCATGATCTGGGGGAGCTCAACCCCCTGGCCTTCATCATGCGCATGCGCCTGGTCCAGCTGCGCAATCTCGGGGCCTGCATCTCCCCGGACAACGCCTGGATATTTTTGCAGGGAATCGAGACCCTGCCGCTTCGCATGGAACGGCACTGTGCAAACGCGGCCAAGGTGGCGGAATATCTGAAGAGCCACGGTAAGGTGAGCTGGGTGCGCTACCCCGGGCTCAAAGACGATCCCAGCCACCCGATGGCCAAGCGGTATCTGAAGCGTGGTTTCGGGGGCATGGTCGTATTTGGGATCAAGGGGGGACGAAAAGCCGGAGAGACCTTCATCAACAGTCTGAAGCTTTTTTCCCACCTGGCCAATGTCGGGGATGCCAAGAGTCTGGCCCTCCATCCGGGAAGCACCTCCCATTC
>CAZKCQ010000043.1:0-14543 GCA_964551205.1 uncultured Spirochaetaceae bacterium
ATGAAAAGATCGCCGCCGTGGATTTCGCCACCGCCACCGAAACCATGGCCGACGGGGCGCGGCGGGCGGAGATCAAGAAGGCCGACGGGATCAAGCAGGCCAAGATCCTCGAAGCGGAAGGGGAAGCCCAGGCGATCAAGCTGGTAAACGAAGCAGCCGACCGCTATTTCGTCGGCAACGCTCAGCTGCTGCGGCGCCTGGAGACGGTGGAGAAAGCCCTGTCCGCCAACGCCAAGATTGTGGTTCCTTCGGACAGCGAGCTGGTCAACGTCATCGGTGAGATGGCCGGGGTCCTGCCTCTGCCGGCTTCCCGAACGCGCAGGAAAGACGCGGACCAGTGAGGGATCAGCCGGTCAACAAGAAAGGCTTGCATGAGCCCGGGAGGGAGGAAATGTACGAACATCACACCGAGCCTCTTCTCGGTCGGATGAAGTTCTTGATCCGTGTACTTTGGCACGTATTGGCGGCGGCGCTCACACTGGTCTCGTCCCTAGGCGTCGGTGTATTGGGCTATCATAGTACTGAACATCTCAGCTGGATAGACGCTCTCCTGAACGCTTCTATGATTCTGGGCGGAATGGGCCCGGTTGACCCGATTAAAACTGTAGCGGGCAGGTTTTTTGCGTCGTTCTATTCACTGTTTTCCGGTATAATCTTTCTAGTCGTAGCTGGAGTCCTCGTCGCACCGGTGGTGCATCGAATGATGCACCAAATGCACTTGGTCCGAGAAGAAACCGACGGTTCCCTTTGACGCCAACGAGACGCGCAACAAGAAAATAGAGGCGCTCCACGCGGTTCATCAGATTCACCCTGGCGCAGTCCATCAATGCAAATGGAGTCGTGACATTGGTCTGCTATTCCAAGTTGAATGGGAGGATATTTCCTACTATACTGACGCGGATACAGATGGAGCTTCCAGAAAACAACTCGGTGCCTTCCCTTTCTCCCATCACAGCTGACGTATTACCTGCTAAAAATTTCTGGTCTGTCAGCGGGAAGGAGTGCTCATGATCGTGCTGCCGGTCGTGTTTTCGCTGGTGGCTCCTAGCATGACCTTGTGAAGAGGTCTGTTGGCGGTGAATTATCGTGCTAGGGAGTGGAAAGCATCGTGATTTCCCTTTTTTGTAGAAAGAAACTTCCCCTTGCTGTCTTTTGTTTTGTGAATGTTCTGCTGATCCTGACAGATACCCGGCTGGAAGCCCAGGAACAGAAGGAGGAGCCTCAGCGTACGGTGGCGATGTCAACGCTGGAAGCCAAGATCACTCCTAATTTTGAGTTCACCCTGCCAAGCGGAAATATATCCGAGAGACTCGAGCAGCAGTTCAACAATCTAAATACCGTTTTCACCCTCAATTTCAACTTCCTCAACAGCAGTATCGAGGCCGATGCTGCCTTTTCATATCCGCTGGGCTTTTTTATTCCCGGAGTCCATTTCTTCCAGAACGTAGACCTCGAGAACCTCATCGCCCCTAGATTTCAAGATGGCGAGCTGGGCCTGCTGTCCACGGACAAGTACATTTCCAGAGATCGGGGAATCGGAGTGGATCTTGTATTCAATGTCACCCCTGTCTTCTCGATTACACCCTCATTCCTCATGAACGACACGTTCAAGGGCAGCTTCACCACGGATTTGATCCTCGACGAGGGGATTGACTGGATTGCCAGGATGAGCTTTGCCCTGGATTCCGCCAAATCTCAACCCGAAGGGATCCCCGAACCCAGGCATCGAGTCGTCTTCAATTCCGTGTTCAACGTACGCTTCCGCAACACCCTCGCAAATCCGGCTAGTGTCGACCACAGCAATGTCGTGCAATCGTACCATCGGCTCTGGGACCATGTGTTTATCACTGAGTCTTTGACTTTTAGCTACCCGATCTATATTTGGAACCAGGAGATCAGCCGTTTCTACAGCTTAGGAGGATTCAACACGATTCGAGGCTACACCTACGGTTCCATCGCTGCCTTTCGCTATTTCCTGAATCGATTCGATCTGGGTTTTGATGTTTTTCCGAACGCATCGATCAAGATCAAGCTGCGGAAGCGCCGGGCAACGGTCCACGACTACAGAATATTCTTCATCCTTGACGGCCTGCTGGCCCAGGATCATCTAAGTTGGAACTCGGTGGCACATATCTATGGTAGCTGTGGTGCAGGGTTCACCTTTCTGCTCAGCGGGGAGAAGCAGCAGCATATAAAAGTCTCGACCTATGTGGTCCAGCCTCTGCAAGCCGGCCGGCTGCCCATCGTCTATTTCCAGACGAGCTTCTTCAATTTCGAGAAAAAGATCTGAGCTGTCGAGATTTACCATTCACGGTAAAAATTACCGCTCGGGAAGCGGAGCAGGACCTGGCTGCCGGCTCCGGCAAGCTCTGGCCGGGATCCCAAAAAGCCGAGACTGATGGTCGCGCATTGTTAAGCCGGCGCTACCGAATGTCCCTGTCAATCAAGCTCGCCTTGGTGAGTTTGATCCCCTTCATCTTCTTGCGCAGGCGGGTGACCGTCTCCTCCACCCTGCGGCGCTTGTCGAACTCCTCCGCGAACAGCTCCCCCTGGATCGCCTCACCCGGGGCAACCACGTTGGCAGTCCCCACCCCGATGAGACGCACCGGGGTGGAGCCGTTCCAGCGCTGGTCCAGAAGGCCCAAAGCCAGAGCGTAGATCTCATCGGAAGAGCCGATCCAGTGCTTCACCGTCTTCTGCGCGGTGGTCGTGGCAAAGTCGAAGAAACGCAGCTTGAGCACCACCGTGTTGGTCCTCAAGTCGGCGGTCAGCAGCCGGTGCATCACCTGTTCGGAAAGCTCCAATACGGTCCGTTTCAGGGTGTCGGCGTTTTTAATGTCCCGTTCGAAGGTCACCTCGCTGCTGATCGAGTGACTCTTCACGGCAGCGGCGAAGAAGCCGGGATCCTCTCCGCGACAGGCCCTGTACAGATAACGGCCGCTGGCCTCCCCCATCATGGTACAGAGGATATCCAGCGGAACGTTCCGCAGGGCCTGGACCGAGCTGATGTTCAGCTCTGAGAGGCGCTCCCGGGTCTTCTCCCCGACCCCCCACAGCTTGCCGAGGGTGAGTTGATCCAGGAAGGATATCTCCTCACCCGGCTGAACGAAGTGCAGTCCGTCCGGTTTACAGTACTCCGAAGCCAGCTTGGCCAGATAGCGGTTGGCTGCGATCCCGATGGACAGGGTCAGGCCGGTCTGTCCGCGCACCTGCTCCTTGATCCGACTGCCCGCATCCGGGGGTGAACCGTACAGGCGCTCGGTTCCGCTCATATCCATGAAGGCCTCGTCGATCGAGATCTGTTTGAACTCCGGGGTGAAGGTTTCCAGGATTCTCATCACCTCCTGCGACACTTCCAGGTAGCGGCTCATCCGCACCGGTACGAACACGCCCGTCGGACAGCGGCGCTGTGCTTGAGAGATCGGCATGGCAGAGCGGACGCCGGACCTCCTTGCCTCGTAGGAACAGGAGGACACCACGCCCCGATGTCCGGGAAGGGCTCCGACGATCACCGCTTTGCCCTGCAGTTCGGGATTGTCGAGCTGCTCTACCGAAGCGTAGAAAGCATCCAGGTCGACATGGAAGATAACGCCCATGGTGCTCGACTCAGGTCTTGAGCTCGAGGTTTTTTCGGAACCTCAGCCGGTTGCTGATAGAAACAAAGTCGCCCTCCAGCGCGTACCCTTCAGGGGGTTGCAGGTATTCCAGGGTAACTTCCACCGTAAAGGTTCTGTTCCGTGGAACCGTCAGTTCCACGTTAAGTGGCAGGGGGGGATTCACTCCGATGAGAATCGTGTACTCCTTGCCGCCCTGCGTTCGGGTGTATGGGAAGTTGGCGTCGAACAGTACGAACTCCGCATCCGAAAAAACACTCAGGCTTACACGGTACGGTTCCGACCGGGGATCCAGGCTCAGGGAAACGTTTTTGCGGTCCAGGAATCCGACGCTGCTGATCCGGGTTTCCAGATACTCGCCCGGATTGACCAGGGGCAGTCGATAGAGTCGAGATCGGGTGTCGATGGAGATGGTGGTGTCCCCGTTCAGGGATCTCATGTTTCGAAGGGGCGCCGGGCTGGAGAGCTCCAGGTACTGTTCATCCCGGACTTCATCGATTACATAGACGGCGCTGATCGGCTGGGGCCGCAGCTCCCCGTAGGGGGAGTACACGAAGAAGGTCGTGAGCAGCCCGACCAGGATCAGGGCGAACAGCCCTGCGGTCAGCCTTGAGCGGAGCTTGTCCGATGTGATCCGGGCGGGCGGAAAGATGAACTTTAAACGAATGAACATGAGGATGAAGGGAATCAGGATGACCGTGAGCAGGAGATTCCCGCCAACTTTGGACAGCAGGAGAATCCGGCAGAACTCCAAGCGTGGAAGGGCAAACAACTCGACGACGGTTTTCACGATCCAGTAGGGCGCGGCCAGAAACAGGACAACCTTGAGCGGCCTGTAGGCGACGGCGGAGAACAGCAGAGCGAAGGTGAAGGCCCAGAGGAAGTAGTAGGTGAAGGAGATGTTAATCACCGCCAACACCACGATATCGAGAAGCAGGAACAACAGAGCCCCGGCGGAGTAGAAACTGCCCCTCCGCGGTATGGGCAGCTTTTTGACCACGTTCAGCAGGATGAAGAGGATGGCCAGGGGAACGGCCAGCTTGAAAACCAGAAACAAGAGGGGGAGTTGTTCCCAGAGACGAATCATGTTTCGGGCACGGAGAATCCCCTCGATCAGCCAGGTGGAGAGAAACAGCAGGGCAAAGACGAACAGCAAGAAAACGGGCAGCGCCCAGATATTATGGGCCATGATTCGCAGATACTTACGGAGTCGGCGGGTGAACACGAGACCGTATGTCAGGATACCCCCCAGCACGACCAGGAGGATGATCAGATACACCTTTTCCGGAACGCTGAAGTAGAATCCCCGCGCCTGAAAAAAGAGATAGTGCCGGTCCCAGGTCTCGGGGATCCCGCCGGAAAAGGCCCTCAGGAACTCGGTCATGAAGAGATTGAAGGAAAAGACCCAGTTCTCCTGCTGCAGCGGATCCAGGCTGTCATACTCGCCCTCGAAGCTCACCGCCGGGTAATCCGCGTTGAGAAAGGGTTCGATGATCGTCCGTTCCGAGGTCAGCCCGATGCGGAATATCTGGTTCTCGTTTCCCCTGATCAGGAAGTAGAGGTCGGTATCCTCCAGTGCGTCGGTCGCCCGGTCCAAAAGCCAGTAGGGTGCTTCGATTCCCCGCGCTCCCCCGCGGAGGTGCAGCCGTGAAGGGATGCGCTTGAAATTGAGGTACAGACACATAACCCGGTAGTCCGGAAAGAAATCCCGCAGGAACAGGCGGCTTCCCATGGGGTAATCAGCCGTCTCCCCGTATTCCGCTCCGAGAAACAGGATCTTCACGGATATGGGCGGTGTTTTTCGACTGATATGCTCGATAATTCCCAGGGCCAGGGCCGCGTTTATCGAACCATCGAACTCGCCTCGAGTCTCGGGTGGATGATTGATCGGGACCGCCAGGATCAGGGTGTCTTCCCGCTGCCCGCGAACATCGGCAACCAGGCAGGATGAAAAGGAGTGGTTCTTGTCGGATTCGCTGAAGTCCAGCCGGGAGTAGGGAATCCTCAAGACCTCGAGTCGCTGCTCGATGAAGTCCAACAACCGCCTCTCACCATCCGAGCCTTCCAGACGCGGATACATAGAGCGGATGGCATTGTAGTTGTCCAATACCGCCCGGCTGTCCGGCGGGAGACCGGATTGGCCGAATAGCGCTGTGGAGCCGGCAAACAGGAGAAGACAGGCGAGGAGTCTGGGCATAACTAAAATCTAGCATATCCGGGGGAAAAAAGCATTGCAATACGGATAGTGATCTTTTATCATGGAAGAGTCATCATGGCACTGTTGGAAGAGATCCTCAATCGCAGAAGTATCAAAGAGTTCAAATCCAAGCCGATTGAAAAAGACAAGCTCGAACGCGTGCTGGAAGCGGGCCGGTTGGCCCCGTCAGCAAAGAACCGCCAGGAGTGGCGTTTCATCGTACTGCAGAAAGAGCAACTGCGGGAGAAAGTGAAGGAAGCGGCCTTCGGGGATGAGAAGGTGGGTCAGGCGCCGGCGATCATAGCGTTGTGCACCACAAATGTAGAGTACATCATGCCGAACGGCCAGCTATCCTACCCCATCGACCTGGCCTTTGCCGCCGCCTTCATGGTGCTTCAAGCCGTGGCTGAGGGGCTGGGTACCTGTGTGCTGAGTACTTACGATGAACAGATGGTCCGGGATCTGATTACCGTCCCTTACTCCATGCGGGTCGTGCTTCTCATCCTACTCGGATATCCGGAAAAGCTCCCGGAAGCGACTCCCCGAAAAACCTTGAAGCGTATCGCCGCCTTCGATCATTGGTGAGGGCATCCCTCAGGCGTAGTACTCAAACAGCTGTTCCAGCCCTTCCTGGTTTGGCGTTGAGGTGATCAGACCACCGGCAAGGTAGTACACGGGATCGTTTCGAGTCCACATGATCTGCACTTCCATCGAAAAGCGGGGGATGTTCATCTCTTCGGCGGGAAGCACGTCTACGCTCACGACCGTCCCGTTCTCAACCGAGGGATCGCCGATGAAGGCGATTTGACAACCCTCCCTGCTGAGATCTCTGAGGTAACCCAGGGTGCCGCTGTCTGCAAGAATCACCTTGGCGTAGGTCTTGTTCCTCGGATTCTTGCGTTGATCCTCTCCCATCATGCTACCCGTTCGTTGAAACCCGGACTATCGTGCCGATCACTCCGCTCTCACCCCACTGTGCCGGTTGTTCCTCTTTATCGAAGAATGTCACCTGGAAAAAAGGAAAGGTTTTTTTCGTGACCAGCAGCCCCATGCCGAAGCGAAGGTAATTGTGTTTCTCCTGGTACTCCTCGAAGGCATCCGAGGTCTGATCTATCGTCTCCGCCGGCGCCTCCAGCGGATAGGGAAGGTGTTTCGGATCGAAGCCGCCGCCAAAATCCTTCACTTCGATATCGACTTTGCTGTCCTCCGCGCGGAACACGGCGATCACCTGCCTGTCCACTCTTTTCTCCCGGTGAGCCCGCAGGGAATTACTGATCAGCTCCAGCACGGCGTACTTGATATTTTCCGCGTTGGTAACGAAGTCGGGAAAGCTAATCGATTCCAAGGTTTGCAGGACTTCGCGGAAATCGGCTTCGGGATGGATGTTCAACGTTACCTGTTCGCTCTGCTTGCTCTGGAAGTCGAAATAGTTGTCCATCCGCTGACTTTTGCCCTTTGAAAAAACCCTCGATGTGGTGTTAAATACCGTCAATGCTGTTTTTGTTGGTTTCCATCGATTATTATATACAAATCCGGACGGTTGACCAAGAACTTACCGCTGCAATCCAGGCCGAGCTTTCCGCCCTGGAATCCCTGTACGGCTACAAGAAAGTGGCCGAACGGGAGGGTGCGTTGCTGTACCGCTTCGGTCAGGAGTTCGGCCTGGATCCGCGCCGCACCCTGAAGTTCGTTTTTCGTATTTCCGAGGTTCTCCAATCCCGTGAGAAAGAGCTGTTCGGATTCAATCTCCTGATTGCCCGGGGGGCTGAGACCAACCCGGAAAATACTCTCAAGATAATGCTAAAAACCCTTCTTCCCATCCAGGAGGACCAGCAGATACTGATCGAAGCGGACTGCCTCTCCTCCTTCACCGATCTCGTGCACACGGAGAGGATCGATGGGATTTGCAAAATTACCAGGAGGGATCTCGGCACGGCGCCCGCTTCGCGCCGACGACAGGAGTCCTGGAAACGAACCGGAATAGCCCGGGAGGTGGTGCGGAAGATCAATACCCAGTACAAGGCAAGAACCCAGAATCGCGGTATCGTTATCCATGGGCCGGTAAACACGGATCTGCGTTTGTTGCTGGATGCGGTGCAGGAGCTGTTGTTTCAGGATTCGGCGGTTCCTCGTGCGCCGCGCCTGCATACGCTCTTCAAGCGCCGTTCGACCTTTCACCCGTTTCTCAACAGTATTGATCCCTTTTTCCTCAAGGCGGCCGCTCAGTATTTGACAACCTGGGAGCAGAAGGTCTGGGAGGATCTGAACAGTCTGCTCTGGTCGATGAAGCCTGCGGCACGCGACGGCCAGGGCGTTTTCTACAGGTGGCCGAAGGGGGTTCCGACTTCTCTGCGGGGCAGGGGCAAAGCCGAGCAGAGTGAGGAGGGTGCGGCTGGTAACTCCATCGGCTCGGTGTGTCCGGATCGTCTGTACCGAGACTTCTATCTGGCCTTTCACCTCTACCTCACCGCTTATTTCCGCATGCTGGAGGAGAACTTTCTCCCCGCCGTATTGTTCTGTGAAGACATCGATACCTATCATTCCCAGAGCCTGGAGATGCTTACCGAGCTGCTGAAAGACTTCTTCCAGATCCAGTCTTTTATCCCGGTGTTTACCTCGAAAACGCCAAAGCTTCCCATTGACCTGGGGGGACGGGCTATGAAGATCGTAGCCATGCGCCCCCTGAGCAGAAAGGAGATGGCCAGAATTGTTCACAGGATGTACACAGGCTGCAAACTTCCCGAAGATGTCCTGTTCAGCCTGCGCAAATACGTGCGGGGCAAGATGGTTGGTTTCTATCACTGTCTGCGATTTTTGGAGCGTCAGGGGTTCCTGAGGAAGGAGAAGGATGTCTATCACTGGCAGGAGGGGAAACCCCTGGAGAAGGTGCTGCCGGCCCGAAGCCTGTCCCTCACCTGGCAGTTGATCTCCTCCCTGTCCTTTGCCCTGAAGCGTCTGTTGTTCATCGTCTACCTCCAGGCGGGGCTTCTCGATCTGTGGGGGCTGATCGACTTTCTGCACGATCAGGGAATGGCCCGGGAAGATGCCTTGAACCTGCTGCGGGATTTGGAGGCCCAAGGGCTGATCTTCATCGAAAATCACGCGGTCGCGCTGTTTCCCTCCTTCCGCAAGAGGCTGCGGCGAACCGTGTTGGAGAAGGAGCCGGGTCTGGAATCTGCCTTCATCGATCATCTGCTGGAGCGCTGGCGGGCAGGAAGATATCCCCATCTGGTTCTGCTGTTTTTTCTTCTCTCCAAGGCGCGCCGGGTGCCCGAGGGCTTCGAGGTGTTGTTCCAGCTCCTCAAACAGAAACTGGACGAGCTGGATTTCAACGGTATCCGGATCTTCTTGGATCCCAAGCATTTTCGCTTTGGCGGCGCGGAGGTAAAGAAAAATCTGGATCGTCTGCTTGCCGCCTCCCGGCTGCGTTATCTCCTGCTCCAGGGCAATCTCAAGCAGGCGGAAGGCACCTATCTGAAATGTATGGAGTTCGGCGACGATTTCGAAGTAAGCCCGGCCAAGGGAGCGCTTTTTCTGCAGATGAGTCGCTATCTCCTGGTGAGGGGAGAGACCAGCATGGCCCTTCAGTGGGTGAAGAAGGGGATGATCCAGTTTCAGAATGCCGGGCTTGCCGATGGGGAGCGAGAGGCGACGATAGGCCTGGCCTCGGTGCTCCTGGCCGAGGGAAAGTTCGACGAGGCTTTGGAGTACCTAGCCATGTCCGATACCGCGGGAAGAGACAGAGCCGGTCTGGACAATATCGTATCCCACGGTCTGCGAGCAGTTGCCCTGTTCGTACAGGGCAACCTCTCCCGGGCCGAGGTGGAGACGCAGACCTCCTTGAGGATCAGTCGAACCCTCAAACGACGGGAATGGGAGCTGTTCCTGCAGTTCCTGGCCGCCCGCATCTCATTTGAGCTCGGGTTCTACGACCGGGCCCAGCTGGGCTTTCAGCAGGCCCTGGCTCTGGAGACCCTGTATGAACAGCCGCCGGCTCGGGATGTCCTGCTGAGGTGGTTGGCCCGCAGCTTTGCCTACGGCGGAAAGCTGGACACCGCGGAGGGGATCCTGGGGGAGGTGGAGGACCACTGGGAAAAATCGTTTTTCCTCTCCGAGTGTTCTTTCTTCATGCACAACCACGGCAGGGCTCTGGAGCACTGCGACCGGGCTATCACTTTTGAGCAGGGTTCAGCCCAGGAGGTATTCCCCGGCGAGCGTGTGCGCTGGGCAGACGGTTTCAGGGATGTGGAGGGACGCTGTTTCCAATTGCTGAGAGAAAATGCCCTGGTACGGCGAATCCTTCAGTCCTTTCAAGCCTATCTGTGGGGGCTGGAGGGCAGCAGTGAGCGAGGGATCGAGCAGCTGCAGATGATCACACGGGGAGGCCGGATTCCCCCCTCGGATCCCTATCAGAGTCTCTACACCTACTTTTACGCATGCACGCTTCCCGATGTCCGCAGCACCGAGCTGGACGACAGCCTCACCGTGTTGAGCAAATCACTGAAGCTGCTGCAGCAGCGAGCCAGCAGGATCGACGACTCCAGCGAACGCTGGCAGTACCTGAGCAACAACTACTGGAACAGCCTGCTGTTCGCCGAAGCCAAGAAGAAGAAGATGATCTGATCAGCGATTGACCTTGACGCCCGAGGCTGCGGTGACCTATACTTGGAGGGTCATACACTGGGAGGGGATATGGCCGAACAGCTTATCCTAAAAAGCCTGCCTTTTATCCGCATCCTGCCGAACTGGGCGCAGGAGCTGGCCTACAAGTACTGCTCCAAGACCGCCAATCTGTACATAGTCCATGGCAACATCCGGGATTTCCTGCCCCACAAGATGAAGGACAACGAGTTCAACTTCGTGCGCATCCAGGACTACATCGGCGAGGTGCTGTTCGGAAACCGGGACATCATTGTGTTCTACGACCGTTCCTCCGGGGTGAACTTCTGCACACCGGAGATGCGCCGGGACTTCCTGGCCACCTTGAGCGGAGCCAACGGCGACACCCGGGAACGGGCCCTGTCCCGGGATCCGATGGACGCATTCCCCTGCCTGGAGCGTTATTTCTACCAGAACATCTCCAACAAGCGGCGGATCGTGCTGATCATCGACTACTCGGAGACCATCGTGCCCAACACGGACATCTCCCGCTACACCGACGAGGATCGCTACTGCCTGGTAACGTTGAACCGCTGGGCCAACGATCCGATCTTCACGGAGGGGGACATCTCCATCCTCCTGCTCACCGAAAACCTGGCGGATCTGAACGCCAAGCTGGTCCGTTCCCCCAGCACGATCAAGGTAAACATCCCTCTTCCTGATGAGACGGTGCGGGAGCGCTTCCTGATCTTCCTGGAACAGCAGGAGAAGCTCCTGTTGGAAAGGCGCCTGGATCCGAAGAAGGTGGCCCAGATCTGCAGCGGCCTAAACCTGGTCAATATCTACCAGCTGGCCGCGGAGAGCTACCAGGAGGACAAGCAGATTACCCTGGAGTACCTGCGCAGGAAGAAGAAGGAGATGATCGAGACGGAGGCCAGCGGCCTGCTGGAGTTCATCGAGGCGGAGTTCGACCTGACCATGGTCTCCGGGCACGACTACGTGAAAAAGCGCTTCAAAAGTGCGGCCAAGGCCATCAAGATGGGGCGCCTGGACATCCTGCCCATGGGCTATCTGGTGGCCGGTCCGGTGGGTACGGGCAAGAGCTTCATGGTAACAGCCTTTGCCGGGGAGATCGGCATCCCCATCGTCAAGTTCCGCAACTTCCGCTCCAAGTGGCAGGGGGTGACCGAGTCGAATCTGGAGAAGGTGCTCAACATCCTGACCGCCATGGCCCCGGTGGGGGTGATGATCGACGAGGCGGACGCCTTTCTGGGCGACCGCAACCAGGAGGGGGACTCCGGCACCTCGAACCGCATCTTCGCCCAGATCGCCTCCTTCATGGGAAACACCGAGTACCGGGGAAAGATCATCTGGTTCCTCATCACCTGCCGTCCGGACCTGCTGCCCATCGACCTCAAACGCCAGGGCAGGGCGGAGGAGCACCTGGCGCTGTTCTACCCGGAGACACTCGAGGAGAAGGAGGCCCTGTTCCAGACTCTGATCCGCAAGCTCAAGCTCAAGGTTCAGAAGGTCAACATCAGCGACCTGTTCCGCAAGTACAAGTTCGACTTCTCCGGGGCGGACTTGGAGTCGATCCTGATACGGAGCAAGCTGCTGGCGGCAATGAACAACCACGTGATCATCACTGCCGACGATCTGGAGGAGACGATCCGGGATTTCAACCCGCCCAGCTACCCCCACGAGATCGAGCTCCAGAATCTGGTGGCCGTCCTGGAGTGCACCAGCCGGGAGATGCTTCCCAAGCGCTTTCAGAACCTCGAGCGGGGAACGCTGGTCTCGGACATCAAGCAGCTGAAGATCCTCCTCGGTGAGCGGGAGTGATATTCGGGAGCGGCCCAATGGTTGAAAAGAAATCCTTGACCCTGTACTGGAGCAAGAACGGGAACACCGAGAAGGTTGCCCGAAGGATCCACGACACCTTGATGAAAGCCGGGATCGAGGATTCGATCTATCGCATGACCAAGGATCTGGAGGTGGAGTACCTGGACTACAACCTGGTCTTCCTGGGCGCCCCGGTGTATCACAACCTGCCGCCCAAGCCGGTGATCGCCTTTCTCGAGAAGCACAGGAAACGGGGAGTGGAAATTGTGGCTTCGGCTCCTGAAAAACCTGGAATAGCGGCCATGCCCTACTGCACCTACGGCGGGGGGCACACCGGCTACAACGAAGCGGTGCCTATGCTGAAGTACATCGGCCAGTTCTTCGAGCACGAGGGCATCCGGGTGGTGGAGGACATCGCCGTGCCCGGCGTATTCCCGGAAGCCGAGCCAGCCTACAACACCAAGGGGCGCTTCGGCATCATCACCGACCGCCCCAGCGCCCAGGACCTGCGGGAGGTAGAGGGGCGGGTTCTGGGGATCCTGCGCAGACTGCATCGAATCCTGCCGCTGGGGGATGCGTTTTTGTAGTACCAGCTGCTTATACCGTTTTCTTCTCTGGCGTGTATTATTCCAACTTTTTGCTGGTCCAACTTTAATAATAGGGCATCTCATTTTGGGCATGCAATTAAGCTGCGTTGACTATATATAGTGAATTATATTAATCTACATTAATATTTAGATGAGAGGTATGTGGCAAGGTGAAAGCAAAAGTAGCGTTCCTGCACGGACCCCATGATCTTCGCGTGGAAGAGGTGGAGGTTCCCAGGCTTAACCCGGACCAGGTGCTCATCAAAACCGTTGCCTGCGGAATTTGCGGCTCCGATGGGGAGTGCTTTGAAGGCAACTCCGCCGAAGGACGCTACGACATCGGTCCATACACACCCGGTCACGAATGGGGCGGGCAGATCGTAGAGCTTGGTTCGGCGGTGAAGGGGGAGCTCACGGTGGGCAACAAAGTCACGGGGGATTGTGTGATGGCCTGCGGTGTGTGCAGGAACTGCAAGGATGGACGGATGCCCTCGGCCTGTCTGAACATGAGGGAGATCGGCTTTCGTCCGGATTCTCCCGGCGGGATGGGTGAATACATGGTCGTGGAGGAACAGTACGTCCACGCCGTTCCTGATGACTGGAGTTATGAAGATGCAGCCTGGGTGGAGACCTTCTCCATCGGCTATTTCGGGATTTGGGGGAACGGTGGTTTCATCGATGCAGGTGACACGGCGTTGGTGTTTGGAGCCGGCCCGGTAGGGCTATCGGCCACGATGGTGGCCAAGACCTCGGGAGCCCGGGTCATCATGGCGGACCCGATCGAAAGCCGGAGGAAACGGGCGCTGATCTACGGTGCCGATACAACTGTCGATCCCTCAGACGGCAAGCTGACAGAGCGCATCATGGACCTTACCGGAGGCGAAGGTGCAAGTGTTTGCGTAGAGGCTTCGGGAAACGACAGGGCGATCGCCTCCCTGTTCGACGTTGCCGGCCATAGCGCCCGGATTCGACTGATCGGACACTCGATCGGCCGCAAGGTTCCCGTCGAGATCGGAAAGGCCATATGGAAGACCCTGAGCATCACCGGTTCCGGGGGTACAAAGAATTTCGGTCAGCGCACCATTCGCTTCATGAGCGCGATCAGGGACAAGTTCGATTTTGCCGCTCTGAACACCCATCACTTCCCCTTCTCAGATCTGCACAAAGCCTTCGATGTAGCAATCCACAACAAGGAAGAAGTGCTGAAAGTGATGCTCGAATTCTGACCCCTCTCGAGCTGCTTTTCCCTGCGGTGAGACGCTCTCAACATGGGTATGAGAAGGCACAGAAACGGCCCGGGTGAGCAAGCTTAGAATGTCGGCGGATTGTTGACCCAGATCGTCCTGGTTGTGCCGTCGTAGAGATTTATAACGTCGTGGGGTTGGGATGAGGGGATGGTGATGCTGTCCCCCCTGTTGAGAATAAAAAGGTCCTCATTCAGGCGAACCTCCAACTTGCCCTCCAGAACGATCCCGCACTCGTAGCCGTTGTGGGTGTGCATCACCTCGGTGCTGGCGCCCTTCTCGTACTCCACGTAAAGCATCTCGATCTGCACCTCTTCGACATTCTGCGAGAGCAGGAAGTAGGTGATGCCGCTCTTCGTGTGTACCACCGGTCGTTCACTGGAGCGAAGCACCGGGGACTTGACATGGCTGTCTTCCTCCCCGAAAAAATAGGCTATCGGTGTATTCAGTGCTTTGGAAA
>CAZKCQ010000044.1:0-14248 GCA_964551205.1 uncultured Spirochaetaceae bacterium
CGGAGATCTCCCGGAAGGCGGATCTCCACCTCCGCCCCATGCCCGGAACCGACGGTGCCCTGGCCTGGGGCTTGATGCGGAAGCTGATCGAAAGCGGTCGTTACGACCGGGAGTTCACGGCCGAGCACAGCGTGGGTTTCGAGGAAGCCGCGGCCTACGCGAAGAGCTTCACCCCTAAAAAGGTGAGCCGAATCACCGGTCTGCCCCCGGAACAGATCGAGGAATGCGGAGGGCTGATCATCGACGGGATGCCCCGGAGTATCAACTACGTGGGTGTATCCCTGGAACACCAGGAGAACGGGGTGAACGCGGTTCGGGCCATCGCCTGTCTGGGAGGCCTGATCGGTGCGGTGGACCGTGAAGGCGGAGATCCCTGGCCTGAACCTCTGGGGGAGCGCTCCCTCACCCTCTACGACCAGCTCCCCCTGCGGGATCAGGAACCGATCGGGGCGGCGGACTACCCGGTGCTGTACGACTTCTACAAGGAGTGCAACACCATGCAAGCTGTGGAGGCCATGCTCGGCGCCGGGCCGTATCCCCTGCGCGCCCTGATCGTCTGCGGCGGTAACCCGGCCAACACCAATCCCAACGTTGCCAGGGTGGCTGAAGCCTTCAGCGGGCTGGACCTGCTCGTGGTCCGGGAGCTTTTCCCGACCGAAACCACCGCCCTGGCCGACTACGTGCTGCCCGCCGCCTCGTTTATCGAGCGCTCGGAGCTGCACATCTATTCTCACTACCAGTGGGTGTCGATGTCTCGCAGAATCCTCAGGATTCCAGGAGTTGTCGATGAGTACTCGTTCTGGCAGAATCTGGCCAACCGGCTGGGCTTTGGCGAACACTACTTTCCCTGGCAGAACGAGGAGGAGGTCAACAGCTGGCTCCTCGAACCCACCGGCGTCACCCCGCGGCAGCTGGAGCAGCATCCGGAGGGCAGGGAGTACAAAGCGGTCGTTCATGAGAAGTATCGCGGGCAGCCCCTGACCACCCCATCCGGGAAGTTCGAGTTCAGCTCCAGCTATCTGGAGGATCTCGGCTACCCAGCGTTGCCGGTCTATGAGGAGCCGTACTACGTTCGAAACCCCTCGAAAAATTCCTCGAAGGATCCCCCGTACCTGCTGATCAGCGGCGCCCGCAAGCGCGTGTACCTGCACTCCCGCTACCGCAACATCCCGAGATTCCGCCGCCTTCACCCTCACTCCGAGATCGAGCTGCACCCGCGGGATGCCGCTTCCCTGGGTATTGGGGAGGGAGAGCTTTTGAGGGTGAGCTCGGAGATCGGCTCGATCGCCCTGCCGGCGAAGATCCTGGGCGCAGATGAGATCCTGCCCGGTTTGGTGCAGATTACCCACGGGTGGGAGGGCGGCGGTAATGTGAACCGCCTCACCTTCGACAACATCACGGACCCGATCAGCGGCTTTCCCCTGCTCACCTCGATCCCGGTGCAGCTGGAGCGGGTACGGAGGAAAGAGGCGGGACCGGAAGGGCAAGACGCCGAAGGGGGATCGGTTTGACTGGAACCAAAGCCGACGGCTCGGGAAGACTGCGGGGAAAAGCCTCCATCGTTACTGGCGGGGGGGCAGGCATCGGTAGGGCTATATCGATTCTCTTTGCCCGGGAAGCAGCCCGAGTGTCCGTGGCGGACATCAATCTCGGCGCCGCCCAAGCTACCGTGGGGACGATTACCGATAGCGGCGGGTCCGCCTTCGCCCTTGCCGCCGATGTAAGCGACGAAGCCGGCGTCGAGCGGATGATTCGGGAAACCGAGGCGGCCTACGGCGGGCTGGATATTCTGGTCAACAACGCAGGGGTGGGCACCGACGGGGATGTGGTGAAGTTGTCCGAAGGGGAATGGCATCGAGTCCTGGATGTGAACCTCAAAGGTGTATTTCTCTGCTGTAAATACGCGATCCCGGCGATGAAGAAAAGCGGCGGAGGCTCCATCGTTAACATCGCCTCCATCGCCGCACGGGTGGGCGGATCGGTAAGCTGCGTGTACCCGGCCTCCAAAGCCGGTGTCGTGGCCTTAAGTAGGAACACAGCTCTGAGATTCGCCAAAGATGGGATTCGGGTGAACTGCGTGTGTCCGGGTCACGTGGATACCGCTCTGACCTATTCCTTGAAGGATCCCGAAGTCAGGGAGGCGCTGATCGGGAAATATCCGCTGGGCCGATTAGGGACGGCGGAAGAGATCGCCGCGGCCGTGTTGTTCCTGGCCTCCGATGAGGCCTCTTTCATAACGGGAACCGAGCTGATCGTGGACGGAGGCTATACTGCACAGTAGGGCCGCAGATAGTTGGGTCGATCTACTCTTCGGCCGGCGAAGCGGTTTGGGTTTATGCAAAATACATCTTTGGCAAGGAGAAGCGAAATGGCAGGAGAGTTTAAACTACGGATTGGCGATGAAGTGGCCACCTTAGTCCTTTTCGAGGACAAAGCCCCGGAGAGCTGCAGACGGCTGGTCGAATCCCTACCCCTGAAGAGCAGCGCCATCATCGCCAAGGTAGCGGGACTGGAGATCATGATTCGGGTTCCCTACTTTCTGGACTCGGGGGGTGAAAACGAAATTACGGCCCAGGAGGCGGGAAACGTCTGTTTCGTTCCAGGGGCACAGAACGTCTGCGTTTTCTGCGAACAGCTGCCCGGGTTGGGACCGTGCAGCTGGATCGGAAAGATCACCGACAATCTGGAGGGAATCCAACGGGAGGCGCGAAAGTGCAAGGAACAGCAGGGTGCGGAGGTGGAGATCTACCAAGCGGAAAGGCCCTACGCTTCACCGAAGCCTGCGGCGCCCGGCAAAACTCTGACCGCAAAGCTACGGGCGGTCCGGGAGCGGATGTGGACCCAGAAGCCCCCGGAGATCGCCGAAGCACTGGACAAATCCAAGGGCTACACAGACTCTTGGGGTTCCTCCTTCTTCCCCACCTTGTACGCCTGGGAGGAAACCGTTGCTTCCAGGAATACCTTCCTCACCCTGCGAACGGTTCTGTTGGAGGCCGGCACCGATCTGGATACTGTGAAGCGGATCGCCAAGAATCTGCTCGACCTGTACGTGTCCTACTTCCGCATGACCAACATGCGGGAGACCACGGAGCTGCTTCGACAAGCCTTAGAGGAAGTGGAAAAGTTGTCTTCCAAGATTGAGCTGCAGGAGCTGCTGGAGGAGCTGATCCGCTACCTGGGGCGCCTCCACTATTGGCTCGAGCCGATCATGCCATGGGGCCAGATCATACGGACCTTCGAATCCGCTACCGGTTGAAACACCAAACGATAGCAGGGAAAAATCAGGCCACTGCGATAGAAAACTATAGTCGCCGTGGCTGTACGGCAGGGAGGAGTCCATGTTGGGAAAAGTGAGAGGTGATAAACGTTATTACGGGCAGGCCATCGGGATCGCCCTGCTCGATCAGCTGCATTCCCAGCCCCTGATTCCGGGGAACGTCGGTAACGCCAGCACCTACAACTTCCCCGTACGTTTAAAGGTCATCAAGGGGCTGCATGACAATCCCTACACTCCAGTACGGGACAAACAGGGCCGTTATTCCCCGGATGTGCAGCGAACCGTGGATACCGTGAAGGAGCTGGAAGCGGACGGAGTTCGTGCCGTGGTCATGTCCTGCGGCTTCTTCTCAGTAGTCCAGGAGGTGTTGGCCGAGGAGGTGGAGATCCCAGTGTTTTCCTCGCCCCTGTTGCTGGTTCCCCTGATCAGCAGGATGATCGGCAAACGACGGAAAGTGGGTATTTTAACCGCCTCCAAGAAACGGCTCAGCCGGGAGTTTCTGGAGCCAGTCGGCATCGATGATTCGATTCCCTACGTGGTGGAAGGATTGGAAGCTTCCACCGAGTTCTACGCCTGCTTCATGGGAGGAACCCGAACGACCCTGGATGTCGACCTGCTGGGCAGACAGGTGGTGGAGATCGCTTCCGGGTTCGTCCAGGAAAACCCGGATATCGGAGCCCTCCTGCTGGAATGCAGTGATCTGCCTCCCTTTGCCGCGGACATTCAGGAGGCTACCGGCAAGCCGGTGTTCGACTTCATCACTTTCGTCAACGCCATCTACCAGGCGGTGGTGCAGAGGAGGTATACCGGATTCAATTAATGAGCCTATTCACAGCTGCTCGATCATGCCTTCGAGCCGAAGATCGGCGGGCACACAGTCCATCTCCTTCTGAACGAATAGGCAGTTCTCCATTCCTCCAATGT
Source organism: uncultured Spirochaetaceae bacterium (assembly GCA_964551205.1). Lineage (GTDB taxonomy): Bacteria > Spirochaetota > Spirochaetia > SZUA-6 > DRHE01 > JAFGQJ01. The sequence goes on from CAZKCQ010000044.1 coordinate 4,202, forward strand.
CGAGCCGGGCGTCCAGCTCCCAGTGCTCCAGATCCCGCAGGAGGGCACGGTGGAAATCCTCCTTGGGAATCCGAAACACCTGAGCCCCGATGGAGGCCGCCTCTTCTGGGTGCTCGACAATCCCACGGCAGGACTCCCGAAAACCAGCCATGAGGCTGCGGATCAGCCGGATCTTCCGCTCCAGCGCATCAACACGGGCTAAGATGATTCCCCACTGGTAGCTGGGAAAGTAGTCCCGAACCGCCGCCAGAATCCGGACCCAGCCGAGCCGTTCGGCCCGGGCTACGAAGGGCTCGGCTAAGAATCCCGCATCTACTTTGGGAATGTCAGCTACGGGGGAGGGTGCAAAGCAGCGTACATCCCCGTAGGCGGATCCCAGGGGGACGAGGGTCACATCCGCATCCGGATCCAATCCCGAAGCCTTCAGCATGGAGTGGGCAAAGTAGTCGTCGCAGCTGCCGAGCGAGAGGATGCCGAGGCGCCGCCCCTGCAGATCCGTCATCTTCGAGATCTCCGGGCCAGCCACCAGGTAGTGATCCAACTGCTGGATCGTGCTGGAACCGATCGCCCGAACCGGCAGTCCGTCGGCGTAGGCTTTGAGAAAGGGGGGCAGCCCCATCTCCCCGATCCAGACCTCGCCGGCTGAAACCGCCGCGACAAGCTCCGGCCCGCCCCAGTAGTAGCGAATCTCCAGATCGATCCCCCGTTTCTCGAAAAAGCCCCTGTTCCTTCCATAGTAGAGGGGAAACCGTTCGATCCAAAAGGAGGGAACACCCCAGATTACCTTTTCCCTCGACATCGAAGTCTCCTATTGAGCCAGGGCTCGATCCGCCCCGGCCACGATACGCTCCATTTCCTCGATTTTACCTGCGGAAATCTCCGGTCCTCTCGCCCCCGCCAATAGCTCCCGGCTGCGTTCCCTGGCCCGATCGATTAGAGTGCCCCCTCCCGCCGAGCTCCAGGCATCCCTGGTACGGCGGACAAACAGCTTGGGTTGAAAAGCCCCCCGGCAATACCGCAGCGTGTGCTCGGTCTCCAGGAAGTGTCCACCCGGACGCACGGCCAGGATATCCTCCCAGGCTGTGGATTTCTCTTCCAGAGTTAGTTCGCCATGCAGCTGCCGCAGTCTCTGTAGGGCCGTGACGATCTCATCATCCACGATCAGCTGTAATGGACTTAAGGTCTTGGCCGCCTCCAACTCCCCCGCCCGGCCGAGAATAGTAGCTCCGGCCGCGGCCACCATGAGGCCATAGAGGCTGTGCTCCACCATGGCCTGGCCGTCTGTATCGAAGGTATCGCTGGTTAGCCCGGCTGTATGGACGGGCAGTCCGTAGGCTTCGCTGAGGAACTGAGCACCGAGGGCATTGGCCTGAATGGCTTCCGGGCAGGCTTTGATAGCCCGGCCGCTCAGCATATCCATGCTCAGGGCTGTAGCCAGAGCGAATACGGGATGCCCCGGTTTTGTGAGCTGTGTCATGATGACCATAGCCACCACCTCGATGGCAGCCGTCAGCACGGTTCCGACTGTGGTAATCGGTGAGGTGCCGCCGATTACCGGCAGGCTCGAGGCATGCACCGGCAACCCGTAGTCACAGGCCTGCAGGATCACCTCGATATCCATAGTCTTGAAGCGAAAGGGAGTCAGGGAACAGGCGATGATGCTGGCCAGGGGATAGCTCTTCAGCTTCTCTTTGCCCCCGGCGCGGGAAGCACAAAGCTCGAGCAGATACGGGAGGGATTGTTCGGTATGGGGTTGGATCCAAACATGCTTGGTCGTGCTCTGCAGCAGGGCTTTGAGAGAGTGGACATCAACAGTTTCCGGCGGGACATCTGTGGGAGTGGGATAGGCGCACAGATCGACGTGCTCCAGAGCTCCGGCCAGCCGCCCCCAGGTGTGGACATCCGCGAGTTTCAACGGTCTGTACTCTCCTGTTTCCGGATCCAAATATCCCCGGCCGCCGGTGCCGGTACAGACGTAGAAGCCGCCCTGCGGGTGAGGTATGGGCAATAGAGGATTGCTTGCACTGGAAGCCGATATTTCACTCTTCGCAGGCGATGCCAGCGAGAAAACCCGCGGTACGGACTGGAGGGCTTTCTCCTGCAGCTTCAGGGGAAAGCGAACCAGATCACCAGATCTGTCGACCCGGGCGCCCAGGTCTGCCAGCATTGCGAGCATCCCAGGGTGCTGCAGTTCAACGCCACGCTCGGAAAGAAACATCGCCACCCGCTCCCGCAACTCCGCGAGCTGGGAGGCTTTTAGAAATCTCATTTGGGATCGCATTGGGTTCAGTTCCCCCTCCATCAAAACTGTATCGTTAACACCGCACCTAAAACGGCCAGCAGGATCGCAGCCAGGGCGATGAGGAATACATACCGGGTCGAGGTGAAGCCTGCCCTTGCAGTTGCGGGGGAACCGATACTCGGGTGAGTCGCGTAAATCCGAGGCTCAAGTGCTGGACCCGCTAGTCGCTGCGGCTCATACGCTTTTCCAGGCGGCTTACGCCCAGGGAGAGGCTCAAGGTGAGGATCAGGTACATGAGGGCCACGGTAATCCAGGGTTCGAAGATGAAGCGAGTGGCCACCTGGACCTGCTTGCCCATGTAGGTGAGCTCCTGGATCGAAACGACCGAGGCGAGGGAGGAGTATTTGATCGTGTTGATGAACTCGTTGGCCAGTGGAGGAAGGACGCGCCGGATCGCCTGGGGCATGATGATGAAGCGCATCTTGTCGAACCAGGACAGGCCGAGGGAATAGGCGGCCTCACTCTGCCCCCGTTCGATGGATTCGATTCCGGCGCGTACGATCTCGGTGATGTAGGCGCCTTCGAAAAAGGCGATCGTAATAACACCCGAAACGAACTGGACAAACAGCGATTCCTGGGCGAAAAGTACGGCCAAAATGGCTTTCACATTCTCCGGGCGGCTGCGAATGAAGGCCTCCACACCCAGAAGCGGCATGATCTGATCCACGACAAAAAAGTAGAAGATGTAGATCAGCACGAGGGGAGGCAGATTCCTGATCAACTCCACGTAGGTCCGGCCCACCAGGCGTAGAAACAGATTCTTGCTGGTCCGGAATAATCCCATGACGAAGCCCGCGATCGTGGCCAAAAGACAGGCCCAGATCGACAGCTTCAAAGTGGTTATCAAGCCGATCAACAGGAAGTTGGCCACCGGCCTGCCGGTTTCCGCGTCCCGGCGGACCAGAAAACGCGGGATTACCGACCAGTCTCCCTTGTACTCCAGGCCGTAGGCGATACGCCAGTAGACATACACACCCAGGGCAATGACGAGCACTATGATGACGGCATCAATCGGCCGAAACCGAACTCTCTTGGCGATCAAGATTCATGCTCCAGGTGAACCAAGCCGCCCACCGATGAGGGTGGGCGGCTCGATTCGATCTGTAAAATTGGCTCTACTCCGGCAGCAGATATTCCCAATCCTTGGTGCCGTACCAGTAGTCTGACCGATCCTTCAACCAATCCTCGTTGTCTCGGATCCAGGCGTTGAAGAAGAAGATCGCATCCGGATCTCCCTTGGGCACGACGAAACCGGAGGGTTCCTTGGTGAACAGCTCACCCTTGAGGGGTTGGTAGACCTTGTCGGCGTAATCCACCGCCCAGTAGGCAGGCTTGGGCGAAGAGGAGAACGCGGCGTGAGCGTTGCCGTTGAGCACGTCCTGAATCACCGCCTCGTCGCTGTCGAACTGGTGCAACTGGGCCTTCGGGGTGAACTTCTTGGCCGCTGCGGTGGGGGTGCCGCCCATGCGTACCGCGATGATGATGTTCTCCTTGTTCAGATCCTCCAGGCTGGTCGCTCCGGGAAGCATCTCCCGGCTGACCACGCAGTCCATGCCGCTGTACTCGTAGGGAATCGAGTAGTTGACCTTCAGAGCTCTTTCGGTGGTGATTCCCATTCCGCCGATGATCACATCGAACTTGCCGGTGAGCAGGGCGGGAATGATGCCGGACCACTCGGTGGGCACGAACTCCACTTCCACACCCATGTCTTCGGCCAGCTTGGTGGCTACATCCACCTCGAAACCGACCATGTTGCCGTCCTTGTCCTTGAAGGACCAGGGCACGAAGATGTCCAGCCCGACTTTCAGAACGCCTCTCTTGACGATTCGGTCGATCAGGTTTTCCTTGACGACCTCAGCCTCTTCCTTGGGAGCCCGGGCACAGGTGATCAGCAGGCCGACCACGCCCAAGACCATGACGAGGGCTAGCAATACCTTGAACACACTCTTTTTCATATCTTTCTCCTTTCTCTTGGATTTTTTAGAGTGGTTAGATCCGTTGTTTAGAACGCTAATTTCAAACCTCCTTTCTTCGAGACTATAGGATTTGACTCAGGAAGAGCTTGGTGCGATCCTCCTGAGGATTCTTGAAAAAATGCTCCGCCGTTCCGGTTTCCACGATCTGTCCTTCATCCATGAAGATCACCCAATCGCTGACCTCCCGGGCGAAGCCCATCTCGTGGGTCACCACCACCATGGTCATCCCCTCGGTGGCCAGGTTCTTCATGACATCGAGCACCTCATTGATCATCTCCGGATCCAGGGCGCTGGTGGGCTCGTCGAACAGCATCACCTTGGGCATCATGGCCAGGGCGCGGGCGATGGCCACCCTCTGCTGCTGACCTCCCGACAGCTGGGCCGGATAGTTGCCCGCCTTCTCGGAAATCCCGACCTTGTTGAGCAACTCCATGCTTAACCTGGTTGCCTCTTTCCGACTCTTCTTGCGAACCCGGATCTGGGCAAGGTTCACGTTCTCCAGGGCGGTGAGGTGGGGGAAGAGGTTGAAGGATTGAAACACCATGCCCACCTCTTTGCGGATCTCGAGGCGGTGTATCCTATTGTCGTCCAGCGGGATGTTGTCTACGACGATGGTGCCGCTGTCCGCCTCCTCCAGACCGTTGAGGCAGCGCAGCAGAGTCGATTTGCCCGATCCCGAAGGACCCATGATCACGACCACTTCCCGGCGGCGGATCTTGGCTGAAAAGTCCTTCACGGCCTGGACTCCTCCAACAAATGTCTTGCTGACACTATCGATCGCGATGATATGTTCACCCAATTCTTTCTCGCCCATTCTCATAGCTCCCGCATCAGGTCAGGATCTTGAATCGTTTCTCCAAATAATAGGCTAACGTGGAGAGGGCTACGGTAATCACCAGATAGATGGCCGCCGCGGTAAACCAGATCTCGAAGGTCAGGAAGGTATCCGCTGCGATAATTTTCGCATTCAGAGCCAGATCGCTGAGGGATACGATGCTGACCAGAGCGGAGTTCTTGATCAGCGTGATGACCTGACCGGTCAGGGGGGGAAGGATCCGGCGTATGGCCTGGGGAAGGATCACATCCCTGTATGTATAGAAACCGCTCAGTCCCAGACTGTGGGCCGCTTCCCACTGCCCCTTGTGCAGAGAGGTGATGCCGGCACGGAAGATCTCCGACAAGTAGGCTCCCTCGAACAACGTCAGGGCCAGGACCGCCGATCCGAAGCGCCCGAGCCCGAGGATCGGACCGATGACGAAGTACATCAGGTAGATCTGAACGATCAGCGGTGTGTTGCGGATCGTCTCCAGGTACACCCTGGACAGAATCCGGCCCATGAATGAACCGGACAGCCGGACCAGGGCGGTGGTCAGGCCAACGGTGAAAGCCAGCAACAGGCTGACCCCGGAGATCCGAAAGGTGAAGAACAAACCCTGGATCAACTTGCCCACTATCAATCGCCCGTCTTTGATCTGAAACAGGTACCTGGGAACCCGGAACCACTGCCAGTAGTAGCCCAGGCGCGCCGTGCTCATCGACATCAACCAGATGATCAAGGCGATCAGAGCCACATACTCGACAATGTCAATCCAGGGGTGCCGGAAGAGGAATACCCTTTGCCTCAACCAGTGAAGAGGCGAGATTCTGGCTTTTATAGCTTCACTCATTTATCTTCGTTGCTACAGACCACGGTGCTTCACCCAGATCACCAAGTATAAATATGCATCCGCAGCCTGTCAATCCTGACCATTTTGCTGATCGTTTTGCTCTGATCTTCCCATTCCCCCGCACCAACATCTTTACCTGCCCCAGCCTCATCGTTCTCTTTCCAGGAAGTCCATAACCGCCTGGGCTTGGACCGCTGCTCCGACAGCCAGCACGTCCTCATCGAAATCGAAGTGGGGGCTGTGCAGCGGCTGAGTGAAACCCTCCCTGGCATTGGCGATGCCCAACCACCAGTACACGCCGGGAATCCGCTGCTGGAAAAAGGCGGCGTCATCCCCTCCGGTCATGATCTTGTCGTATTCGATCACCCGCCGCTCCCCGACGACCTTTTCCGCCGCTTTCTTCCACAGTCTGACCAGCTGAGGTTCATTCACGATCGTGGGGTAGCCCTTCTGCAATTCCAGTTTGTAGCTCCCCCCCGCCGGCTCCACCACCCCGCGGATTAGGGTCTCGAAACGGCGTATCAGCTGCTCCAGCAGCTCGGGAGAGGAGACCCGGATACCCCCCTTCAGAACAACCTCGGGAGGTACGATGTTGCCCACCGTGCCGCCGTGGATGGAGGCGAACTCGAGGATCAGCGGTTCTCCCGGGGCGAGATTCTTCGGCAGCATGCTCTGAGTGTTGGTCATGACCAGGGCCGCCAGGAGCAGCGGGTTGAGCACCTTGTGGGGCATGCCCACGTGGCCGCCGGTCCCGCGAATCGTCAGGGTGAAACTGATCGAAGAGGTGCTGGCCGCGCCGCTCTTGACCGCCACGGTTCCCTGCTCGAACTGGGGATAGAGGTGCAGGGAGAAGATGGCATCGACCTTGGGTTTGTCCAGCACGCCCGCCTGGATCATGGGCAGCGCACCGCCGGGGAGGGTGTCCTCGCTCGGCTGGAAAATGAACTTGACGTTGCCCGCAAGGGCGTCTCTCCTTTCGCTCAGCAGCATGGCCGCCCCCAGCTGAATCGCCGTGTGGGCGTCGTGACCGCAGGAATGGGCCACCCCCGGCGTTTCGGATGCGTAGGAGGAACCTTTCAGGTCCTGCATGGGCAGGGCGTCGATATCGGCGCGAAGGGCCACGGTTTTTCCCCGCGGGTTGCCGCGCAGGAGGCCCACGACTCCGGTACCGGCAACCCCGGTTTCCACCTCGATTCTCAGATTCCGGAGGTGTTCGGCAATCAGCGCCGCGGTGCGGGTCTCCTGCATCCCCAGCTCGGGGTGTCGATGGATGTCCCTGCGGATCCCGCGCAGGGTCTCGAGTTTCTCCAAGGCCATCTTGAGGAACTCGTTGCCGCTGCTCACCGTTTTACCGCTTACCTTTCTACCGCCCACGCCGGTTGCTCCTCTGCCGGGCGAAACGCAGCAAACGCTCCACCCCCTGCTCTACGCGATCCCGGTCCGAGACCACGGACAGACGCAGGTGCCCTTCCCCCGCCGGTCCGAACTCGGTTCCGGGGAGAGTCTGGACCGCCGCCTCCTCGATCAGCTTCACCGCCAGATCCATCGAGCTCAATCCGAAGCAGGAGAAATTAGGAAACACGTAGAAGGAGCCGTTCGGTTCGACGCAGCTCACCCCCGGGATACGTACGATCCCTTCGTAGAGAATCCGCAGCTTTTCCCGGTACTCCCGGTGCATCGGCTCCAGGTGATCGGCCGGGCAGTCCAGGGCGGCCAGGGCGGCGTACTGGGCGATGCGTGAGGGGCAGAGCATGATCAGGTAGTGCAGCTGCTTGACGTGCAGCATCACCTCCTCGGGACCGGCCAGATAACCGATCCGCATGCCCATCATAAAGTAACTCTTGGAGAAACCCTGTAACGTGAAGGTCCGCTGCTGCATCCCCGGCAGTGAGGCTATGCTCAGGGGCGGGCGGGGCTCCGCGAAATCCCGATAGATCTCGTCCACCACGACCAGCAGATCGTGCTTTCGGGCAAAATCGGCAAGCTCTTCGATCGTACTGTCCGGCCAGGTGACGCCCAGAGGATTGTTGGGATTGGAAAAGATGAGGAGCCTTGTCTTCTCGCTGAGCGCCGCTTCCAAATCACCTACTTCCGGCAGAAAACCGCCAGTCTCTCTCAAGGGTACGAACAGCGGCTCAGCACCGCAGGCCACGGTATTCAGCAGGTAGTTGGCATAGTGGGGTGAGGGGATCAGCACCTCCTCCCCAGGCCGCAGCAGGGTGCGCATCACCACGTACAGAGCCTCCTGCACCCCGTGGGTAACCAGGATCTCGCTCTCCGGATCCGCGCTGATCCCGCATTCGGCCTGGAGCTTTTCAGCCAGCCGTTGCCTCAGCTCCGGCATCCCCCAGTAGTGGGTGTAGCGCATCGGTCCGGAGTTGAACAGCTCCGTGGTCCGCCGGCGAATCCACTCAGGCATCTGCTGATAGGGATTGCCGGTCATGAGGTCGATCAGATCCTCCCGGCCTCTGCATAGCTCCATGATTCGCTTCCGATCCCCGTAGGGGATGGCAGCTATCCTCTGATTCACCGAAATGGCCATGCTACTTCTCCGCCCCCAGCAACCGTTTCATCTCCGCCAGCTGCCGCGCCTCCATCGAGGTGCTGTGTTCGGAAGCGGGAAAGGTCCCGTTCTCCACATCCTCCCGGAACTCCCGAAACGCCGCCCCAACCTCCTGCCCCAGCTGCCGGTACACCTTCACGAACTTGGGCACGAAGCGGTCGAACAAGCCCAGCAGATCCTGGGCCACCAGGATCTGGCCGTCGCAGCTCGGGCCGGACCCGATCCCGATCACGGGGATCTTCAGCATCGAGCTCATGGTCTCCGCCACCTCGGCGGGAACACACTCCAACATGATGGCGAAGGCGCCCTCCGCCTCCAGCTCCAGGGCCAGGTCCACGAGGGCTTTGGCCCGGGCGCCGTCGGTTCCCTGGGTTCTGAAGACTCCGCTGCGCAGATACGTTTGCACGGTGGCACCGATGTGGGGCATGACCGGGATCCCGGCCTGAACAAGCCCGGTCACAACCGGCAGAATCTCCGGACCTCCCTCCACCTCCAGGCCCCGGGCGCCGGCTTCCTTGATCAACCGTTCGGCGGACTCGAGGGCTCTCTGAAAATCCCCTGCCCCGCAGAGAAAGGGCATCTTGGCAAGCACGAGGGCTCGGGAACTCCCCCGCAGCACCGCCTTGGTGTGGTGAACCATCTGCTCCAGGGTGACCGGCACCGTAGACTGGAAGCCCAGAGCGACCTGCCCCAGAACATCACTCACCAGCAGACAGTCGATCCCCGCCTCATCGGCCAGGCTTGCAAAAGGATAATCGTAGACCGTAAGCACCGTGATCTTCTCAGCCCCCTGCTTTTTCTTATGCAGGCTGGAGATGGTCACCTTGTTCATGAGTTCCTCTCTCCTCCCATGATGACAGCTTTGCTTTCATGCCCCCGGACACCCGAACACCGTCACGAGCTCAGCTTTCCCTCCCGGCTGGCCGTGATGTAGTTCATGCAGAACTCATCCTGATTGATCAGCGCCTGGGAGGCAACCACGCTCTGTATCAACAGGGTATCCAAGGGATCGAGAAACACCGCATCCAGGCCCGCGTACATCAGCATGGGCATGAAGCTGCGGTGCAGAAGCTTCCGCTCCGGAAGACCGAAGGAGATGCCGCTCAGGGAGATGATCGTCTTGATCTCCGGCAGTTCCTTCTTCAACCCCAACAGGGTGTGCACCGACATCATCCCCCCGTCGGAGCGCACGCTCAGGGGCTCGATCATGGGATCGAGGTAGAGCTTCTCCAGGTCGATGCCGTAGCGATCGATCGCATCCACGATCTTCTTACCCACCTCCACCCGCTCCTGCGCCGACTGGGCGACCCCAGATTCATCGCGGCAGAGGGCGATCACCGGACATCGATGTTCTTTAACCAGGGGCAGGATGTTGTCGACCCGCTCTTTCTCCAGGGTTATCGAGTTGGCCCAGGCAGCCTGCTTGTCCTTGCAGACCTCGAAGCCCGCCCGGATGGTGGCAGGATTCGGACTGTCGATGCACAGGGGCAGATCCAGGGCTTCCTGAACGACCCGCACGGCCCACTTCATATTGTCCGG
>CAZKCQ010000045.1:0-2078 GCA_964551205.1 uncultured Spirochaetaceae bacterium
GCGGAAACGGCCGGACTGCACGTGCTGTCAGACAGTTGTCCGGCCGTGTGCCGCGAGAAAATGGAAGGAGTCCGGGTATTAACCGATTCCTTCAAACAGGCCCACTACCTTAGGGCCACCATCGGTGCGAGGGTGGCAGTTGATAAATGGCAAGCCTGTGTAGAAGCCGCTGTTAGGGGGCAGTGGTCACCATGAGAACGCGTACTCTTCGTTGTCGCAAGGTTGTCGGAGGACAGGGGCGCGGTTCCGCCCTTGTCGGGAAAACCCGGCTTTCTTTCTGGGGCGGTTTTGATGCGCAGACCGGGGTGATCAGCGAACGAAACAGTATCCTGCAGAATCAGGAAGTAGCGGGTAAAGTTCTGGTTTTCATCTCTTCAAAAGGCTCATCCGAAGCCAGCAGGGTAATGGCAGCGGCCAGCCGTAACGGAAAAGCTCCAGCAGCGATAATCAATACCGAACTCGACGCCATGGTGGTTCTGGCGTGCGTTACCTGCGGGATTCCGATGGTCACTGATCTCTCCGAAGATCCTTTCACGGAGATCCAATCGGGCGACCTTGTGTTCGTAGATGCCGAGCGAGGAATTGTCCGGATAACAAAAGGCGAAGATTAGAGCTGCCAATGGGCTGTGCGATGAATACCTACTTCTCTGACGATTTCTCGCTTGTAGATGCTGTTGACAAACGGTATCTCGTACCGAGCCTGCTCAATTGCTGGTTGGAGACGAGCTTTCAGCCCGGGAAATCGGTCGACGACCTGGCGCAAGATCGCCTGTTCGTCAAAGCTCTTGATTTTCTTTCCTTCCATGACGACCCGACCCTGGATCACGACGGTGTCCACGCTCTGACCGGATTCACTGTATACTAGCTGATTGGCCAGATCGATACGCGGCGTAAGATAGGGACTTTCGCTATCGATTAACACAACGTCGGCTTTTTTTCCCGGCTCCAACGCTCCGGTAATATTACCCAGGCCAAGGGCATTCGCTCCCCCCGTGGTTGCCATGGTCAGAAGTTCCCCGGCTTCCGGCCATTGCGTGTAATCAGGGCTGGTGACTTTTGAGAGCATTGCGGCTAAAGCCATAGCACGGAACAGGTTTTGATTTCCGCCGCAATTACTGCCATCTGTGCCCAGTGCGATATTAATCCCTGCCTTCCTGAACATGTTGAGAGGACATATGCCATTTCCCAAAGTCAGGTTGCTTTCGGGGTTGTGTATGATGGATATGTCGTGGGACCTCAATTTTTCGATGTCCGAATCGGTTAGCCATACGGCATGCGCCATCGCCCACCTGGGGCTCAGTAGTCCCAGCATTTCCAGGTGTTCAACCATAGACCGCTTGTAGAAATCCCATGCCGTGATCATCTGTATTTTGGACTCCAATAGATGGGTATGCAGATGGACATCATGCCGCTCCGCCAATTCGTGGAGCGCGATTAATAGCTCATCGGAACACCTCTGCGGTCCCGATGGCCCGGGATGAATTGAAATGAGATTGCCCTCCGTTCCATGCCATCTGTTAATAAGGGCTTCACACAGCTCCACCGCGGCAGGCAACGAAGTTGTTGCCCTTCTCCGCATTGCTTCGAGTATGTCTTCCGGTAAATCACCTTCCCTGACCGGCAGGGTTTGATAGTAGGCTTTGTCACTCACCATCGGCGCAATAGCCACGCGCATCCCCGAATCCAGATAGGCCCTGATCGCCGCATCGATTCCGGTTTCGTTGTTCCCCAGCTGGTCAAGACAGGTTGTCACCCCGCTTCTGATCATTTCAATTACGCCAAGCATCACACCAAGATACAGATCCTCCTCACTGAAACATCCGGCCAGGAAAGCATAGTACACCCATGATTCAAACGGATGATTTTCTCCGAGAGTTTTCACTAGATTGCCATATGAATGGGTGTGGGCGTTGACAAGACCCGGCATGGCGATCTTGTTCTCCCCATCTATTACTGTCTCATGATCATTTTCCCTGCAGTGTCCGCCGACACCGGTTATTGTTCCGTTCCTGATCTCGATGTCACCCCTTTCGGTTTCCCATTTCTTCCCGTTGGAACAGCTTAAGATTTCACAATTC
>CAZKCQ010000045.1:2178-14023 GCA_964551205.1 uncultured Spirochaetaceae bacterium
TTTGGATCAATAGAGGCGCGGATCTCATAAGTAGCGCGGTTGAGGAAACAGGGTTCCGTCGAGGTCGTTGCGAAAGGGGTGATCCGCCGAAAGCTCTGAGAGCCCCGTATCTCGTGCTTGGTCGCCTGGGCTAAATCCCAGGGACTGTCACCGTGTGGTGGAGCGCTATTGGTTTCCCGCCTTTTGGAAGCAGATAAGCGGTACCACCTCCATATTAACGATCCAACCGAACGTTATGGAGGTATGCAATGGAAAAGTGTGAAGTAGCTATCCTCGGCGCAACTGGAACGGTCGGGCAGAAGTTCATTGTACTTCTGCACAACCATCCGTTTTTCGAAGTGAAGGAGGTGGTAGCCTCGGATAGATCTGCCGACAGGCTATACAGCGAAGCCTGCCGCTGGAAACAAAGCATACCTATGCCAAAAAGTGTAGCCAACCTCCGAGTGAAAGACACCAGTGATACCCTGGAAAGCAGTATCCTGTTTTCCGGGCTGGACTCCTCCGTAGCCGGATCGGCGGAAGAAGCCTATGCAAATGCAGGCCACATCGTAATCAGTAATTCCATGAACCATCGGATGGATCGTCACGTTCCTCTGGTCATTCCCGAGATAAATCCCGACCACTTGGAGCTGATCTACAGACAGCAGTACAAGGGCGCAATCGTGACAAATCCCAATTGCTCGACGATATTCGCTACTATGGCCATCGCCCCACTACAAAAAGAGTTCGGCGTTGAAGCTCTCGTCGTGACCACACTCCAGGCAATCAGTGGTGCAGGATATCCGGGTGTACCCTCACTGGATATCCTGGGCAATGTCATTCCCTACATCGGAGGTGAAGAGGAAAAGATCGAGACAGAACCCCTTAAGATACTGGGGGTACTGAAGGACGATCATATAGAACCGGCCTCGATAAAAATAAGCGCCCAGTGTAATCGCGTGCCGATATACGACGGTCACACTGAAACGCTTTCCGTCAAACTAAAGCGAAAAGCCCGGCTGGAGGATATTCGCCGAGCCTTGGATAATTTCTACGGTCTTCCCCAGGAACTCCAGCTCCCCTCAGCCCCCGAAAAACCGATTCTGGTCCTCGACGATCAGGACCGACCTCAACCGGCGAGGGATGTCTGGCTTCAGAAGGGCATGGCCACCCTCGTCGGCCGCCTGAGAGAGTGCCCGGTTCTCGACTATAGGATGGTTATTCTCGGACACAACACTGTCCGCGGAGCCGCAGGCGCAGCCATCCTGAACGCAGAGACAATGGTCAGGAAGGGCTATTTAAAGAACGGAAATCGAGTTCCGAAAGAATCGAATCATTTCGGCTCTCATCGGGTATTTAAGTCTGCTATTTTAGCTAAAAATTAAAGGTGTCAAAGGTAACAATTTAACCTACGGGGCGTCCAGGTTGATTTAACAACCTTCTTCTGCCTGATAGATTGGATTCTCTACTTTCCTCGGGGTTCCGGCACGGCCAAGTCGGTAGGCCCGGCCGCCGATACACGTGCGTTTTGCCCATGCCTCTCCATGATTTCCAGTAAAATAGATGCGATCTTCACCTTTTGTCGGACAAACCCAGCATGAAACTCCTCGGACACCCACGGCTTGTATATTTCGGCTTCAGAAGTGCCCGGCTCTATCTTGAAATAACAGGGGGAAGCGACGCGACAGAGCTCCGGAGCCTCATAGATCCGATTTGTTCCACCGAAAGAATCAACCACGATCAAGTAGATATCCAACGGGATATCAATCGCTTTTCTGATCCCGGCCATGATTGGGAGACTGGTGTCTGATAGAGGATTCAGCGAATCAGCTCCGATTGACTCAACCAATTTCGCACCAGCGGCGTTACAGCATCCTCCAAATACGGAGAATTTGAACACAGTGTTCTGCGGAATCAGTCCTTGCTCGCGCATCGTGCTGACCAGTTCCAGAATACCCTCGTCATACACCAGGAATCCCCGGAAACCTGCCTCGATGCTTCTCAACATATCGGCGATCCAATAGGAGAGATAGTCAGAACCGCGGAGACGGAATCCCTGCATCATTCCTTCTGGGCTTACCCCTTCTTTGCTTCCGGCGTCCCAGGCTTTGCGCGGACCTACCGTCATCACAACTTCGATACGTTGTTCAGCGGCCATCGCTGCCATATCCTGAAGCTCAGCCATATCGCAGAAGGTTGAGCCCCCCACGGTAGCGATCACCCGATGTACTACTACGCCGCGTTTCTGGGATTCCTCGATCATCCCCCGCAGTGTTGAGGCCCGTTCAATACCCGCAATTTCTATGCGGAAGTTGCAACCATCGGGAAAACTTTTTTCCGAACTGGGTAGATTGTGGAGATCTCGTCCAGGGATTCCCTGTTTTTCCATGAAATCTCGGATCTCATTCAAAGTCATGGTTTTTCCAACCCGGCTAGATTTGCTCCGTTGTTCTCTGGGATGAGGCGTCCCGCTGTCTCTACTTCCTGTTGTTCACCACGGCCTGGGCGGCTGCCAGACGGGCGATGGGGACCCGGTAGGGTGAACAGCTTACGTAGTTCATACCCACCCGGTAGCAGAAGTCGATGGAATTGGGATCCCCGCCGTGCTCGCCGCAGATACCCACCTTCAGGTCCCCTCGGGTCAGGCGGCCCTTTTGCACGCCCATCTCCACCAACTGACCCACACCCTGTTGATCCAGGGACTGGAAGGGATCCCGCTCCAGAATGCCCTTTTCCACGTACTCGGGCAGGAACACACCGGCGTCATCCCGGGAGTAGCCGAAGGTCATCTGGGTCAGGTCGTTGGTACCGAAGCTGAAGAACTCCGCTACCTTGGCAACCTGGTCGGCGGTCAGGGCAGCCCGGGGAATCTCGATCATGGTGCCGATCTTGTAGTCCAGCTTGACTTTCTTCTTGGCCATTACCTCTTCCACGATCCGCTTGGCGTTTTTGCGGAGCATATCCAGCTCCACGTCCACGCCGACCAGGGGAATCATGATCTCCGGCAGAACCTTGACCCCGTTCTTGGCCACCTCGCAGGCGGCTTCGGCAATAGCCTGAACCTGCATGTCGTAGATCTCCGGATAGGTCACGCCCAGGCGGCATCCCCGGTGACCGAGCATGGGATTGAGCTCGTGGAGCGAGTCGATCTTGGCCTGGAGCTGCTTTACGGAAATGCCGATCTTGTCGGCCAGGGCTTTGGTGTCTTCTTTGGTCTTGGGAACGAACTCGTGCAGGGGCGGATCCAGCAGGCGGACCGTGACGGGAAGCCCATCCATGGCCTTGAAGATGCCCTTGAAATCGCCCTTCTGCAGGGGAAGGAGCTTCTTCAGCGCCTTCTTCCGGGCTTCCAGATCCTCGGCCACGATCATCTCCTGGAAGATCTCCAGCCGTCCCTCCTCGAAGAACATGTGCTCGGTTCGGGTCAGGCCGATGCCCTCGGCTCCGAAGTCCCGGGCCACCTTGGCATCCCGGGGCAGGTCGGCATTGGTCCGAACGCGGAAACCCTTCTCCTTGATCCCCGAACGCGTAGCGACCAGCCGTATCTCATCTGCCCAGGCCAGGAATACCGCCAACTCACCGCTGACCTTGGCCTGGACCAGCTTCACCTCCCCTTCGAACACCTCACCGGTGGAACCGTCGATGGTCAGCCACTCCCCCTCCTTGTACTTCCTGCCGTCTATGGTGGCCACGTTGCCGGCGATGGCTACGGCTTTGCAGCCGGCCACACAGGGGGTGCCCATCCCCCGGGCCACAACCGCCGCGTGAGAGGTCATGCCCCCGGTGGAGGTGAGAATCCCCTGGGAAACGTGCATACCGCCGATGTCGTCCGGAGAGGTCTCCCTTCTGACCAGGAGCACCTTCTTGCCGCTCTTGGCCCATTCCTCCGCCTCGTCCGCGGTGAAAACGATTCGGCCGCTGGCCGCTCCGGGGGAGGCGTTCAAGCCCTTGGCCAATGCCTTCATTCCCTTGCGGGTTTTGGGATCGATCATCGGGTGCAGAAGCTGATCGAGCTGATCCGGGGACACCCTCATCACCGCCTGTTCCTTGGTGATCAGCTTCTCCTTCACCATGTCTACAGATGTTTTCACCGCGGCCGGTCCGGTACGCTTGCCGGTGCGGGTCTGCAGCAGAAACAGCTTTCCTTGCTGGATGGTGAACTCCATGTCCTGCATGTCTTTGTAGTGCTTCTCCAGGCGCAGGCGCACGGCGTCGAGCTGTTTGTAGATCTTGGGATTTCTCTTGGCCAGGAGCTTTAGGCTCAGGGGGGTGCGGATACCGGCCACGACATCCTCACCCTGGGCGTTCATCAGGTACTCACCATAGAACTCATTCGCTCCGGTTGAGGGATCCCGGGTGAAGCACACCCCGGTACCGGAATCATCTCCCAGGTTCCCGTAGACCATGGTCTGAACGTTCACCGCGGTGCCGAGCAGTCCCTTGATCTCGTTGATCTGGCGGTACTTGATGGCCCTGGGATTGTTCCAGGAACCAAACACTGCGTCGATGGATGCCCAGAGCTGTTCGATAGGCTTCTGGGGGAAATCTTCTTTTGTATGCTTCTTGTAGATCGCCTTGTAGCGTTTGACCACCTCCTTCAGATCCTCGGCATCCAGATCAAGGTCCTCCTCCACGCCCTTCTTCTTCTTCACCGCATTCAGGGCGTCGTCGAAGGAGTGGTGAGGAACCTCCCGCACCACATCGCCGAACATCTGGATGAAGCGACGATAGGCATCCCAGGCAAAGCGCTCGTTACCCGAAAGGGCGGCCAGTCCCTCCACCGCCTTATCGGTCAGACCGAGGTTGAGCACCGTGTCCATCATCCCGGGCATGGAGATCGCCGCGCCGGACCGTACGGACACCAGCAGCGGATCCTTGGGATCGCCGAGCTTCTTGCCCATCAGTTTCTCGAGCTTTTTCAAATTGTCCTGAACCTCTTTGTCCAGGCCGGCCGGATATTTTTTGTTCTTCTTGTAGAATAGATCGCAAACATCGGCGGAAATCGTGAAGCCGGGAGGTACGGGGATGCCCAGATTGGTCATCTCCGCCAGGTTGGCGCCTTTACCGCCCAGTTGATTCTTCATCGCGGCCTCGCCCTCCGCCTTGCCGCCGCCGAAAAAATAGACGTACTTTACCGATTTTGCCATGGAAACCCACCTTTTATGATTTTATGTTGGAAGACGTGTTCAAATCTAATTAAATTAGCAGGCTCTGTCAATTCGCTTTTGCTCCCGGGGGGGTGAATCAGCGGCTATCGGAATAAAAAAAGGTACCCGGTTTTATGAGCCAGGTACCTTGGTCTGTTTCTATCGATCTATGGGCCGGAAGACGCCGTCTTGCTGCATGCGGCTGTCGATCCGGCAGCGATTGCGCCGACAGCTGCATCCGATGCCCTGGATACACCTGAAGCGCCCAGAGTGACACCGCCAACTAGGCCAGATACGAACGCAGGGTGTGGCTGCGGGAGGGATGCTGAAGCCTCTTCAGAGCCTTCTTTTCGATCTGCCGGATCCGCTCCTTTGTGAGCTTATAGCGGTTCCCGATCTCCTTGAGGGACATGGGACGCTTGCCGTTCAGTCCGAACCGGTACTGGATGATGTCGGCCTCTTTGCCGCTCAGAGTGTTTAAAACCGAGTTGATCTCCTCCCGAAGCGAGCGGTCTATGACCGATTCCTCCGGAGCCTTTTGGCCCTTGTCCTCAACGAAGTCGCTAAGGATCGAGGAGTCCTTCTCGTCGTAGATCGGCGTATCCAGAGATACCATGTCCCGGGAGATGTTGATCAGGTCCGCCACGTGCTCCTCTCTCATATCCAGAGCCTTGGCAATCTCATGGATCTCCGGATCCCCTTTGGATCCGCTCTGCAATTCCTTCCTCATCTTCTCTATCTGCACCAGCTCATTGGCGCGGTTGAGGGGCAGGCGGATCATCCGCGACTTCTCGCAGATCGCCTTCAGGATGGCCTGGCGTATCCACCAAACCGCGTAAGAGATGAAATGGTAACCCTTGGAGACGTCGAAGCGCTCGATGGCGTTCATCAAGCCTATGTTTCCCTCACTGATCAGGTCGGCCAGGGGCAATCCCTGATTCTGATATTTTTTGGCTACATTCACGACGAAGCGTAAATTCGCCTGGATCAGTTTGTTCTTGGCTACTTTTTCCCCGGCTGCAGCCCTGCGGGCGTAGTTCTGCTCCTCCTCCCGGGTCAGAAGGGGAACCTTGTTGATCTCTTTGAGATAGATCGAGAGTATATTTTCATCGCTGTTGCGTGTATCTCTCTGGGGCTGAATCATTTTAGTTGCTGCTGACATTTATTCCTCCACTTTTAATATTCAACATGCAACATACGTGCCATAAACGACAAATTTCCTCAAATAACTTTTTACAGGATATAGAATTATAAAGAGAAAAAAAGTGGATTTATCGGGCGGTGCAAAAATGAGTCAAAATGCCCCACCTATCGCAAAATTCTTTATAGCTGTATCAAAATAACCCAATCGAAAGCTCGTCTTCACCGGGATTGCGCCCGCAGCAGCGGCTGAACTGCAAACCGCTCCCGCACGGGCAGGGATCCCCCGGTTTGTACCGTCTGCCTTCGGAGAAATTTACCCGCACAATCGGGTCCCTCAGACGACCGTAGTAGAAGAGGGGAAACTCGATCTTCGTATTTTGAAAGATCTCATACTTCTCCTCCGGGGTACGTCCCTCCAGAGCCCCAGAGGCCTGAAGCCCTTTCCAGGCTTCCCGGACGATGTCGTAGATCATTGAGCGCTCGCTGCGATCGGAGAGGGTTCGCTTCTTGAAACCCCGCAGATAGCGCATCAGTTGGATCGAATAGAAAGCCTGCCAGTCATCCTGAGCTGCGCAGTCCTGCTTTGCCATCCCGTAATCATTGCAGAAGCGATCCAGGAGAGCCCGGGTATGCCCGTGCTTCTTCATTCTCTGGGAGGTAACCCAGCTGCGGATCGCCGAGCTGCCGTACCCGATGCGCTGCAGAGCGATGCCCAGGTAGTACAGCGCCTTTGTGAGATCAGCGGATCGGCTCAGCGGGCAGTTCTGCACGGCTCGGGAGAAAAACAGGATCGCGCTGGCCGGATCGTGTCCGGACAGATAGCGGATCCCACGATGAAAATCAACGGTCCACCGATCCATTACTAAAAAATACACTCCCCGACAGGGAAACGGCAACTGTTCTGAGAAAAGAAAAATGTGGACCGGATTTGTTGACGATTCCCGAACTAATTCTGTATATTTCTCAATACAAACACCCATAAATCTTTTTAAACCTAAAAGCTGTATAGAATCAGGAGGAAACAGAAGATGAAAATCAAACCTCTCGGTGATCGTGTACTCGTAAAGATGGTCGAAGGGGAAACCAAGACCGCGGGCGGGATCTACATCCCTCAGACCGCACAGGAAAAGACCCAAGAGGGTGTGGTGATAGCCGTCGGTGACGACGAATCGATCAAGGTCAAAGCAAAAGACCGGGTGCTTTACGACAAGTATGCGGGTTCCACCATCAAAGTCGATGGGGAAGAGCAGCTGATCGTGAAGATGTCGGACATCCTGGCCGTCATAG
The DNA here is from genome assembly GCA_964551205.1 of uncultured Spirochaetaceae bacterium. GTDB lineage: Bacteria > Spirochaetota > Spirochaetia > SZUA-6 > DRHE01 > JAFGQJ01. The sequence continues at coordinate 9,735 of CAZKCQ010000045.1, forward strand.
TGTAGATTCTTCTACCTACGATTTGTTGCGATCGGTCAAGGGGAGCACCCGCTAGTCGGGGAGCTCCTCTTTTCTTCGCATCGATACGATGAAATCCTCGAAGGCTTGCAGCACGCCCTGAACCGAAGAGACAACCGTGCGGGTCTCCGGCAGGGAATCCAGAAAAAAGTGCCCGTAGGCTTTGCGGACAATCCTGGGATCGAGGATGAGCACGGCTCCGTAGTCGTCCCGGCGGCGCATCAGTCTGCCGAAACCCTGGCGTAGACGTATTATGGCATCCGGCAGGGCCAGTTCCCAGAAGGCGTTGCCCCCCCGTTCCTCTATAGCTTCGGTTCGGGCCTCCATGATCGGATCAGTGGGAACCCGAAAGGGCAGGCGGGTCAATACAACCACTTCCAGAGACTTCCCCGGTGCATCGATTCCCTCCCAAAAGGAATCCGTGGCAAACAGGACGCTGTCCGTTTCCTCCCGGAAGCGGTCCAGCAGCCGGTGGCGCTCATCATCCCCCTGGCGCATCACCAGGAGTCCCGTTTCGGCCAGTTCCGGCTGGATCCCGGAGAAGGCGAAATCAAGGAGCGAGTAGGAGGTGAACAGCACCAGTGCCCTCCCTTCAGAGACGAGCAGGGCTTCCCGGATAAACTCCGTCAAGAAGCTCGGGAAGTCTTCCTCCTCCGGTTCGGGGGCTTCCTTGGGAATGCCCAAGAACACCCTCTTACGGTAGTCGAAGGGAGATGGAAAAACCGCTTCGGCGCTGCTCCTGACGGCCGGGGAAGCCAGGCCAAGCCGGTTTTTCCAATAGTCGAAGCGCCGACCCACGGTTAGTGTGGCCGAGGTGAACACGACGGTTTCATACGGTTCGTACACGGCCTGTTTCATCACCGTAGAGACATCCAACGGCGTTATGACGAATCGTACGTAGGTTTCACCCCGAAAGCTTTTTCTTGATTCCAGCCAGTATATCTCCTCCCGGTTCTCCTGGTAGCGCAGAAAACGCTGGCAGATCTCGGCCACCCGGCCCAAACGTCTCATCTGCAGCCGGCTCTCGAACACCAGCGGATTTTCCTCCTGTTCCGCAGGGAATCCCTCCACGACCCGGGCAAAACGGGCCTGCAGGGTGGTGATGGTAACGGCCAGATCGGTCAGCGGTTCCAGGAGCAGCTCGGAGAGGGCAGGACCGACGTCGGCGGTATCGCCGGCCGCGGACTTCAGACGGAAGGTGGTCCGGGATCCGAGCAACCGGGCCGCTTTGGCATCGAGGAGGGAGGATTTGTCCGCAAGCGCAGCGAGAAGCTGGCGCAGCTCGGCCAGCTGTCCGCTGCGACCGAACACCTTTTCCAGGGCCAGGAGCAATCCGCTCCTGCGGCCTTTCTTCTCCCTGTACAGCCTGCCGGCGTACTTCATGATCTGGCCACGGGCGAAGGATTCAGAGAAGTAGGAGGTGGCGTTCCTCTCTACGTTGTGGGCTTCATCGAAGATGATGCGTTGAAAAGGAGGCAGGACCGCTGCGGTGTCGAAACCCATCCCGGACAGGCGCAGGGCCAGATCCGAGAAAAGGAGATGATGATTGGCCACTAAAACCCTACAGGCCGCCGCTTCCCGGCGGGCCTTAAGCACGAAACACCCCTCCCGGCTGGCGCAGCGCAGCCCCAGGCAGGCATCCGCCTCCGAGCAGACCCGGGACCACAGCTCGTCGCTGGGGTAGAAGGGAAGCTCGCTGCGGCTGCCGGTGGTCGTGGCCGCGGACCAGGCCTGGATGGCCTGGAGCGCATCGTCCTCCTCGTCGAAGAGGGTCGTTTCCTCCAGGGCCTCCCGGACCCTGTTCAGGCAGAGGTAGTTCCCCCGACCTTTGACCAGCATGTACCCGGGATTCCTTCCCAGGATCCGGCTGACCAGGGGAATGTCCTTGTCCACCAGCTGCTGCTGTAGGTTGATCGTTGCGGTGGAGATGACCACCCGTTCATCGTTCTCCAGGACCCACTGAAAGGCGGGAATCAGGTAGGCCAGGGACTTGCCGACACCGGTTCCGGCTTCGGCAATCCGCAGCTCGCCGGCGTTGAAGGCTCCGCAGACGAACTTCAGCATCTCTACCTGGCTCTCCCGGGCTTCGAACGCCGGATAGATCCCGCTGAACGCTCCGCCAGGTTCCAGATGCCCCGCCAGCTGCTCGGCATCAAGGGAGGACAGCTGCCTGGCCGTGACCGGCTCGGCGACCACGTACAGAGCCCGCACCGAGTTGTCTACGATGTAGAATCCGATACCCTCATCGCCCAGTCGGGAGGCGATCTGTAGATCCGCCGCGCTGGGTTCGAGGATCCCCGAAGGGTGATTGTGGATCACCACATCCCCGCTGTCCAGGTACGGTTTCAGCGCGGGAACGCTCTGAGAGGTTCCCCGGGCGCCCACGGTGACAGCCACGACCCTGCGCTGGGCGTCCAGACGGCCGGCAACCAGAACCTCATTCCCGAAGGCTTCTTCGATCGCCCCCCGCAGCTGACGGACCGCCTCCGGGGTGAAGCGACTATCTATCCGCATAGACGGGCGAGGATGCCCTCGAGCAGCGTCGCGCGCCGGGGCGCCGCCTCCGCGGCGGTTTCCATAACCTCCCGGTGGCTGAGGGGTTTATCGAGGATGCCGGCGGCCATGTTGGTCACCAACGACAGCCCCAATACCTCCATGTCCAGATAGCGGGCCGCGATCACCTCGGGAACCGTGGACATGCCAACCAGATCCGCGCCCATGGCCCGGGCCATTTGCACCTCCGCAGGGGTTTCGTAGGCAGGCCCGGCAAAGGCGGCGTATACGCCCTCCTGCAGCTCCCCGCCCTTCTCCGCGGCCACCTCCCCGGCCAGGAGCCGCAGCCTTCCGGAATAACTTTCCGTCATATCCGGAAAGCGGGGTCCGAAGCTCTCGGGGTTGGGACCCCGGAGAGGATTCACCCCGAGGAGATTGATATGATCCCTGATCAGCACGAGCTCACCGGCGCTGTAGCTGTCCTTGATACCCCCGGCGGCGTTGGTGACGATCAGGGTGCGAACCCCGAGGGCGTGTAGCAGAAAAACCGGAAGCACGATATCATCCATGCTCCAGCCTTCGTAGAAGTGGAAACGGCCGGCCATAACGGCGACCGAGGGGGCCAGGCGCAAAAACCCGGCGTGACCCTCCACGGTCGGAACGGGGAAACCCCGGATCTTCCCGTAGTGGATATCAGTTCCCTCCACGGACCGGAGGAAGGATCCCAAACCGGAGCCCAGGATCAATCCCACCGCCGGCCTCTGCTCATGCTTCGAAAGCACGGATCGCGCAGCCTCTTCTACCCTTCTTGGAAAGCTCTCCTGCATCTGTCTACTCCTCCTTGCGCTGGGCTATTACGATGACATCGCAATCTCCTCTTCCGGCCACGCCGCAGTCGACCGTCATTGTAACGCGTTGTACAGTTCCACGGGATCCCGGTAGAAGCCCACCCGGATCGCCCGGTTAATCCTCTGGGCAACAGCCCAGTTCCACCTGGGATCGATGCCTGTCTGGGCGGACATGCGGACGATCCGATCGTGGGGTTGCTTTGCCGCCCTGGCATCACCGGCCAGCAGATGTTGCAGCGCTTCGCCGTAGGCTCTGTCGGGAAAGGTCCGGGCCTTGTCGAACTCCTGGGGTTTACGCCTGAGTCTTTGCAGCAGATCCCGTGGGTCCAGAAGCGGGAGCTTGCCCAGCGGCAGACCCCTGTGGGCGTATAGCTGCAGGCCCTCTTCCAGAAGCGACACCGCGATTTCCCTGCCTTCGGGGTAGGACAGGAAGTTGCCGGCGGTGGAGTGGCAGAGAGCTACCGGCAGGGCCAGCAGATCCCGGATGTGCAGAGCGTTGCGGTATGGGGCCAAATCGCCGACTTCCTGGACGGCGATCCTGCGGGCTTTCAGCCAGCGTTGAAGCTCACCCAGCCGGCCGCCGGCTTCCACGATCAGCCGAGGTTGGGGGGATGTAACCTCGACCATACCGGGGTCCCACTCCAGCGCCTCCAGGAGGCAGATTCCCCGGAGTACCGTGGTCCCCGGCACGAGGGAGCGCTGCGCGCTCTGCGCGTCCTGCTGCTCGGGTACGCTATCCAGAACGAGAAGGGTTTTATTCCCGCCCCCGTTGGCTCCCCGCGGGCCGGCGGGCGCTGCCCGGGTAACGCCGGCGGGCGCTGCCCGCGTGCGCCGGGCAACCACGCCCAGCTCCCCCGCCTTCAGCAAGGGGGAGGAGCTCAGCCGGAAGCCCTCGGTTCTCAGCCAGCCCCAGGGCAGGATCAGTCGTAT
>CAZKCQ010000046.1:0-13959 GCA_964551205.1 uncultured Spirochaetaceae bacterium
CCAATTCGATGTAGCGGTGGCTATGTATCACGACCAGGGTCATATTCCGGTGAAGATGAAAGGCTTCTGTTGGGATAACAAACAGAATAAGTGGAGCAGCGTGAGTGGCATCAATATAACTCTTGGTCTGCCGATTATCCGTACCTCTGTTGATCACGGCGTAGCATTCGGAAAAGCCGGCAAGGGCACCGCTTCGGAAGACAGCATGGTGGCTGCGATCGAGCTGGCTGCGAGATTGGCTGCTCCATGACGACACCAGCGGTCCCCCACCTCAGTCTATTTGGCGTAGTCCAAAAATTTGGCATTTTTCCAAAGTTGAATGATTTGGAGAATGAAGATTAAACACAAACATCCTGAAACGTATCAGATCGATACCGAAAACCATGGTGTGATAATTTTTCACATCCTTAGTTTCAACCGACTACAGATTGCTCAGGGAATCATAGGAGATCCAGAAAAGATCTCACCTAGGAGGATAGCATACGATCTCGCAAAAGCGGTGGAGGATATGCCATCCGCTATAAGTAGTATAGGTTTAGGAAAGACCAAGTGATCGCTCAGAATCCATAGTATACGGCTTCAGATCTCATTCGACCATCGCACCATATGGCATCAGTTACTGAACCTCGGTGTATCAGCTACCTCAAGTAGGTCGCTGACGCTTTCGCGGAGATACCAGATGTACCAGCTCAAAAATTAGATGACTTCAGAAGCTTCATCCCGTTTTTTTTCACCCACCCGGCGCTGCTTTTAGCAGCGGAATGAAGCGGGGATTCCTTCAGAAGCAGCGACTACAGAGTGCTCAGCACGGTCAGGGCCAACAATACCCGTGACCATTCCAGAATGCCGGAGGCCAACATACGTCCAAGCGGATCAGACAAGCCATCTCTGCTTTAGTAGCCAAATTGAGAACTACTGCTGCATGGCAGCGGTTATTGACTGATCATTACGGCTCGATTAGAATCACCTGGAACGCTTTCAGACTAGCATAAAATGAATGAATGGGGGTATAGGGTCTTTGTACTTGCCGTCGTCGCGATGGAGCATGTCATATCCTTTCTTCAAATCCAGGAGGCGTCGATCGGCCTGGGCCTTCCTGCTCACTGGCAAGCTCAGAGCCTGATACTACTTGCTATCTCCTTCGGCCTGACGGCCGGCATAGTCTTTGTTCGTAAGCTTGCGACCAGATGGGCCCTAATGCTGATCGCCCTGCTGGTGATCGTTCTCGTGGGACTTCCTTCGGGACAGTTCCTGGGTCAGCAGCTTGCACTGTTTACAGCCCTTATTCTTGTGTCATGCTCTTTCGTATCGGTGGCCAGCAGTATTGGTGTTTCCGCAATCGCGGTGACCCTGTTCATGGTGCTGAAACGTCCTCTCAGCGCATGGGGAGTATCCGTGCCTGCTCCGAAACTGAAGAGTGCGATCGCTGCTTCGCTGGCTGTGATCGGATGTGCTTTTTTCTCCAATATTCTTTTCCATCTTCATAAACGCCTACTGTCCATCAAGTCGTTTCGCAAGAATGTTGAAGATGTGTCGCAGCGGTTGATACAGGCGAACCTTAGGCTACAGGAGTATGCCTCGTTGTCCGAGGAAGCGGCCATAACCTCCGAACGCAAGCGTCTGGCTCGCGATCTGCACGATACGACTGCCTATACTTTGAGCAATCTGGTCATGATGATGGAGGCCGGCATTGATCTGGCGAACAACGACAATTCGAAACTGGGCCATCTGCTTGTCCAGGCAAGAGATTTTGCCGTGGATGGGATTGTGGAAGCCCGTCGTGTCGTGGAAGCCCTGCGTCCATCCCAACTGGCCAGAGTCAATGGCCTTCGTTCCATTTTCAGGCTTGTGAAAACTTTCGAAAAAGCAACCCATATCGAGACCAATCTCCATTTAGGAGACGCCCCTTGGAGCTTTGGAGAAACGGAGAACGTAATAGTGTACAGGTTAGTGCAGGAGGGAATGACCAACGCACTTCGACACGGTAATGCACGGAGGATTACCATTTCGTTGAATCTGGAGAAAGGAGGCTTGCGCATCAACATTCAGGACGACGGTGTGGGCTTTAGCGAGCTCAGGGAGGGGTACGGCATAACGGGAATGCGTGAAAGGATAGAGCAGCTCGGGGGAAGCCTCCAGGTTACGGGAAAACTGCAGGCAGGGACATTGGTTTCCGCCTGGCTACCCATAGCAGACGCTCATGCTAACTGAGAAGATCCGGGTGTTATTGGTAGACGATCAGGTTCTCTTTGTCGAGTGCTTGCAGACGGTATTGGAGGGGCGCTCCAAAGACATCGAGGTTGTCGGCATCGTCTACGATGGGGCCGATGTGCTGGATGCGGTCCGCCAGAAGAAACCCGACATCGTTCTCATGGATATTCGTATGCCGAACGTCGACGGCGTGGACGCAACCAGAATGATCCTGGAGGAGTCCCCCGACACCCACATCATGATCCTGACAAGCTACGACAAGAACGAGTACGTGTGGCGAACCCTACAATTGGGCGCGGTCGGTTACATTTTGAAGGATGTGCATCCTTCCTATCTTATCAACGCCGTCAAATCGGTCTACAAAGGCGGCGTCCTGATTTCTCCGCAAATCGCCAAAAAGCTGGTCATGAACAGCTCCGATGAGCCTGGCGACGAGACTCAGGTATCCACGCTGCGAAAATCGGTGCTCAGCGAGCTAAGTGTAAGAGAAACCGAGGTGCTGTACCATATTTCCAGGGGATACAGCAATCGCGAAATCGCCGACAAGCTGTTCATAGCCGAGCAGACGGTAAAAAACCATGTAAGCATAATCTACTCCAAGCTCGGTCTCCGCGATCGCATGCAAGCTCTGCTGCTGGCGAAGGAAGTCGGCCTCAACGATCAATCATAGACCTAGACATCCCCTACCAAGTACCGCCGTACTATCATTGCGATAGTACAAAAAAGGGACTTCGGTAAGTTGAAATGATTCCCAACTGGCCCACAATGAATAAATATGAAAGCGCACAGCAATTTTCAGGGGGTGAGGAGGGCAGTATATACAAACAACTCCGAAGCCTGAACTATTGGATGACCGAGATTTAAATATACTTTTGCTATTAGAGGAAGGCAATTAGATGAATAAATCAAATGCAGAGTGGCCCAGAAATTACCCAATGAGTGGAAAGAGTATTCTTGAGATCAGCAAAGAGTTCCTTGATGAGATTGAAAAGAGACAAGCAGAGAATTTTAAAAGAGCCGGAAAAATAATGGGTAATAAAATGATTGAGGGTGATTATGTCAAATTGATAGGTACGGGAGGGCATACATATATCCCGGTTCTTGATATGAGTGATCGTGCTGGGGGTTTCGTGACTGTGGACCCTGCTCTTGATATAAGCAGTTCCCCTATGAATGGAGGGGCAAGGAGTACCAGAGTTGAGCGTGTGCACGGATATTTCGGTGCCTTGATTGATTACTTTCGAGTAAAAAAGGGAGATGTCTGCATAATCTTCAGTAATGTCGGGATAGGTATTGGAGTAATTGATGCAGCTTTAGAATGTAAAAGACGCGAAGCTGTAATAATTGGAATCGGAAGCTCGATCTGGCAAGAAGACATGCCCAAAAACCACCATATCCGCCACGAATCTAAAAAAAATCTGATGGATATAGTGGATCTCTTTATAGATGATTATAACCCTGTCGGTGATAATGTAGTGAGAATAGTAGGATTTGATAGGGACATATGTCCGATTTCAACTATTACAGATGCCTATATTGTCCGGCGGATAGAAGAAGAAGCTGTCAGGTATATGCTTTCAAAAGGTGTCACGCCTAAAATATGGGTGAGCTCAAACGTGCTAAGTGGTGATGATGACAATGCAGAACTTGAGGAAGAGGCATGGCACAAAGTAAAGATGTACTAACGGGATCCCTAATCTAACCGAATTAGTAGTTTCATAACGTGGAGAGGAGGGGATGAAAATGTCGAAGTAAAAGAGAAGCATATGGCGTTAGGGGGAAGGAAAAAGCTCAAGAGAAAGAGAGGAGAGAAAAAATGAATCGTATGTACAGGTGGGCGCTTGTTGTTCTGTTGCTCGTCCTCACCGTGATGATTGCCTTTGCAGGTGGGGCCAAAGAAACCAAAGGGAAAATGGCTCAGGAAGGGACAATTGAGTTGAAATTCTGGCACCATGAAGCTCCTGCACACCGTGTAGCTGCATTCCAAAAAATCATTGACTTATATGAGCAGGAATATCCGAATGTTTCACTGGAACAGGAAATCGTTATGTGGGAAGATGCATGGCCAAAAACTATTGCAGCCGTAGAATCAGGAGATGGTCCGGCATTCCAATTTTCAAGTCCTGAACTGGTGATAACCAATTACCTTCTTAATTCGATAATACCATTAACAGATATTGCCACTGAACTTGATAAAGAATATCAGTTTATAGGACAGCAGGAGTCGATTTATTCTTACAAAGGTGAACTCTGGGGTGTCAATGTCTTTACGATGGTGTTTCTCCTGACAACTGTACCCAGTCTTTTGGAGAACTATGTCGGTACAACCGACCCGCCTAAAACCTGGGATGAATATCTGGAATATGCCCAAAAGATCTATGATCCAGATAATGATGTCTACGGTGTTGCACTTAGTGGTGCTGTTAATTTGCTGACCGCAGAACAGATCTATCCTTTTATGGCAGCTGTCAATTCACGGTTTTTTGATGATGATGGAAATGTAGTATTTGACAGTCCTGAAACAATCAGGGCTTTGAACATGTATAATGATCTCTATCAATATAATCCTCCAGGAGCCCAGAGCTGGAGTTGGGGAGAAATCGAACTAAATATAGAGGCAAAAAAAGCGGGCTTGACGACTTATTTCCCGTCGGTCCAAAGACGGTTTGCATTGGAGTTGGATAGTGATGACTATGCTGGTTTTGATCAACCATACCCACCCGACGGCAAACCTGGTACATTAACGTATCCGAATGAAATACACGTTTATAAATGGACCCAGGATAAACCAGGTCACCTGGAAGCTACTTATAACTTCATTAGATTTATTATGCGACCAGAGATCAATGCTATTTTAACCACATCAGAGCCTGGTGGTTTTTATCCGACAACGAGGGCAGCAATGAACGCTCCCGAATTCTGGAATGATCGAGTAGTATCACGATTTGAAGAAATGAATAAAGCAGCAATTAATGCTCTTAATTACGCAACTCTGTTTGGTTTTGAGAGCGGACGCTGGGTAAATCTGGGAATCGGAGATATCATCGGGGCGGATGTGTTGTCGCAGGTAGTAAACAAAATGGTTACTGGTGAAATGACAGCAGAAAAGGCAGCCGCCTGGGGTCAGGCCGAGATGGAAAAATATTCTAAACCTGTTCCTCGGAGTGAATGAATAAAAGCAATATGTAAAGCTATTAACAAAACGGCAGTTTCATTTCAAATGGAACTGCCGTATTAGGTTCGCATGCTGCTGCGCAGCAACCGAAACCATGAAAATAGATGCCTAGATAGTATAATTTAAGCTTTGGAGTAGCAGGAGCCACGACGAACCAGTGGTCGATTGTCTATGGTGCAGCGAAGCCCAAGAATTAGTTTGACCCGGATAGTCGCATGGAATCCAAAACTGTCGCCTCCCGCCCTGGGAGAGCACGCGCACTGGACTTACTTCTATGGCAGCCTTCGCCGGGTGCTCCTGACTCGTGCAGGCAAGGAGGGAACGAGGTGGAGGTTGTGTATCGCTTTTATGCGGGAATGGACTTGCACAAGAATAGCATAACGGTCAACCTGACGCGTCGCGGCGCGTTGGAGGGCAAGTAAGACCTGGAAGAGAGGGCTTCTAGATGATCCTGGTGAAAGCCAAGAACATTAAGAACGTGCCGGGGAGCAAGAGCGACCCGCAGGACTGCCAGTGGACCGCCCAGATGTTGCAGCATGGGCTGCCGAAAGTAGTTTTATCACCCCGGAACCTATTCGAGAGCTGCGAGACCTGATGCGGCAACGACGGTGGCGGCCGGGATGTGTCTATGGAGCAACGAAAGCGCTGGCAATTACCGAAGCGCCACCACCCGGTATAGCAATTCCTGGGTGCGCTCACTTCTGGTGGAGGCAGCCTGGGCGGCTTCTCACAAGAAGGGCAGCTACTTCCGAGAGCAATACCGGCGGCTGTGCATCCGATGGGGCAACGAGGGAGCCATGGTGGCCGTCGGTCACGATATCCTCACTGTCGTCTACCACGTCATGAAGAACAAGATTCCCTACCAGGAGCTGGCTGAGGACTTCTTCGACCGAATAAACCGCGACCGCCTCCGCCGATACCATACTAAGCATCTGGAATCCTTCGACTACCAAGTAGACCAGACCCTCGCGCCGGTTGTGGTATAGAGGAGGATTTTCATACTAGAAGGAAGTACTATAAATGAAAAAATATGGAAGTCCTAATCTGATCAAATATTTATATATTTCTCCAATATTTTCTTTGATAGGTATAGTTTTTTTGTATCCTTTGATCAGGGTAATTATGGCATCTTTTTATAATATCAGGCTTGGTGCCCTGGAAGGGACATTTGTTGGATTAGATAATTACCGGTTAATATTAAGTGACCCTGTTTTTTGGAGGAGTGTTAGAATCACACTAATCTGGACACTTTCCAGTGCAATAGTTCAAATATTAGTACCGACATTATTGGCTATTTATTTAAACCAGAAACTTAAAGGCATCCATTTTATAATGACAAGCATACTACTTCCATGGATTGTTCCTATGGTCGGGATGGCTGTCGCGATGAGGTGGATGTTGCTGCCCGGGGTCGGGATTTTCGACGAGATCTTAAAACACATAGGAAGACGTGTAGATTTCCTAGGTTCGCCTGATGCAGCTATGGCAACTCTTGTAATATTCAATTCCTGGAAATGGCTGCCATGGGGAGTCTTGTTGACACTTGCTGCTTTACAGACAATTCCTGAGGAACTATATGAAGCAGCCAGAGTGGATGGAGCTAATTTCTGGAGACTGCTCATCCATATAACTTTACCATTATTAGAGAAAATGGTTTGGTTCATTGGATTCTTAGTCTTGGTATGGAATTTTAATGCTTTCGATGTTATCTGGATTACTACGCGGGGAGGACCGGGCCAATCTATGCAAACACTTTCGGTGTTGATCTACAGAAGAGCGTTTAGGACATTTCGTCTTGGGGAAGGTTCAACTATAGCAACAATATGTGTATTAGGTCTGGCAACTATAGGTATTTTGTATTTCAAGTACCTTTCTCCTAAAGAAGAAATCTGAATAGTCAGACAGTAAGAGGAGTTGAATGTAATGGGTCGTAAAAAGATAAGGAAGATACTAACTCATATTTCAATTATACTTATACTACTCGTGATATTATTTCCTATGTTATTCATATTCGTATCATCTTTTAAAACTTTTGGAGAGTTAATAAAACAGGGTACCGGGTTTTTCCCTGAGAAACCTACCTTAAATAATTACAAATCTCTTATTTCTGCCCGGACACCCGTGAGGAATTTTCCTTTATTTCTGTTTAACAGTTTAAAAATTTCAATAGCAACTTCAATATCATGCGTTTTAATCGCTTCACTTGGTGGCTATGGTCTAGCTAGGTTTCGTTACCCGGGAGGGAATACATTGACGCAGGTAATGTTATTTATTTACGTTTTTCCCACTGTTCTGGTCCTTATTCCCATCTATAAAATATATTCAAATCTAAGATTGCTTGATAAACATATTGGGCTTATTATTATCTATTCCGCCTTGGCAGCACCATTCTGTACCTGGCTGTTGGCTTCTTTTTTTAAAAGCATACCAATAGAGTTGGAAGAAGCTGCTGCTATTGATGGAGCCAGCAGAACGGCTACATTCCTAAAGATTATTATTCCACTAGCTTCCTCAGGTATTTTAACTATTGGAGTATATTCTTTTGTAATGGCCTGGGGTGAATATATGTTTGCTTCCATTTTATTATCAAGTAATGCCAATAAAACAGTAGCTCTGGGACTGGCGAATCTAACAACAGAACAATATATTGAATGGGGGCCACTTTTAGCAGGATCCGTATTAATTATTCTGCCTGTGGTCATATTCTTCTTTCCTGTAGCGAGACATTTCATAAAAGGCGTGATGGCTGGCGCAGTAAAGCAATAAGTAAAAGCAATAAACATAATGTTCAATGCGCTGGATATTGATGAAAAGCACCAAGGCTTGTTACTATTTTGAAAAATAAGGGAAAGGAGGTTGGTTTATGTCAAGAGTAAATAAAATTAAGTCGATTGTCTCCGGAATATGTTTTGTGGTGTTTACTATTTTCAATATAATCGGTTGTGAAACAACAGAAAACGTAAAGGTTATATCCAGTCCTATCAAAAAGGTAGGTCTTTCACCTTCTGAAGACATAAGTGTTATTGTAAGAACTGATGAATATATTATGCCTGTTGCGGAATTAAGAACTACGAAAACTTACCCTGAAATAATTGAAATAGAAAACAAGTATATAAAAATATCTATAGTTCCACATAGAGGTCGTATTCTCTTTGACTATATTTTTAAATCAACTGGCAGTAATGAGTTCCATAGAAATGCAAAACCGATGCCGATATTAAAAAATAATGACTATGTTGTTGAATTCGGAGGATACTACCTTTCGCTTCCGTGGAATCCCAGGGACCGACAGCCTTATGACCTGGAGTACAAATTATTGCATGAAGGCCCCGATATCGTTGAGGTATATATGTGGGGCGAACATCCTGATAACAAAGCAGTTGGAGAAATATGGGTCACTGTCGAAAGGGATTCCTCTTTAGTACAAGTAAAGACAAAAATAAGTAGCAAGAGAGAAGACGCTCTAGATATCGGTTTTAATGATTTTACAATAATTGCTGCAGGCGGGGAACTGACTGACAATTGTAGTTTTGTAATCCCTACTTATGAAGTGACTATTGGGCGGAGCATTGATAACTGGATGGGCATAGAGGGAGAGAGAGTTTCCTGGCCTCAGACATGGAGTAACTGGAGTGATTTCAAGCATTTCGGATCGTTTAATGTATTGGTAGATAATATGTCAGGACCATTTAGCGCTGTTACAAATCATGATACAGGAGACACGCTTATAAAGCTGTGGAAACCGAATGATTTCTTTGATGGTATTCATATATGGTCATGGGGGAAAGACTATAAACACACCATCGGCGGAGAACCTACTGTGAATTATGAGAACTATAAGGACTCCTTATCAATACCTTCAAATGGGTCGATTGATTATGTTACTTATTTTTATGTTTTAAAGGACATGCAAGATGTGGCAATGGCGGACACTTTTTTTGCCGGGTGGATACAAACGGAAAAGCAATATTATGAAATTAGTAGTGACTCTACTTTGACAATACAATCACAACTGGGAAGCAGCAGAGATTATGAGAATATAGATCTAGTAGTTTCTTTGACCGATTTAGAAGGGAATATCTTAAATGAAATAGTTTCAGAGCCGGTCACAGCAGTATCACCCTCGCAAATATATAGCAGATCCTGGGAAATTAATCTTAATGGTTTAGGGATTGAATCGGGTAGATACATTTTCAAACTAGATATTCTTGATAGTAATAGTTCCTTGCTTTTTACAACATCGTCTCTATCGGTGTCGATTAAATAGTAATAAACATATTTAAGCTTTATGATACAACAATAAAAAAGATAGGGGATTAAACAAATGAGAGTTCTTGCTGTTGGAGCTCATCCTGATGATATTGAGTTCCTTTGCGGAGGGACATTAGCTATCTATAGCAAAAAAGGTTATGAAATATTCATGTGCCATGTTTGTGACGGTAATAAGGGGAGTTCCACTTACAGACCGGACGAATTGGCAAAAATTAGGAGAGAAGAAGCAATAAAATCAGCAAGAGTAATCGGAGCAACGTCCATCTGGGGCGAAATGTCTGATGGCGAAGTCGTATTGGACCTTAATTCTAGACTGAAGATAATTGATGTAATCAGGCAGGCAAATCCTGATCTAATAATAACGCACTCTCCCGATGATTATCACACAGACCACATAAATGTAAGCAGGTTGGTATTTGAAGCGTCTTATCTGGCAAATCTCGAACTATGGAAAACAGGTTATCCTCCAACTGATAGATTGCCATACCTCTATTATATGGACACTGAAGCCGGAATTGATTTCAATCCCTCTGAATATGTCGACATATCAGATGCCATCGACATTAAGATTAAAATGATGCTGGAAAACAAATCTCAAATCGAGTGGTTAAGGAAGGTACATAATTACGACGCTATCGAGGTAATAAAATTGATTGCAAGGTTCAGAGGGCTTCAGGCAGGGGTTAAATACGCAGAAGCATTTATACAGAAAAAGATGTGCCCACAGGGGCTTACTAAAAGGGTTTTACCTTAGTTGAACTGATAACTGGTGGTTTCGATAATCCGAGCTGGGCGGGTAGGTCGCCAAGAGCTGCATCTACGGGAAGATCGAGGCGGCGGGTATGTTTCCGCAGTTAGTCCACGCGCGTCGTGCGATGATGATGCTGGCCTCGGTGAACAAGACTGACAAACTCGACTGTCACGGGTTGAATCGTCTGCAGAGGACAGGGACGCTTCCTATGGTGTGGATTCCGCCAGCACAGATTCGGGATCTACGAGATCTGCCGCGTACGCGCATGGTACTGAGTAAGGAGTGAACGCGACTGAAGAACCGCATTCATGCCACTCTGGCCAAGTACGGCATCACCATTGATGGGGCCAGCGATGCCTTCGTAAGCGAGGGCAGGAAGAACTGCAGATGAGCCTCAGTCTTCTCCCACCCCATAGTCGATTCTCCATCGAAAGGCTCCTGGAGATGCTGGAGCTGGTGCAAACGCAGATCGATCTTTTTGAGCAGGGGATGAAAGAGACCTTCGCCGCAAACCGGCAGTTGGATATTCTACAAACGCTACCGGGTATGAGGCTCATCCTCTCTGTGGTTATCCTCTTAGAAGCAGGAGACATCGGTCGGTTTCCCAGCGCCTCTCGGTCTGCTGCCTACTCAGGGACAACACCGAGGGTATATAGCTCTGGGGGGAAGACCTATTATGGACAGCTTCGACCGGATGTCAATCGATACCTCAAGTGGGGATTCATCGAAGTAGCGAACGTCATTTGTCTCACTCATCGTCTTCGACCTTTTCGCCACGTCAGTCGGCTATACTTGAGGATACGCCAGTGCAAGAGACACCAGAAGGCGGTAGGCGCTGTGGCCCGTCCTTTAGCGGAGGCTACGTATTGGTGGATTCTGAAAAAGGGGGAGGAATATCAGGAACCTCGAAGGAAGACGGTATCGTCCACGAAGGGATAAGCGCGTTCTTGGCATGAGCTCCTTCGGGAATCTCGGGTAGTGATTGCGACATCCCTTCGGGACATGATTATGCTGCGAAGACGGCTAAGATATGACTCCGGCGAAACCGGCGCGATATGAACTGCAGTGGGAGAACTATCTGGTATTGCAGGAGGTATAGGAACAAAAAACACTTGACTTACTAGCTTAAGGGCGAATTCCGAACCCCCGAGAAATCGGCCGATGTGCCCCTTCTCGCGGTTTTAAATCTCTCTGGCGTCGTATATATGATCTTCCTCCGCTCTCCCGCTCACGAAGACAACGCGGCTGTCATTGAAGTCTTGATCCAACCCAGACGAAACTTCAGTCCTTAAATTCCAGTCATCATATGTCCGCAGTACGTAGGTAATTGGAGAGTGATTCGGGAAAAGAACATTCAGTACCACCATTCTGGACTATCTCGTTTCGAGGCCTTCCCTGACTCGTCCAAATACTACGAACAACCACCGTTGAAAGATGTCGAAACTTATCTATAAAATCCGACCTATTCCTAACCTCAGGCCACTTCTCAAAGAAAGTATCCGGTGCGTTGATCAGCTTTCGTACCCCATCAACAACATCAATATCGTCGTGTGTTGTAATCGTAATGTGTACGACAATGGCATTCGACTCTCCCGATCTCATTTGACCCAACTTAACAAGTATGATATCGCCAAACTTACGATCCTATTCTGTGTGCGTATAAATTATTGGAAAGATCCCTGGCACGTATGATACCGAATCTGCCGGAGTTCCCTTACCAGTCCACGGTAACGCTCATAACATCTCTGAGAGAGGTCAACGGCCACGTCCGCTCTTCCCCGGGGGATATATCGTTAGCCAGTCTACGAACGTCTGTTACAATATCTTCGATGGCACCATCGAAGGCGTCTCGAAGATCATTGAATACGTCCAACGGATCGCGTAGGTCATCCCAATTCAGTTGGATATAGATCGGTAGATTTAGCTGTTTGACGCGTTTCCCAACCGTATCCTGCCATCGCCAGAAATCTGACATGCGAGATGTTTCGCTTATTCGGCAAATCTCGTAGTTCGCTACCGTTTTTCCTGAACTCAAAACCGTTAGATCAGGATATCACGTGGATGATGGTCCATACTTTTCGTATTCAACTTCAAGCTCCAGTCCGCATAGTAAACATGCCACCGCAAGTTCGCTGAACAAGTCGCGTTTGTCTTCATTCGTTGAAGCTGTCCTCCATTTCTTCCGTATCTTAGTTCTGTATTGTACGCAAAAGGCACGAAATCTATTTGACGCCTCGCACCAAGCCTGAAGGTGCCTAAGGAATACTGGATCAGAAGGATCGAGAATCCACTTACATATCGCTTCTGTTGTCAAATGCCTACACCTTTATGTCCCCGAATGTTTCGAGCCTTTGCGAACTCCGGCCAAGGACAACGCGAAGTGTAGGCCGTTATTGACCGCCGACAAAGGGGCAACTAACGCGAGCAATCGCCAGTGCCCGCGGTCTTCCATGGCGCCGGACTGCCGCAGCTAACTCGTAGTGCGTCCACATCCGAATGACTTTGATGATCTTCTCTTCTTCGAGAATCTGGTAGACTAACCGATGTTGTATATTGATCCTTCGAGAGAAGGCGCCTTCTAGATCACCAAGCAGTTTCTCGTAACGAGGAAGACCCTGATGGCGATTCTCCTCCAGGATCGTAAGGAGCTTGATCACGTTCTTCTTTAGCCCAGCCCGGGAGATCTTCTTGGCGTCTCGTTGCGCCTGTCCGGTAAACACTAAGCGGTAGCTCACCAGTTCACGTCTGAATCGCACTTGTCAACGGGGGTCGTGAGACCGTTACGGATAGAGTCTGTCATGCCGGGAATAGACAGAAGGTGCAGGGTTTCCTGAATGGCGTTCCAATCGTCTTCATTGACAAGAACCGCCGAGCTGTGTTTTCCGGTAATCGTGACTGGCTCGTGCGATTCGCCAACTTCCCTGATCAACTTATACAGATTCTTTCTTGCGTTGGTCGCATTTATAGCCGCCATCATTTGCCTCCGTACGGAATACCGTACGTTCAATATTGCCCGAAGTATCTAACATGACAACGTAGCCCAGGGCATCGGCCGAGGCAGCCTCGATTGATGACAACGGAGCCGACGCGGCCCGGGTGCATTGTAAAGGGAGTGTAATACTTCACCGAGCGTATGTCCCCTACGTGGTGGAGGAGATCGATGAGCGCTTCGTGACCGTCGGCTTGGGTCCCACTCTGGACGAGGCCACTTCCTGCGCTCGCAACGACACGATGGACCTGATCCATCGGAGGACTGGACGAAGCCTGAGCCAGGTCATCATGGTGATCAGCGCCGTGGGAGACCGTCTCTTCAGCTACACATTTCTACCCAACCTGTGTAGGTGCGCGGGGTCGGATATGGCCCGGATTCAGGCGGGGAGACTACGGAAAACCACCTCTGTGCTCCGTAACTCTTTTTCCAGTATACAGATGGACCTCACCCATCGGAGGAGCAGACGAAGCCTGAGCGAGGTCAGCATGGTGATCGGCGCCGTCGGAGACCGTCTCTTCAGCTACACATTTCTACCCAACCTGTGTAGGTGCGCGGGGT
>CAZKCQ010000047.1:0-13829 GCA_964551205.1 uncultured Spirochaetaceae bacterium
GCCAAATACGGTTTCACCAAGGCGCAGCTGCTCGAGGGGTACCGCATCATCAAGGTGAAGGGGGTGCAGCGCTTCGGTCTGCACACCATGATCGCCTCCAATGAACTGGATCCCAACTACTTCGTCGATACCGCCAAGATGCTCTTCGAGCTGGTCGTGGAAGTGAAAAAGACCCTCGATGTTCGCATCGAGTTCGTAAACATCGGCGGCGGCATCGGCATCCCCTACAAGCCGGAGCAGAAACCCGTCGACATGGGAATTATCTCCCGTGGGATCCAAGAGGCCTATGAGAGCATGATTAAACCGGCAGGACTGGATCCCCTCGCGATCTACATGGAGATGGGCCGCATGATCACGGGTCCTTACGGCTATCTGGTTACCCGGGTTCGACATTTCAAGGACACCTACAAGAAGTACGTGGGGCTTGACGCCTCTATGGCCAATCTCATGCGCCCGGCCATCTACGGGGCCTATCACCACATCACCGTCATGGGCAAAGAGGATCAGAAGCCCGATCAAATCTACGACGTGACCGGCTCCCTCTGCGAGAACAACGACAAGTTCGCCATCGACCGCGAGCTGCCTTTGGTGGAGATCGGAGATATCCTGGTGATCCACGATGCCGGGGCTCACGGGCACGCCATGGGCTTCAATTACAACGGCAAGCTGCGATCCGCGGAGCTGCTGCTCAAACCGGACGGCTCGGTGGAGCAGATCCGGCGTGCCGAAACCGTGGAGGATTACTTTCAGACCCTGGATTTTTCCCGCCTGTAGGGCACGGCTTCCCGCCCGACGAATACCAGGTTTGGCCGCGATAATTCAGACCAGGATCGACCATAACCAAAGACGCGCTCAACCGCCCTTTAACCGTACCGGAGACAGACGCATGCAGATGAGCTCAATCAACCAGCCGGCATAGCTGTCCATCCAGGCAAAGACCCGCACGAAGCGCGGGATGTAGATAACCGGTTCGGGTCGGATCAGGAGCAGCCAGATCCGATTCGCCAATATCTCGGGACGCAGCTCTATGCCGTATCTGCGGTTTCGGCGACTGAATACCCGAAGGATCCTTGAGATCTTCAGCAGATCCGTGGTGGCGATTCCCGCCCGCACCAGGCTCACCCGCACCGTGCTAAGGCGCAGCTCCTTGTTCAGGTGCCGAATGTACTCGCGAAAGAAGGAGCGCACTCCCCGCAGCAAGGCGGTGGGTCTGATCGGAAGCAGTTTCAAAGCCGGTTCCAAAAAGACCACGTGTCCCTCTCCGGATTTTTTCATATCTTCCAAAATCAGTTCGGAGAAACGAATCACACCCAGCAGGTTTCGCTCCAGGCGCTTCCATATTTTACTGTTGTAGGCCTCCTTCCTTCCATTGAACCACACCAGATCCGCATGGTTTACCAGAATGTGCGCAGGGCCCCAGGAGCGGCGGATTTTACGAAACAGGCGGATGACCCTCTCACCCCGGGATAGGTCGGCCGGTACCACGTCGACTCGTCCGCCCTCCTCACGGATCTGGAAGGCCAGGTCCTGTAGATCCTCTCCGGGTTTCTCGAGCAGCAGGAGCCTCATTCCCCCCTGGGCCAGTTTCCTGGCCGCTGCCTCGCCGAAACTGGTAGCCCCGCAGGTGACTACAGCCAAATTCCCCCGCATCGCCGTTTGCTGCTTTTGATAGCAGCGCACCCGGTAGTATGGGGAGCGGGCCAGCAGAGCAGCCCTCACCAGGGGGCGAAAGACCCTGGCTAGGAAGCGGCGGAAACCAAGTTTGGAGGTGAACTCCCGCATGTAGTCATCCAGGGTGTAGCGTTGGAAATGGAGCAGACGCTGGCTCTCTTCGGTATCGATCCAGTCGGTGCTGAAGGGCCGCCGGCTGAAGGCTTCCTCGGGGAGCATGCCCACCCCCACGCCCTCCAACACCTTCTCCACGATCTGCCTGTAGGTGTACTGGCAGCGCTGTCCTCCGCCGATGTGCAGAACCTTTTCCCAGATCTCCGAACTGGTGACGGCATTGGCCAAAGCCAGTCCTACATCCCGGTTGTGGACGTACTCCATGCGGTTATCCAGGCGGATCTCGAACATCGCCGGATCGAGCTTCAGAGAAAAAGGCAGAGCCGCGGCAAAACGGAAAATCGACCAGGTCAGTCCGGAGTTGCGGATCAGCTGCTCGCATTCGACCTTATGGCGGGCGTAGTACTCCATAGGTTTGAGGGGATCACTGACCCGCCTGGGCGGTTGCTGATCCTGGGTTATGCCGTAGATG
This sequence comes from uncultured Spirochaetaceae bacterium, assembly GCA_964551205.1. Taxonomy (GTDB): domain Bacteria; phylum Spirochaetota; class Spirochaetia; order SZUA-6; family DRHE01; genus JAFGQJ01. The sequence continues at coordinate 2,258 of CAZKCQ010000047.1, forward strand.
TGTAGAGAGGAGGCGAAGATGATCTTGGCCGGATGTTCCTGGCGGCGGATTGCGTTAAGCAGATTCCGCGTTCCCCCAACATTCACCTCCCAGGCCCAGTCCGGCTGGTCTTCACAGCCGATGCCTGTAGCCGAGAGTTTCGGAATCACAAAGGCCAGGTGGATCACCACATCAGTATCCTTGACGGCGTCGGCCGGATCGCTGGGATTTCGCAAGTCTCCCCAAACAATCTCCGCCTGGCCGCCAAGCCGTGCCGCTTTCCTGTAATTCCCGCGATTCGGAACGTCGAAACAACGCACCTGATGCCCCCGATCCAACAGCTCCCGGACCGTGCCTTCCCCGATGTTGCCAAACGCGCCGGTAACCAGAACCCTCATTCTATCACCTCCTTTATGATGTCCTTTAAAAAGGTCTGAATGCCCTGAGCCCCGACCTCTACCCAATGACCACCCTCGGGATCGAATACTCCCTGCATGACCAGCCCGGCACCGAAGGATACGACGATCCGGGAGGTCAGCTCGGGATCGACCTTGCGCAGGCTTCCCTCCTTGATGCCTCGACGGATCAGATCAGCAAAGAAGTCTCGAAAGAATTTGTAGGGAGCTATGGTGGCCTTCCAGGTATCCGGGTCCCGGCTGGCTTTGGTGAGGAACTCGATAAACAGGGGAAGCTGGCCCGTAGCGGTCTGAAAAATCAGTCCGGTCATCCTCACCATTCGCAGCAGGGCGTCGGGAACCGATTCCGCCTGGTCACGGATCCGCTCCATCTGTCCTGCAAAACCGTCCATCCAGGTTTCGAACATCTCGACGAAGATGGCCTGCTTGCTGGGGAAATGGTGATACAGCGCCCCCTTGCTAACAGCGGCGGCCTTGCAGATTTCCGCTACCCCCGTACTGTCATACCCGTAGCGGGAGAAGCACTCCTCCGCCGCCTTGAGAATCCTGTTTCGGGTTTCCAGGCCTGCCTGCTTTTCTTCCTGTTTTTTGTCTGACATGATCCACCCATCGTTTTACGACTAACAGACCGACCGGTCGGTTTAGAATTAGAGTATCACACATCGTATATCGGATCAACCGGCAATACAACAACAGGCTAACTTTTTCTGAGTTTTTTCGGGGCGGCAGCAACCAGAGGCGGCCTGGCTTCTGTTGTAGCAGCTCGCGAGGTAGAATAAGATACATCCATCAAGAGGTACAGGAGAGGTTAATGAGCAAGCTGGAAAAAATCCCGGGGTACAAGAAAAATATGCCCCACAAACCTATCTTCAATGTCGATTTCCGGGACGAACTGGAAAAGACGTGGGGACGGAAGTGGGGATACTCTGGTTCACCCTTCGGGAATCTGAGAATGGTGATGGTCTACAGGCCCGGAGAGGAGCAGACCGCGGAACTCCTCACCAGAGACCTGCAGCTGTTCAATTTACCGGAAGGACCCACCGACTTGAACACGCTCCAATCGCAACACGATAAAATGGTTCGTACTTTTGAGGAAGAGGGTATTGAAGTGGTGTACCTCGAGCCCAAGCGACCGTTGGTGGGTACCTATGGGATCCCGCTGCGCTCAGCTCCATTCTTGCGAGAAACGATTACCGTACCCGGGGGTGTAGTGATCTGCCGTATCGCCGTGGCCTACAAAAGGGGACTGGAGGCATTCCACGCCCAAAGAGTCGGCGAGCTCGGCTGCCCTATTCTCTATACGGTGCATGGCCAGGGTGTTTTTGAAGCGAGCAATCTGGTGTGGATCGATGAGAAGAGTGTTATCCTGGCCACCGGTCTGCGCAGCAACCAGGAGGGCTACAGGCAGGTCGAACAGATTTTGCTCGGTTTGGGTGTTGAAGATATCCACCATGCGCAGCTTCCCGGATACCTTTACAGCCGCACGCACCAGGTCGGTCCGACTTCCGGATTTTTTCACCTGGATATGGCCTTCGGTATGGCCGCGGACAAGGTAGCGGTCCTATATCCCGGCGGAGTCGGCTACGACACGATCGATTGGCTCGAATCCAAAGGGATCGATATCATTGAAATAACAGAAGAGGAACTGCACGTTTGTGCGCCGAATCTTCTACCTTTGGCTCCGGGAAAAGTGATGGTGCCAGCCCACGGCTTGAACATGTCCAAGGAGCTTAAGAAAAGAGCCATCTCTGTGGTGGAGGCAGATTTGACCGAGTTCGCAAAAGGAGGCGGGGGGCCGACCTGCCTGACCCTGCCGCTGATCCGGGAGTAGACGGAACTGTTTCTCAATTATTGAAATCATTTTATTTGACAGCTCGTAAAACATCCCGTAGAATTCTATTTAAAATCACAACAAGGGGGTATTTATGATCAAAAAAAGTATGGTCCTGCTGGCAGCCGCCCTGTTCCTGGTGACGGCAACGGCGTCCTTTGCCGGCGGCGGCAAGGGCGGCCCGCAAGAGCCTCCGGACAAGATCGTCATCGGATCACTCGAGCCGTTGACCGGCGCCCACGCGGTTTTTGGAGGTGAGGCGACGCTTGGAACAGAGATCGCCGTCCGCCACATCAACGAGAGCGGCGGGATCAAATCCATGGGAGGCATCCCGCTGGAGCTGGTAGTCGAAGACTGCGGTGAGAACGCCGATACGGCAAAACTCGGTGCGGAGAGCATCATCAGCAAGCACCACCCGGTCGCGATCGTCGGCCTGTACATAAGCAGACTGACCGTGGCAGCCTCGGAGGTGACGGAACGGGAAAAGGTGATTCTCATGGTCGATGCCTTGGTCGACAGCGTGACCGCGATGGGCCGTCGCTACCTGTTCCGGCCGGGGCCAAAAGCAGGTCAGCACGGTGTCTCGGCCGTGGAGTTTTCCGTCGAGGCCGCCCAAAAAAACAATGTTCCTCTGAAGAAAGTGGCGATTCTGAACGAAGACTCCGCATTCGGGAGAAGCAACACCAACGGTGCGGTCGAGGCGGCACTTAACAACGGCCTTATCATCGTCTACCAGCGAGAGTATCCCTACGACATAGCCGACGCTTCTTCGCTGGTCGCCGACATAGCCGCGGCAAAACCGGACTTGGTCGTGCACTGTCCGTACTTCATGGATGCAATCATCTTTGCCAATACCTTCAAGGAGGCGGGCAAGATCCCGAAATTCATCGCCGGCATGGGAGCCTGCGGCTACACCGATCCCGATTCCATCGACGCCCTGGGGGCTACTTCTGAGTATTACTCCAATACGTACAGCTACAATCCGGCCAAGGACACGCCGCAAAATAAGAAATTCATCCAGGACTTTATTGCGGAAAAGGGACACATCCCCACGGAAGCCGGGGGAATGGATTACTACACCACCTGGGCGCTCAAGGAAGCTTTGGAGTTGTCCGGGGAGATGTTCCCCGATGATCCGCTCAACCCCGACAACATTCGGGCGGCATTCCTGAAGCTCGATTTAACATCGGGTCCGGCTGTAGACACCTTCCCGGGAAGCCGAATCACCTTTACCGAAACCGGTGACAATCCGCACGCCCGGGCCGTGATCCTTCAAGTTCAAGATGGGGAACCCAAAACCGTATGGCCTTCAGACGCCGCAGAGGCTACGGCGGTGTACCCGAGACCGGATTCTACGTACTAGATACACTTTGCGCGCCCCAAGCGCGTGCCAGCTGAATAACCGTGTTCTTGAGCCTGACCGGGAGTGCTCTACTCCCGGTCGGGCAGCTTTGTTTTTGCAACATAGCGCTATTTTCAGGAGAGAGACGATGTGGAGACGGTAGTTCAAAACATGATCAACGGGATCATGATGGGTTGCATCTACGGATTGATTGCCCTCGGCCTCTCGATAATCTTTGGCGTAATGAACATCGTCAATTTTGCCCACGGCGATTTCGTGATGCTTTCGATGTACTGTACCTTCTGGGTCAGCTCGCTGATGTCGGTGGACACGGTGGCAACGATCGCATTTACTCTGCCGCTGCTGTTCATATTCGGGATATTGACCTATTACCTGATCATCCATAAGACGTTGCGACAAAAATACATCACCCAGATTGCGGTGACCGTAGGCTTGATGACCTTACTCCGTGCGCTTGCCCAGTTGATCTGGAAAGCCAGACCGCGGGCACTGCCGGATTCCATCGTCCGGGGCACGATCGTTCTGGGTCAATACACGATCATGCTCTCCCGACTTTCATCGGCTCTGGTGAGTATTACCGCGATCCTGCTTGTATCTTTGTTTATGGCCAAGACCTGGCCGGGCCGGGCAATTCGGGCAACCTCTGATGATCTGGATGCGGCTTCCCTGATGGGGGTCAACTACAAGTGGACCTTTGCTCTTGCCTTCGGGCTGGGTTCAGCACTGACCGCGATTGCCGGGGCAATGCTGATGACCTTCCAACAAGTCGATCCGACCATGGGTCTTCGTTTCGGGCTGCTCAGTTTCTGCATCCTGGCTCTTGCAGGACTGGGATCAACGGTCGGCCTCCTTATATCCGGGATCATCGTGGGGATCGCTGAATCTCTGGCAATGGGCCTGTGGGACCCAAGAGCCAGATCCCTGGTAATCTACGTGATCTTCGTGCTCGTTCTTTGGCTCCGGCCACGAGGATTGTTCGGGAGAAAATGATGAAACCAGGATTTAAAAAACTTCTTCCTCTGCTTATCCTCTTGGTTGTAGCGCTTGCACTGCCATTCGCCATGTTGTCCAACCAATACTATCTGATCCTCCTCACTACGGTGATCCTGTATGCCACATTGGCTTCCGCGTGGAATATTATCGGAGGCATGGCCGGCCAGTTCGACCTGGCCGCCGGAGCCTATCTTGGACTGGGAGCATTCACCTCCGGGACTTTGTTGATCCGCTGGAACATCACGCCCTGGATCGGCATGATCGCGGGGGGATTGATCGCCGCCGCTTTCGCATTCCTGGTCGGCTACCCCCTGTTTCGATTTAAAGTCAGAGAGGTCTGGTACGCCCTTTCATCCGCTGCGTTGGTTATGGTACTGCGGGTGGTGTTCATGATGTGGGAGCAGGTCGGCGGGCCGACCGAGCGCTACATTCCGTTCTACGATTGGTCTTTTTACCACCTTCGCTTCCGTTCCTACATCCCGTATTACTATCTGATCCTCATCATTCTAATCATCACATTGTGGCTCAACCACCGCATCCGCAACAGAAAGCTCGGCTACTACCTTCTGGCGCTTGGTGACAACGAGGAGGCCGCTGAAATACTGGGCGTCGATGCCCGGGGCAGCAAGCTCAAGGCACTCATGATCTACGCCTTTATCGTCGGTGTCCTCGGCGGGGTGTATGCCTGCCTGTATGGATTTATCCATCCCAACTTCTTCTCGAGCACGATCAGCCTGGAAGTATCGATACTCGGCGTCGTAGGTGGTGTGGGAATCACCTACGGGCCCCTTCTGGCCGCCCTGATCCTTGTCAGCGGACGGGAGTTGCTGCGGGCCAATGTCGGCGGGCAGTTGGAGAGCCTGTACCTGGTCATCTATGCAATCGTGCTCATCGTAATTGCCCTGTTCCGCCCGCAGGGCATCGGATCGTTGCTGCAGAAAGCCTGGGAAAAACTGACAACCAGGGCCGCTGAGGAGTAACCATGCAGGATCAACCGTTACTTTCAGTACAGCACTTGACTAAATCCTTTGGAAGCTTGATCGCGGTGAACGATGTCAGCTTTGCGATTCATCGGGACGAAGTCCTGGGCTTGATCGGTCCAAACGGAGCGGGAAAGACAACGTTGTTCAACTCCGTGACAGGGTTGTACAAACCGGACAAGGGGGAGGTCAGATTCAAGGACCACAACATCACCGGAATCGAGCCCTATCGCATCTGCAAATTGGGAATGTCAAGGACGTTTCAGGTGAGCCGTGCCTTTCCGACCATGACAGTTGCGGAGGCTGTCCGGGTGGGAGCTTACAACCGGCATGAGGAAAGGGAGGTGGAGGAGCAGGTTCGCAGAATGCTCACATTCTTCCAGCTCGAGAAGTTCGCAAGTAAGAAATGTGAAGACCTCGGACTGGCGCTGCTCCGTCGAGTCGAGATTGCCCGGGCCGTCGCCACTGAACCGGAACTCCTTCTTCTTGACGAGTCAGCCGCCGGGCTGAACGCCACGGAGCTGGGTGAACTGATGGACATGTTGAAAAGCCTGAGAACAGATCAAGACATCACGTTGTGCATCGTCGAGCATGTGATGAAGATGGTGATGGGTATCTGCGATCGGATTGTGGTTCTCGATTACGGCGAATTGATCGCCGAGGGAAATCCGGAGCAAATAAGCAGCAACGAGCGGGTCATCGAAGCATATCTGGGGAAGAGGGCTTTGCAATGAGCAGCATATTGGAAGTTGAAAACCTGAACGCCGGCTACGGAAAAATCCCGATCCTTCACGATATCACCTTTCACGTCGCCGAGGGGGAGGTGGTCGGTATCATCGGTCCCAATGGGGCCGGCAAAAGCACCCTGCTGAAAAATATTTGCGGCCTGCAAAACTCATATTCGGGGGAGATACGTTTTCTCGGCAAACCGATTGAAGACCTGCAATCTCACACAGTATCCAGGCAGGGACTTTCCTACATCCCCGAGGGGGGCCGGCTTTTCGTAAACATGACTGTGCGGGAAAACCTCCTGATGGGGGCCTTTCACTCGAAAAAGGTGCTGCATGAAGGAGCTGTAGCAGACATCTTCGAACTGTTTCCGGCGCTGAAGAAACGGGCCAGCCAGATGGCGAAAACCCTCAGCGGCGGAGAGAAACAGATGCTGGCGATCGGCCGGGGATTGATCTCCCGGCCTACACTCCTTCTTCTTGACGAGCCGTCCCTCGGCCTGGCGCCGAACCTCGTTGACAGCATCTACGAACGTCTCGTTCTGTTGAAAGAGAGGGGATTGACGATGTTGCTGGTCGAGCAGAATACGTTCTACGCCCTGGATGTTTCTGAAAGAGCCTATGTTTTGGAGAACGGCCGTATCGTGTTGGAAGGCTCCGGTAAAGAACTCACCGGCAACGAACATATAAAAAAGCACTACCTGGGGCTATAGGGCAACGTTGCGGCCGGTTACGGCCTGCAACGGCCAGATGCGGTCCGCGGAGGTTTGCGGCAATCCGTTTTTTTTTGAGGGGGGCTGAAACCTCAGATATCTAGTAATATTTAAAGCACTGCTTTAAATATTACCACTTTCCCCCATCCGGACATATGCCCGGCAACTACCCCACCACCCTCATATTTCTAGCAATATTTAAAGCGCTGCTTTAAATATTGCATTTCACCCATTAGCGTGCGTGTGGTTCAAGGAAAATTGCAAGTTTTACTTTAAATTTTCGCCTTTCCCCCCATTCGAGCAGAACAGCACAGCGAGGCCGCCCGTGTGCCCAGGGTCCATCCGCGTTCTCGTTCCCTTGACTTTGCCGGAAATTTCGGCAAGTAATAACTATAAACCAATCCCACAAGCGAGGACGGATTCATGAAAACTACGCTCGGCGTCATCATTGGAAATCGCGGTTTCTTTCCCTCCAAACTGTGCGAGGAAGGTAGGAAGACGATACTGAAAGTTCTCAAAGAAGAGGGCATCGAAACCGTTGCCCTCTCACCGGAGGACACGCCCTACGGCTCGGTAGAGACCTACGCCCAGGCCAAACAGTGCGCGGAGCTGTTCAAGAAACACCGGGAGAAGATCGACGGCATCCTGGTCAGCCTGCCAAACTTCGGGGATGAGCGAGGTGTTGCGGATACGGTACGCCTGGCCGGGTTGAACGTACCCGTCCTGATCCAGGCTTTCCCGGACGACATGAAGAGGATGACCATCGAGCACCGTCGGGACAGCTTCTGCGGCAAGATGTCCTCCTGCAACAACCTCTGGCAGTACGGCATCCCCTACAGCCTGACCACGACCCACACCGTCGACCCCGAATCCAGGGAGTTCCGCAAGGATCTGGTCGATTTTGCCGCTACCTGCCGGGTGGTCAGGGGCATGCGAGGTGCCCGCTTCGGCCAGGTGGGGGCACGTCCGGCCGCGTTTACTACGGTACGCTACAGCGAGAAGATCCTGGAGACCTTCGGGATCAGCGTGGAGAGTCTGGATCTGTCCGAGGTCTTTGGTCGTGCGGAGAGGCTGAAAAGCGATGACAAAGAGGTCAAAGCCAGGCTCCAGGCCATCAAGGGCTATACAAAAACTGACGGCGTCTCGGCCCAGGCACTGGACAAGATGGCTCGATTCGCCGTGGTCATGGACCGTTTTATGGAAGAAAACGAGCTGGTGGGAACCGCGGTACAGTGCTGGACCTCGATGGAGGAGTACTTCGGCGTGGTTCCCTGCACGGTGATGAGCATGCTGAGCAACACCCTCAAACCCAGCGCCTGCGAGACGGACATCACCGGCCTGATCGGCATGTACGCCATGGTTCTGGCTTCCGGACGCCCCAGCGCCCTGCTGGACTGGAACAACAACTACGGGGAGGATCCGGACAAGGGGGTGGTGTTCCACTGCAGCAACCTGCCCCAGGATATCTTCGGCGGGGAGGCGGTGATGGACTACCAGGAGATCATCGCCGGCAGTGTGGGCAAAGAGAACACCTACGGCACGGTGGTCGGCAGGATCAAGCCCACCCCCCTCACCTACTGCCGCATTTCCACCGACGACAACTACGGCATGATCCGGGCTTACCTGGGAGAGGGTCGCATCACCGAAGACAAGGTCGAGACCTTCGGGGGCTACGGGGTTGTCCAGATCCCGGAGTTCCAGACCCTGCTGCGCTACATCTGCGAAAACGGTTTCGAGCACCACGTGGCTGTCAATCCCACTCTGGTGGCGGATGCGGTGTTCGAGGCGATGGACAAGTATCTCGAGTGGGACGTGTACTACCATCAGGGGTAAATCGAGGCATATGTAAGAGGTGCGGCTGCGGCGCGATTCGGGCGCCGAGGAAAGGGAGCAAACATGGCAGATCAGTACATCCTGGGTTTGGATTTCGGAACGGACTCGGTGCGGGCGGTCATCGTCAATGCCCGGAGCGGAAAAGAGGAGGCCAACCAGGTGGCTTCCTTCAAACGCTGGCTCAAGGGGCAGTACTGCGATCCGGCCAAGAACCAGTTCCGGCAGCACCCGCAGGACTACATCGATTCAATGGAGGAAGCGGCCAAAGGGGCACTGGGGCAACTTCCAGCCGGGGCGGGGAAATCCGTGGCCGGGATCGGCATCGACACCACCGGCTCCACCCCCTGCCCCGTGGACAGGGAGGGAACGCCGCTTGCTCTGAAGGGCCCCTTCAAGGACAACCCCAACGCCATGTTCGTGCTCTGGAAGGACCACACAGCAGTAAAGGAGGCGGAGCAGATCAACGAGCTGGCTCGCAGCTGGGGCGGTGTCGACTACACAAAGTACGAGGGGGGCATCTACTCCTCCGAGTGGTTCTGGGCCAAGATCCTCCACGTGCTCCGGGAGGATCCGAAGGTGGCCTCGGAAGCCTACTCCTGGGTGGAACATGCCGACTGGATGCCGGCCCTGCTCGCGGGCAACACCGATCCCCTCAAACTGAAGCGCAGCCGCTGCGCCGCCGGGCATAAGGCCATGTGGCATCCCGAGTGGCAGGGGCTGCCCTCGGAGGAGTTCCTGGTCAGGCTCGACCCTCTGCTCAAGGGTCTGCGGGAGCATCTCTACAAGGAGACCTACACTTCGGAGGTCAAAGCCGGAGAGCTGACTGAGGAGTGGGCCAGGCGTCTGGGAATCCCGGCAGGAATCGCTGTGACGGTGGGCGCCTTCGACGCCCACATCGGTGCGGTGGGCGGGGGAATCGGCCCGGCCACCCTCACCAAGATTATGGGTACCTCGACCTGCGATATGATCGTGGCCCCGGATGAAGAGGTGGGAAGCAAACAGGTAACGGGCATCTGCGGTCAGGTGGACGGTTCGATCGTGCCGGGATTGATCGGTCTGGAGGCCGGCCAATCCGCTTTCGGGGATGTCTACGCCTGGCTGGTCAACCTCCTGTACTGGCCTCTGCAGTATGCCGAGTCCACCCCGGAAGATCCTGAGGCCCAGGAAAAGCTGCGGCAGGATATCAAGGACAAGCTCCTCCAGAACCTCACGGAGGAGGCTGCCCGCATCCCTCCGGCACAGTCGGGATTGCTTGCCCTGGACTGGCTCAACGGCCGCCGCACCCCGGATGCGGATCAAAGCCTGAAGGGGGCGATCATCGGTCTGAGCCTGGGCACCGATCCGCCCAGGATATTTCGAGCTCTGGTGGAGGCTACTGCCTACGGATCCAGAGCCATCGTCGAGCGCTTTCGAGCCGAAGGGGTGGTAATCGAGGACGTCGTGGCCCTGGGTGGAATCGCCCAGAAATCCCCCTTTGTCATGCAGGTTACGGCGGACGTTCTGAACATGCCCATCAAGGTCGCCACCTCCGAACAGACCTGCGCATTGGGGGCGGCCATGTTTGCAGCCGTTGCGGCGGGCATCTACGACAGCGTGGCCGATGCCCAGGTGAAGATGGGTAGCGGCTTCAGCCGCACCTATACCCCCGACCCGGCCAATGCCAAGGTGTACGACGGGCTCTACAAGAAGTATCTGCAGCTCGGCCGAACTCTGGAGCAGCAGCTCCAAGAGCTGTAGAGCTGAAGGCGGCACATATGACCATAGATCGAAACGCGATAGGAGAGCTCCAGGAACGGGTCTACCGGGCCAACATGGCTCTCAGAGATCATGGCCTGGTGACAGCTACCTTCGGCAATGTCTCGGGCATCGACCGGGGAAGCGGAATCGTGGCCATCAAGCCGAGCGGCGTGCCCTACGACCAGCTGTCCCCCGAGAAGATGGTGCTGGTCGATTTGGAGTACAAGGTGCTCGAGGGAGACCTCAATCCTTCCTCGGACACCAAAACCCACGTGATGCTCTACCGTGCCTTCGACGGAATCGGGGGGATCGTGCACACCCATTCGGCCTACGCGACTGCCTGGGCACAAGCCATGAAACCGCTGCCCTGCTTCGGAACCACCCATGCGGACATCTTCTACGGAGAGGTTCCCTGCACCGCGGTGATGCGGGACGAACAGATCGCGCGGGACTACGAAGAGGAAACAGCGGTTCAAATCCTGGAGACCTTTGAACACTACGATTACCGGCAGATACCGGGCGTGTTGGTGGCCGGTCACGGGCCATTCAGCTGGGGGGACTCTCCGTCCAAGGCCGTATACCACAGCCTGATGCTGGAAACCGCGGCAAAAATGGGGATCCTGTCGCTGTGCATCGATCCGGGTTTGAGAGCCATCAAGCAGTCGCTGCTGGACAAGCACTTCCTGCGCAAACATGGAGAGAATGCCTATTACGGACAATCGGACAAGGAGACGGAATGATATATAAGCCCTACGGAACAACAGGGAAAAAGTGCTCGGTCCTCGGATTCGGGGGAATGCGCTTCAAGAATATAGACCAGCAGGACGCCTGCGTGGAGATGATGGTGGAGGCGGCCAAGGGCGGGGTAAACTATTTCGACACCGCTCCGGCCTATTTCGGGGTGAAGAGCGAGACCGTCTTCGGGGCCGGCTTCAAAGAGCTGCGCCGGCTCGACCTGCCCTTCTACTGCGCCACCAAGACCTTCGCCTCCACCGAGTC
>CAZKCQ010000048.1:0-13776 GCA_964551205.1 uncultured Spirochaetaceae bacterium
TGGCGGAAACGAAGATGTCGCCGATTGCCGCCAGCTCTTCCATGGTGGAAACCGGGAATCCTTCCATGGCCGCCTGGAGCGCGCAGATCGGGTCGACCTCGGTGATGTACACCTGGGCGCCGAAACCGCGCATCGATTGGGCACACCCTTTGCCCACGTCACCATAGCCGCAGACAACGACCTTCTTGCCCGCTACCATGATGTCCGTAGCCCGCTTGATTCCGTCGGCCAGGGATTCCCGACAGCCGTACAGGTTGTCGAACTTCGATTTCGTCACCGAGTCGTTGACATTGATAGCCGGAAAGAGCAGTTCTCCCCGTTCCACCATTTGATACAGCCGATGAACACCGGTGGTTGTTTCCTCTGACACCCCGCGGATCCCTTCGGCTACTCCGTGCCAGCGATTCGGGTTTTGGGCCAGACTGCGCTTGAGCCGGGCCATGATGATGGCCATTTCCGGATCGTAGCCACCCTTGTCCGCTAGCGAGGGATCCTCCTCCACCTTGACTCCTTGGTGGATGAACAGCGTGGCGTCCCCGCCATCGTCGACTATCAGATTGGGCCCGGATCCGTCGGGCCAGGTGAGGGCCTGCTCGGTACACCACCAGTACTCCTGAAGGCTTTCCCCCTTCCAGGCGAACACGGCGGCCGATCGGGCTGCTGCCACAGCGGCGGCCGCGTGATCTTGGGTGGAGAAGATGTTGCAGGAAGCCCAGCGGAGATCCGCTCCCAAACTTTTTAGGGTTTCGATCAAAACGGCAGTCTGGATGGTCATGTGCAGACTGCCGGTAACCTTCAAGCCCTTCAGCGGTTTTTCTTTTCCATATTTTTCCCGCACCGCCATCAGACCGGGCATTTCCTTCTCAGCCAGATCGATTTCCTTACGTCCCCACTCGGCCAGATTCAGATCCGCGACTTTGTGGGTCAGCTGCAGATCAAGTTCCAACGTACTCATCGGTTTCTTCCTTTCCCTATTATGTTTCTTCTAAGAATGCTACGGTTTACTTTCCCGCCTGAACTTCCACGAGCTTCGGGTTTGATAGCTCCTGTTTGCTGCCTCGATACAGAAAAACTATCAATCCTTTGCGCACGGGGTATTGACGATGCTCATCGACATGGATACCCGCATCGTTGAGCCACGATTCTATGTCCTCTGTGGGAAAACCGAGCCACTGGTCCCCGTAGCGGCTGCGCATCATCTCCTGTTCGTGTTTTTGAAAATCCGCCAGGATCAGCGTACCGCCGCTGCGCAGAATCCGCCGGGCTTCCAGCAGACCCTGCCGGGGATTGCGCAGATGGTGGAGAACCAGGTTGATCACCGCGACCTCAGTTTCCCCGTCCCTCAGCGGCAGATGCTCCAGTTCGCCGATGCGAAGGTCGACCTCTGCCCCCTTCCGGCCCAGGCGTTTGGCCGCTTCGGCAAGCATCTCTCGGGAGCTGTCTACACCGATCACGGTTGTTACCCCTCCGGCGATCCTCTCCAGCAGGGCGCCGCTGCCGCAGCCAAGATCAGTGGCGCTTACACACGGAGGGATGTTCTCGACGATCTGGCCAACCAGGTCCAGCTCTCCGATTATGCTGCGTTTCATGATCTCCCAGCTGGATGCCACGGAGTCGAAGAACTGTTTTGACCGCAGCTTTCCGGTCCTCAACAATGCCGTCGCTGTCTCCAAATCTTGCCGGTAGATCGACTCCTCTTCGAAGAGGTAGCGGATCGAATCGGAGAAGCGACGACCGGGATCGTGGTCCACGGCACGGTAGAAAGACCACAAACCGTCCCGTCTGGATTCGATCAGACCCCCGTCCTGGAGGAGTTTTAGGTGTCTGGAGATGCGGGACTGGCCCATGTCGAGAATCCTCATCATCTCCTGAACATTGAACTCCCTGAAATCGAGAATGTTCAACAAGCGCAGCCGGGTTTCATCGCTCAGGGCTTTGAAGTATCCAAGTGCCCGCCCGGATCCAAAATCATCCATAATTATATCAAGATATATTGATATAATTATAAGAATTCTGCTACTCTTTGTCAAGCCTCCGGCGAATGCCTCTGGAGAAGGCGCCCGGCCAAGGTTGCGGGCGGAAAAGGTTGTCGTGGGAGAGGCTTCAGGGCGGGGGTCGGACTCCGGGTAGTCGAAAATGAGGATAAAGCGCATACTGTGTTTTAACGAGGTGTGGACATGGGTAAGCTTCTGAAAACACTCGATGAGAAGCGGCTCCTGGTGGCCGATGGCGCCTGGGGAACTCTGCTCCAGGCGCATGGACTCCAGGCGGGCACCTGCCCGGAGATTTGGAACGTAGAGGAGCCGGACAAGGTTCGTTCGATCGCCGCCGCGTACGTGAAGGCTGGATCGGACCTCGTGCTGACCAATACCTTCGGCGGCTCGACCCTGGCGCTCAAGCGTTACGGATTGGCGGATCGGACCGAGGAGCTCAACGAGGCCGGTGCCCGTCTGTCTATGGAAGGCGCACCGGGCAAGCTGGTGGCCGCCTCGATCGGACCGACCGGGGAGTTCCTGCCGCCGATGGGGGAAGTTACGGAGGAGGAGATGAGGGCCGCCTTTGCAGCTCAGATCCGGGCCGTCATGAAGGCGGGTGCGCGGATCCTGTGTGTCGAAACCATGACCTCCGCAGAGGAGGCGGTGTGCGCCGTGCAGGCGGCTCGGCAGGCGGCGGCGGAGCTCTCCACTGAGGTGGAGGTTATGGCTACCATGACCTTTACGGAAACGCCGAACGGGTATCGTACATTTATGGGTGTTGACTGCCGGACGGCGGTCCAGAAGCTCACGGAAGCCGGCGCGGATGTCCTTGGCTCCAACTGCGGCAACGGGATCGAGCAGATGGTGCCGATCGCCCTCGAGTTTCGCAGGTATTCCGACAAGCCCATTCTCATCCAGGCCAACGCCGGACTCCCCCAGATCGAGAAGGGCGTGACGGTCTTCCGTCAGAGCCCGGAACATATGTCCCGCTGGGTCCCCCAGCTGATCGAAGCGGGGGTTTCCATAGTGGGGGGCTGCTGCGGGACGACCCCGGAGCACATCCGCCGGATTCGCAGCCGGATCGACCGACTGCTGTAGTTCCCTCTATTCGATCCAGATCTCGATCAGATGTCCGTCCTTGACATCTTCGACATCCACCAGTTTCCCTTTGGTTCCGGAATCCAGGTTGGCGAAGACGGCATCCAGATCCACGCCCTGGCTCTCCATACGTGCTCTCTCCGATGCCGGAATCAGATCCTTCAAAAACCGGGCGAACCCGAGGGGCACTCCCATGTTGACCTTCACCGCCCCGTTGTTTTTGTCGCTGACCTTGATCTTCAGCACCTTGCCCGATTCAGAGGGTGTTCTCTCCTCTTCCCCCTCCTCCAGAGCTTCGAGCAGCTTGGCGGCCTCCTCCGCCTTGATCGTTCCTTCCTGCAGCATCTGCAGTATTTTCATCTGTTCCGGAGACGTCATTTTTTCTTCTCTCCTTGTTTTTTAGCAGCCGTATCGGCCGGCTCATCTTCAGCCTCCGGAGCTCCTCTTAACAGCTCCGCGGCTTTCTCCGCATTCAACTCTCCCCTGCTCACCTTTTCGATGATTTCCATCCGCTTTTCAGAGTCCAGCGGTTTTTCCACGGTGTAGCCCAGGCTCTTGATAACCCCGTCCAGCATACCCCTGACCGTCGGATAGGACACACCCAGGACCTTCTCCACTTCCTTGATGTTTCCGCGCAGGCGTACGAAAAGCTCGACGAACTCCAACTCCTTGCGGCTGAGGGATAACAGCCGCGAGTTTGGCGGTTCGAAATCACCCTGTATCCGGATCCGGCAGCGCGGGCAGTACAGCTCCCGCACTTGAAGGGCACCGTTGCACGTGGGACATTCTTGAAGAATGCGCTTTCTTCCTTCCATATATACTCCTCGGTCTAAAACTCATTGATAATATAATAAGATATATTAATAATTTCAAGAGAAAAATTAATTATTTTAATTAATTTATAAAAATAGTTAAGAAGAGGAACTCTGCTCTTGAACGATGAGGATGGTATCGATCTCCAGGTCGCCCTCCCCGGCGGGACTGCGAAGGGTTACCGAGAGCCACGGATAGCGGCCGGCAGGGCGTTCGAAATCGTAGCGAACCGGGCCATCGGCGGTCGTCAGGATCACCCACCCGGGGTAAAGAGCCAGGCGGATATTCATGCCGGTTGGATCGAACTCTTCGTTTTCCTGAGGTTGTTCTCCGGCCAGGATGTACCCGGTCGGATCAATGACCAGGAACGGTGTACTTGCGCCTTCCCACTGCAGCGCCACGGTGCTTCCCGGCGGGATCGTACCGAAGAACTCGACGAGAAAGTCCGTTTCCTCATCCACCAGCTCGAAGTAGGGGAGAGTCAGCCCTGAAGCAACCGGCAGGATTAACCGGCCGCTTCTCAGATACGCTGACGCATCGCTCGGTATCAGCTTCCAGCTTTCCGGATCGGGTAGATGCAGTCCTTCGAAACCCTCGGCCAGTACCAGGCGCCTGCCGTATTTCTTCTGCATCGCCTTTCTGTAGATTTCCGGATCCACAGAGAGACGGTTGAGCGGGTCTCTATAGTACACACCCAACTCGGTAATGGTCCCGCTAAAGCCGTTGTCTCCGGCGATGATGGTTTGCCCGCCCCGCGGCAGGTCTCCGGGCAGCGGGACCTCCGAAACTGTAGCGGTCTGTTGACCGTCGAGGAACCAGAGAGCTTGCAGGTGCTCCTGCAGAGGCACCAGAGACAGATCGATCCGCTGATGTTGATCCGGCCCTAAAGTGAAGATTCCCGAGGGAAGGTTCAGCAGCGTGTCTTGAACACGTATCGTAGCAACCAGCTGACCCTCCGAATCGAAGAAGATCCGGAACCGAAAACCCTCGTTCCGACCGATACTCATCAGGTTCCGGTCGGCATTCTCCCCGGCCGACATAAGCTTGAAGGTGATGGTGCACGGTGAAAGCTCTCCCTCCAGAATCGGCAGGATGTTGAGCGGGTAGAGCAGCCCCGAGCCGGGTCCGGTTTTGAGTCCCGTGATCCCGTTCACGTTACTCCAGCGAACCTGGCCGATCTCCTGTGCTTCCTCTTCCGCCGTTCCTTTTCCCAGAAAGCCGGTGTTGCGCAGACTTCCATTGAGATGAAAGAGACTGTAATAGGAATCTTCAGGAGTCAGTTCGTCTTCTGTCAGGAGACTCGCTGTCGAGACGAAGAGTTTTGCCGTTAGCTCCACGGTTGAGGAGAAGGAGAAATCACCGCCCCGCGAAGGTGGTACGGGAAACAACTCGACCCGAATGGAATACACTCCTTCTTCTTGCGGCGCCATCCAGGTAACCTTCTGCAGTCCTTCTTCCAGTGAGCCCTTGGCCAGGACGATGTCGTCCTGGCTCCAGCGCACATAAGGATTTGCCTGTTCGGGGTACAGCAGATCAGCCTCCAGCACGGTTTCGTGTCCGGCCATGGTCGTCGGCGGGTAGGAGCTGATTCCTCTAATGGCATACTCTCCGGTGACGTAGAAAAAGCTGATTTTCTCCTCTTCCCTCCTCCCCTCTTCATCTACCACGGTAAACACGATCGTGTACTGTCCGGTTTCGAGATCGGGCAGAAGAAGCTCGAGCTCCTCGTCCGTTAACGGGGAGGAGATGCTCGTGTTCCACACGTTCTGCTCGACGCCCTGCTCGGATACGGTGATCAGGGTGATTTCCAGGAGTTCCGGTTCGGCGCTCTGATCATCGGTTTGGATGATAAAATCGATCGCCTCATCCCCGTTTAGGAAATCCCCTTCCGACAGGGAGAGAACAGTGATGCCGACTGATTCCTTCACCGTCGGTGTGAATATAGCCATATCCGAGCAGGAACTCAGCAGCAACCCGGCGAGGAGAATGAAGATTACGAATTGAAAAAATCGTCGCATCTCTTTATCAATATAATAGCACGGCGAGGCGGAATTTTCAAAGGGTTCTGTGACGCAACAGTCATTCCGGTACGCCTCTGCGTCAACACGGGAGGGGCGCACCATCCGCCTCAAATGTAAATTAAAATTTTGTTATAAAAATGACTTGATCTTTTTACCGATCTGGCTATACTCGAAGGTCATAATGCCGGAATCCACGTTGAAGCGGGAAGCGCGCAACGTACTGTGGCCGATCCTGCTGATCTTCGTAATGTTCATCCTGGCCACAGTCTTTCCGGCAACCAAGCACCTGAGCGGGGAAATCTCACCCGCAACCATCGCCTTCTTCCGTTATTTTTGGGGAACCATCCCTCTGATCCCTTTCTTTATTGTAGAAAACAGAAGAAATAGAAGAGCTCTGAACTACCCGGATGCGCTGGCCATGGTTGGGCTGGGCGTGTTGGGCATAGCTCTGTTTTCGATCTGCTTCAACTTCGGTCTGAAGCTGTCCACGGCCTACAACGGCTCTCTGCTGATCAACAGTCAGCCGATCTTTACAACCCTCATGGCTCCCCTTATAATTAAGGAGGATTTTTCCGTCGTGCGAACCCTCGGTGCGTTAGCCGGGGTGGTCGGTGTGTACCTGATCATCGCCGGGGGTTTGCGGCTGGGGGATATCCTGACCCATGAGTATTTCTGGGGCAACCTGATCCTGCTCGGAGGGGCTTTGTCCATAAGCATATATAGCATCCTGTTGAAACGTTTTGTGATCAAGTATGGTGGACTGGTTCCGACTTTTTTATCCATGCTGTCCGGGACGGTAGTGCTCCTGGTGGCGGCCGTTGTCATCACTGGGAAGCAATTTTTGCGGGGAATCACCCTCGGCTCCTGGCCGCTGTTGATCTACATCGGGGTGGTAGGAACCGCCCTCGTCTATCCCCTTTTCAACCTGGCCTTGAAAGCCAGAGGTGTGGTCAGGGCGGTGGGCTTCAAGCTGCTGATCCCGGTTTTCGGCATAGCCTTGAGCGTGATTCTGCTCGGTGAACGACCGGGGATTTATACCTATGTGGGAGCAGGAATTGTGATCGCGTCGGTATATTTGATCCAGCTCGTTCCGGTGAGGGTCCGGAAGACGCGTTAGTGCAGTGTGTAACGACGTTGGAGCTGTGCAGCTTTTTCAACGTTGTTGAACAGAAAATCAATTCAGATGTGAGGAGGCTTAACTGTGAGCTACGCTGAACATTTCCAAGATATGGAGAAGGGTATCGGACTTGCTCATGCGATCGCCGAAGCGGATCGCTGCTTGCTGTGCTACGACGCGCCCTGCTCCGAAGCCTGTCCGGCGGAAACCGACCCGGCGACCTTTATCCGCAAGCTGCGCTTGCGCAACATCACCGGGGCGATCCGCACGATAAAGGAGAACAACATCCTCGGAGGGGCCTGTGGTGTTCTCTGTCCGACTTCTCAACTGTGCGAGAAGGAATGCAGCGCCACCGGAATCAGCCGGCCGATCGAAATCGGTAATATCCAACGGTTTCTGGTGGAATACGGATGGCAGAGCGGTTTCAGGGTATTCGAGAAGCCGGAAGTCACCAAGGAAAAAGTCGCCGTGGTAGGCTCCGGCCCGGCGGGTCTGTCCTGCGCCGCGGAATTAGCCAAAGAGGGATATCAGGTTACGGTTTTCGCCGAACGGGGCGAACCCGGAGGAATGATCCGTTTCGGAGTTCCCGCCTACCGTTTCGACAAGAAATTCCTGAAGAACGAGCTTCAAGACCTTTACGACCTGGGCGTAGAGGTTCTCTGCAATGAAAAGATCGAGGGCAGCGAAGGAGCGGAGAAGCTTTTAGCCGACGGATTCGCGGCTGTGTTTCTCTCCCCCGGTGTTTGGGGAACCCCCCGGTTGATACCCAATGCGGAAAACATAAAGGGTGTAGTGACCTACCCCGAGTTCCTGGTTGGCCTGAGAGAGGAGCGCTTCGAGGAGTTCGGCAAACAGGTCATGGGAAAGACGGTGGCAGTGATCGGCGGCGGCTCGGTGGCCATGGACTGTATCGAGTCGGCAAGCAAGCTCGGCGCCAGGGACGTCTACCTGGTTTACCGGCGGTCCTTCGCCCAGATGCCCGCAGAAGAGGATGAACGTCTGGCCGCCCTCAGGCTAGGGATTCACTTCCTGCTTCTCAACCAGCCCGTCGACTATTTGACGGATTCCGGCGGCAAGGTAACCGGGATGAAGCTGATACGTACGCAGTTGGGAGATCCCGATGATTCCGGGCGAAGAAAACCGATAGAGATAAAGGGCTCCGAGTGGGTCTTGAACGTGGACTTCGTGGTCGAGGCCATCGGACAAATACCGGATAAAACTGTGGATTGGTCCTCCGCTGTCAGGGTTGACAAGAAGGGGCTGATCGTCGCGGATTCGGAAACCGGCAAGACCTCCAACGGGCGGATTTTCGCCGGCGGAGATATTGTGCGGGGACCCGGTCTGGTAGTGGAGGCCGTCCAGGACGGCAAACTCGCCGCCAGGGCCATCGCCAAAGCACTTGCCAAAGCCTAACAGGAGGGACGAGAAATGACGGCAAAAAATATAGATTTATCAGTTGATTTCGCGGGGGTGAAATTCAAGAATCCCTTTCTGCTTTCTTCATCTCCCGTTTCCAACAGTGCTGAAATGGTCGCCAAGTCCTTTGAGGCCGGCTGGGGCGGGGTGGTATACAAGACCCTGGCCTCCGGTCGCTGGCCGATCATACATCCATCTCCGCGGATGAATCCCTACCACCATGGTTCCACCAGGATGGTGGGTCTGCAGAACGTAGAGCAGATTTCCGATCGTCCGCTCAAGGACAATCTGCTCGATATTCTCTATTTAAAGAAGAACTACCCGGACCACCCCGTCATCGCCAGCGTCATGGGCTTCTCAACCGAGGATTGGCAATACGTGGCCAAAGCGGCGGAGGACAACGGTGCCGACATGCTCGAGCTGAACTTCTCCTGTCCCCATATGACCATCGAGGGTTCGGGGCACAAGGTGGGTCAGGCGACCGCCCTGCTGGAGGGATTCACGGAGGCGGTGAAAAAGGTGGTGAAGATTCCGGTCATGGCCAAGATGACCCCGAATATAACAGACATCACCGAGCCGGCTGTGTTCGCCAAGAAAGGCGGCGCCGATGCGATCTCTGCAGTCAACACCTTCCGCGGGATATCGGAAATCGGCCGGGATGACTGGGTTCCCAAGCCCAACATCTTCGGCGTCGGCGCGGAAAGCGGCTACTCCGGTCCGGCGATCAAACCGATCGCCCTGCACTTCATAGCCGACATGGCCAAGTGCAAGGACCTGGGACTTCCCCTTTCGGCAATCGGCGGCATCGAAACCTGGGTGGATGTGTTGGAATATCTGCTGGTGGGGGCTACGACCATACAGGTGACCACGGGCATCATCCACTACGGTTACAGAATCGTCGAGGATATGGCCGAGGGTTTAAGGGATTACATGGCCTCCAAAGGGATCGACAAAGTAGCGGATCTAATCGGCAAGGCCCTTCCCAACCTGCAGGAGACCGATCACTTCGATCTGGAGCGTCAGGGTAGGGCGGAGTACAACTACGAAATTTGCGTCGGCTGCGGCCAGTGCTACATCGTATGCAACGACGCAGCCGGACAGGCGCTGGAGTGGGACGCGGAGAAGAGGCGGCCCAAGCTGATCGAGGACAAGTGTCTCAGCTGTATGATCTGCAGCTTCGTCTGCCCCGTGCCCGATCTGATCACCTTTAAGGAGATGCGCAAAGATTGGCAGCGAAAAGAAACGGCGATTATGGATCCGGGCCTGGAGAAAGAACTGAAGTACCAGCCCTTCGAAGAGGTTGATCTGAGGCGATAACGCGGATTGCGTAGCAATGTTCCGGTGGTACCGTTGTTCGACAAGCATACGACCCCACCGTCATCATAAATACAGGAGGAGCTACAGATGAGCATTTTGATAAAGAACGGTCTGGTGGTAACTTCTTCGGGGAGCTACCACGCGGATGTCCTCGTGGATGGAGAAAAGATCAAAGCTATCGGAAGTGGTCTGGATCAGTCGATCAAAGCCGACGAGGTTGTGGAGGCAAAGGGTAAGTACGTGCTTCCCGGGGCGATCGATCCTCACACTCACCTGGCCATGCCCTTCATGGGCACGACCTCCAAGGACGACTTCGAGACCGGGACAATAGCCGCGGCCTGCGGTGGAACCACCTCCGTGGTGGACTTCGTCCTCCAGAACAAGGGGGAATCCCTTCATGATGCGGTGGAGCGCAAGAAGGGCATCGCCGACGGGAAGGTGGCCGTGGACTATTCCCTGCATCCGGCGGTGCTGGATCCCAGACCCGAGGTTATTGAGGAGGTCAAGAAGGCGGCGCAGGAGTATGGGACCCCGAGTTTCAAGATATTCCTGTTCTACGATTTTCGGGTGGACGATTACACAATGATCCGTCTGTTGGAAGAGACCAGGAAGTACGGTGGACTGGTCCAGGTGCACGCGGAGAACTTCGACATCGTGCGCCGCCTCAATGAGACCTTCGAGCAGGCTGGAAAAATGTCGCCGATGTATCACGCCAAGGCTCATGCGATCCTGGCTGAGGAGGAGGCGGTGGACAAGGCCGCCAAGATGGTCGAGTTTACCGGTTCGCGGATCTACATCGTTCATCTGTCCTCGAAAGAGGGTCTGTGGAAGATCAAAAAAGCCCGGGATCGGGGAGTGGAGATGTATGCCGAGACCTGCCCCCAGTACCTGACCCTGAACGAGGAGCGCTACGATGAGCCGAACTGGCAGGGAGCCAAGTACGTCATGTCTCCACCTCTGCGGCCCAAGGACTCCAGCGACGAATTGTGGCAGGGATTGAGATACGGGGATGTACAATCCATCGGCACGGATCACTGTCCCTTCGATTTCAAGGGCCAAAAGGACATGTTCGGCAAGGACGATTACAAGAAGATCCCCAATGGTGCACCGGGGATCGAGACCATGCTGATGCTCATGCATAGTGAAGGCGTTGTCAAGGGGCGCATCAGCCTGGAACAGATGGTCGCCGCCGTCTCCACGAATACGGCCAGACTTTTCGGCCTCACGGAAAAGGGAGAGGTCGTCGTGGGCAAAGACGCGGACCTGGTGTTGTTCGATCCCAAGCAGAAGTTCAAAGTATCCCAGGGCAGGCTGCACATGAACGTGGACTACACTCCCTGGGAGGGATGGGAGCTGACCGGAATGCCCTCCGCCGTATACTCCCGCGGACAGAAGGTAGCCGAATGGGATGGCAAGCAGATGCGGTTTGTCGGGAAGACGGGGGCGGGGCGCTTTGTAAAACGCCAGCCCCGGGACTGAGCCTAGGACTCCCGGAACAAGTGTGACCATCGCGGTGCGCTGCGTCGCAGTGCAGCCGCCTGAGTTACTGAGGTTGTATTGTTACCTCAATTAAAAAATAATCTCCACGAATTGAAAAAGGTGCAGGATCGCTATAACTTTGAAGCAGAAAATGAAAAAACCTGGCTTCATCTATGCGTGTGGGAGGATTAACGGTGCGTAAATTACTTCTCCTGGTGGCTGCCCTGCTGGCGATATCCCTCGTCGTCCGTACAACGCTTTTCGCTCAGGTCGTATCGGAGCGCAAAGAAATCGCCGTGTTCAAGCTCAGCTACTACAGCTACGATATTCCGAATGCCGTGCTCGGGGGAATAGACGAGGAAATTCGCGGCGTGTTCATCAACCTGGGTCGATTCGACGTCATTGGGTTGACGCAGCGTCTGGAGGAGGGGGACCTGAACGAGTTCATCGACAAGATCAAGATGTACAAAGAGCAGCAGGTGGAGATCCCCGAAGAAGTACAGATGGGCAAGGAGTTCTTTACCAGGGCGGATTTCGACAAACTCACCGGCTCCTTCATCGTCGTGATACCGGCGGTGGCCAACTACGTGGTCGCTCGTTTGGACACGGGGGAATACCAGGCCAACATCAAGACCTCCTTCAGCTTCGTCAACGTGGAGGAGGGGCGGACCTTCGCCCAGGCCTTTGTGGATACCGAGGGTAAGGACACCAATAGGGACCTGGCGATCAAGGGTGCTTTGGATGCCATCGCCATGCAGCTGACCTTTCAGGTCCGCAAGATCCCCGAGTTCCAGCTCAAGACCGGAGTCGTCGAAGTGAGGGGCACGGAGATCATTATCGAGCTGGGCCGGGACCTCGGACTCAAAGCCGGGGATGAGTACGTAATCGTGTCCAGTGAAATCCTGCAGTCCGGCAGGGCCCTTTCTCACGAGCAGGGACTGGTGGTGATCAAGGAGGTCAGTGATGAAGTATCGGTTGCCAAGATCATCTACTCCCGGCCCAGACCGCAGATAGGGGATCAGCTGCAGGAGGTTCCCCGCCTCGGCATGGACACCACGCCGTATGTGCACTATGCAAAGGGAGCACTCTACGATCGAGAGGCGACCATCTTCATCGGAGCCAGACAGGCCGTGTCCCGGGGCTTCTACGGCTTCCGTCCCCTTCTCGGGGTCGAAGTTCCCCTGATCGCCAACATCGTCGCCGCGATTCCTGTGAACATGTATGTGGGAGGGGAGTACAATCTTTATTTCGGCCGTTTCCAGGTCGTCCCGATGCTTGGGACCGGCCCGGGGTTCGCCTATCTCTGGTATTTGAAGGACGTCCCCGACGAGAAAAAATTTGTATTCACCTATTGGGGAGGGATTGCCGGGATTTCCGCCAATTATCTGTTCCACAAGAATTTTCGCTTCTCGGTGGATGCCGGATATCTGCTCTGGTATTCCTTCGTGCCGACGAAATACATCTATGATAGTGAGTTCCTCTTTCCCGATTATGACGGCCTGTTCGTGGGAGCAGGGGTAACCATAAAGTATTAGAACCAAGGAGGTGGATCGAGTGAAAACCAAGTCTCTAATAGGACTTATCGCTCTACCATTATTATTCGTTTTTCTCGTCTCCTGCCTCAGCGGACCGCCGGTTACTGTGCCGGCACCTCAAGGTGGCGGGCCCGCCCCCATGCCGGAGGAGAAAGTATACGAGGGAGCGGGACAGGACGCTTCGATGCTCACAGCCATGAATATGGCCAAGATGGATGCGGTCCGTAAGGCTGTTATCGATATGATCGGCGTGGCCAATGAGCAGGCCAATCAGGAGAAGCTCCAGGAGGTCCTCTACAATACCCAGAATCCCAATGCCTTTGTAAACAATGAGAGCTTCGAGACCCTGCGCAAGGACAAGATCGGGGATGAATATATCTTTGAAGCCCGGGTGGCTGTAAAGATGCGGGCCGTAGAGAGCACCCTCAAGGCCCATGGGCTCTATGGTGAGGCGGCAACCGCCCAGGAGAAGACCGGGGAAGCCGCCACGGCCTCCGCAGCGACGACCGCAGAAGGTGCCCAGACCATCGATGAAATCACGGCCCAGCCCGACGCTGTTGATCTGACCGCGGAAGAGAAGCGGATCATCGCTCGCTACGTGAACAATATGACCTACATGGTCTTCTTCAACGAAGAGGCCACGGAGGATCCCTTCTACATGAAGGCGGCGGTAGGGATTGCCAATGAATACCTCACCTCCAACGCCATCGAGGCCATCGACTTCGACCAGGTCGAGAAGCTCAAGAAGGATCAGCAGATGGCCTATGAGGAGGAGACCGGAGAGGCCATCTCCATTATTCAGTGGATCGCCCAGAAACTGAATGCCGACGTGTACATCGAGATCGACGGGCGTACCAGCGGGGAGACCTCCGGGGACAAGTACTACGGGCAGGCGAACATAACGTTGAAGGGTTTCGAAGCCTCGACGGGGCGTTTGCTCGGTTCCCAACCCTGGAACAGCCCCCGGACCTTTTCCACCGCCTCGGAGCAGGCCGCCAAGATCA
>CAZKCQ010000049.1:0-13587 GCA_964551205.1 uncultured Spirochaetaceae bacterium
GGGAAATGGAGGATCGCTGGATCTGCTACCCCTGGGATGCCGAGGACATAGCGGCTCACGAGGAACAGGCCAGGGCGACTGTGTGACGGTAGTGGAGCAGCAGGTCGAGAAAACGCCGATCCTCTAGGGGATTGTGGTCGAAGCGGTCGAACAGCTTGAAGCCGAGAAGGGTCAACGGGTGGCCTTGACTCCCCCGCCGGCCGCGGCTCTCTTGACCTCCGCCTCCACCGCGACCTGGTTGACCATGGTGATGTCACCGGGGATCTCCTGCACCAGCATCCCGTGGGCCGCTCCCCAGTTGACGGCGGTTTGCGGATCCTTTCCCTTGAGCAGGGCGGCGAGCACGCCGGAGGCGAAGGAATCTCCCCCACCGGTTCGGTCCCGAATCGGTACGTTCTCCCGCACAGGAGCGGTGTACCACTTGTCCGCCTTTGTATCGAAGAGCACCGCGGCCCAGCTGATCAGATCTGCGTTGTGGGCGCCCCGCCATTGGGTGCCGATCAGGCTCAGGTTGGGGAAATCCTCAGCCACCTTTCGGATCGTTTCCTGGTAGGCGGGAAGCCAATCGGCGAATCCCGCGCCCTTTTTCGACTTGGTATCGTAACCCATGGCATCGGAGAGATCCGAGTCGTTTCCTACCAAAAATCCCAAATGGGGGGCGAGCTTCTGATTGATGGCCCGTGCCTTGCCCTTGTCCGGTTCCACCTTGGAGCGGTAGTTCAAGTCCGCGGAGACGAAGGTCCCGTGCTCAGCGGCTTTCTGCGCAGCCTCGATGGCCAGCTCCGCCGTTTTCGGGCCGATGAGGGTGAAGATACCGCCGGTGTTGAACACCCGTACGCCTTCTTTGCCGAACAGATCGTCGAAATCGAAATCACCGGGCTGCAGCTGCGTTGCCGGGCTGTGGGCGCGGTAGTAGGTGGTGTTGGAGGGGATCACTCCGGAGCCGTTGTACGTGATGTTGATCCCGTTGTGAAGGCCTCCCTTCTGGTTGGTAGAATAGCGGCTGCCATCGGCGTTTGTATTCCACCAGATGATCTTGCCCACGTCCGTCCCGGCCTCGCGCATCTGGTTGCGGATGTTCTCCCCGATCGGATCATACACCAGCGCAGTGAGCACGGCGCTGCGAAGACCGAAGGTGTAGGCCAGGCCGCAGGCCACGTTTGTCTCTCCGCCCCCTTGAGACACCCGGATGTTGTCCCGCATCCGGGCGGTGGGCACGTCCCGGGGATCGATCCGCAGCATTACCTCTCCCATGGACACGCCGTCGTACCGGCACGAATCCCGACTCTTGATCTCCTTGTAGCCGACCACTTTCGCCATATCTGCCTCCCCCTCTCTATCCGAGTGATCTATCTCAAGTGTCTGCCTTCACAATAGTCGAATCCGGTCGGGATATCAACATTACGACGAAGGAGGACATCGTGGTCTTCTTCATCGATTCCAATAGAAGATTGCGATCGATTTTTGTTGACGATCACCAATAACATTCATATGTTTATGACTGACCGTTCAGTCATTTTTAGAACCGCCATGCCTGATGTACAGGATTTGAAGAAAGAAAAAAGACGCCGAACCATCATCCGGGCTTCCCTGCGGGTGTTTTCCCGCAAGGGCTACGAAACGACAGCTTTGGACGAGGTGGCCCGGGAGGCCCGCCTGGCCAAGGGCACCCTCTACCTGTACTTCAAGGACAAGGAGGATCTGTACTTTCAGGTGATGCTGAGCGTGCTCGAGCGCCTGGAGGCTTTTGTCGGGAAGCAGACCTCCGAGTCCCAGAATCCGCTGCAGAGATTGGCCGCCGTTGCCCGGGCCCAGATCGGATTTTTTGTCGACAATCCGCACTATTTCCGCCTGTTCATGGCGGCCTTCAATCCGGAGATGGCCACGATCCACAAGAAACTCCTGGGGCCTTTTTTCGATAAACGCCGGCGACTGGGGGAGTATCTCCACGGCCTGGTCGAAGAGGGAAAGAAAAAACACCTGATTCGGGGTGACATCGACACCGGGGATGTGGTGTTGAGTTACATGGGGATGGTCAACCAGGCGGTGCAGTCGGTCTGCATGCCCGGGTTTGAATCGGACTCCCGGAATGATCACCCGGCCTCACCGGCGCAGAAGGCCGATTCCATCATGAAAATCCTGTTGCAGGGAATTGCAGCCCGCCCGGAAGGAGGAAACAGCATATGAGACGCATAGGAGCGGTTGTCGCACTGCTCTTCACGATGTTCGCCGCAGCCGGCGCTGAAACCTACAGATTCACCCTGGAAGAGGCCATTGCCTACGGAGTGGTCAACAGCACCACGATACAGTCCAAGAAGCTGGCCGTGGCCGCCGCTCAGGCGGACCTGGCCGCGGCCAAGGCGGGGTACTATCCCTCTCTTTCGGCCGGAGCAAGCTGGACTCATCTGTTCGAGCAACCGCAGTCTGGACCGGTTTATCTTTCCGGTAGCGATCCGCTAGGGCTGTCTTTGGAGCTCGGTCAGAGTGTCTACACCTTCGGGAAGATCAAGAATGGGATCAAATTGGCCGAGGAGGCGGTGGCCCAGGCTGCGCTGGACTTGGCCGAGGAGAACCGCAAGACCGTGGTCCTGATCAAGAACGCCTTCTACGGCTACCTGCTGGCTCTGGAGGTCCAGGCCATCAATCAGGAGACCCTGGGCAGCAAGGAAGAGGCTCTGGAGGTGGCCCGGCAGCGTTACGATGCCGGATTGGTGGCGGATTTCGAGGTGCTGCGGGCCGAGTCGGACCTGGAGAGCTTCAAGGCCACGGTGATCTCATCGGACAACGGCGTGGCCATAGCCCTGCTCAACGTCCGGAATGTCCTGGGCATCGAGGAGGAGGAATTCGAGTTCGAGCTGGTCGGGGAGTTGGAGCAGATCCCCGTACAGATCGATCGGGAGGCTCTGATAAGAAAAGCCTTGAGCGGGAAGTACGATCTGCAGAGCCTCAGAAAGCTTATGGACATTACCGAAGCTCAAGATGAGCTCGATCGAAGTCTGAGGCTGCCCACGGTGGCGGCCTGGGCTAATTTCAGCGTAAATAGCGGGGTCACCCCGGCTGGGGAGAACGACTACAGCTGGGATGCCTGGGGCTTTGACAAGGGCGCGCTGACTATGGGCCTGAACCTGAGCATTCCCATCTCGGGATTTTTCCCCTGGAGCGAGGAGAGCGTCGGGATCAAGAAAGCTCAGATCCAGGCGGAGGACCGGCGCCTGCAGTACGACGCCCTGGAGTCGAGCATTCGCGTTGCCGTGGAGTCAAGCATCTTGAAGATCGCCGAAGAGCAGGCCAAGATCGCTTCGGGGAAGAAGAGCGTGGAGCTGGCCCAGCGGCTGTACGACGCCGCGGTGGATCAGTACGAAGGCGGCTATATCTCCAGCGTGGAGCTGAAGGATGCCCAGCTGGGATTGAACGGCGCCAGGCTGGCCAACGCCCAGGCGATCTACAACTACAACCGCAACATCCTCGACCTGATGGACGTGGTCGGGGTAGCGGATTTCTAAGTGTCGAGAATTAAGGGGAAGAGGATATGAAAAAGGGAGTTCGGATAATCATCATTCTGGTCGTGGTACTGGTGGTGCTCGCCGTCGGTGGTTTCTTCGGGTATACCCGCCTGGCCGGTCAGGAGGGGGAGCGACCCGGCCTGAGCTTTCTCCCCTTCGGGCCAGGAGCCGGCGACCGGCGTCCCGGCGGCCCTGCGGAAAATCCGCAGAAGAAGTTCTCCGTGCCCGTAGCGGTCGCGGCTGCCACGCTCGGGAGCGCACGGGAGACCCTCACCCTGTACGGCTCGGTGTTTGCAGAGGCGGAAGTCGGCATTCCCACCACGGTCAACGGCAAGATCAGCGAGATCAAGGTCGAGGAAGGCGATGTGGTGGGCAAGGACCACGTCCTGGCCGTGATCGACAGGGATCAGGCGGGACTGAAGTTCGCCCCGGTCGAGGTTAAATCCACGATCTCCGGGATTGTCAAATCCGTCCTGACCGAGGAAGGAGCCACGGCCACTCCGGGAGTACCGCTGTTTCAGATCGTGGATATGGACGTGGTCGAGGTGGTGGTGGATGTACCGGAGAAGCGGATCGGGGAGGTGCGAGTCGGTCAGTCGGTGGAGATTTCGGTGATCTCCTACCCGGATCGTATATTTTATGGAACCATCAACAGGCTCAGTCCCGTAGTGGATCCGGCTTCCAGATCCCTCGAGTCCCGCATCCGGGTTGTCAACCGTGGATACCTATTGAAGCCGGGGATGTTTGCCGAAGCCGACCTCATCCTGCGCCAACGGGAGAACGCGGTAACCGTTCCGCTGGCAGCGCTGGTCGACAAGGGGGGCCAGCGGGTCGCCTTCATCGTGGAGAGCGAGATAGCCAGAGAGGTGAAACCGGTGATCGCTTTTGTCCAGGGAGAACGCGCGGTTGTTGATTCCGGTATTTCCGAGGGAGATCTGTTGGTGGTGATCGGTCAGCAATCCTTGAGCGACGGGGATGCGGTCACCATAGCGGAGGTGAAGGAATGAGGATTACCGATCTTTCGGTCAAACGGCCGGTGACCGCCACGGTACTATACCTGGCCTTAATCGTGCTGGGGGTCTTCTCCCTCGGCAGGCTGGCCATCGATCTGATTCCAGATATCTCCTTTCCGGTAATCGTCATCTACTCCACCTATCCGGGGGTATCACCTCAAGAAGTTGAGGAAAATCTCACCAAAGTAATCGAGAACAGCGCATCCTCGGCCAGTCGCATAGAGAAGATCAGCAGCACTTCCCGGGAAGGCTCTTCAGCGGTTGTTGTACAGTACCAGTGGGGGACGGATCTGGCTGACGCTTCCAACGATCTGCGGGAACGCCTCGATCTGATTCGCGATTTCATCCCCGCGGACGCCTCCCAGCCGGTTCTGTTCAAGTTCGATCCCTCGATGACTCCGATCATGGTGCTGTCCATAGAGGGACGCCGGGACCTGGAGAGCCTGCGCTTCATCGCGGAGAATACGATTCAGACCTCCTTGGAACAGATTGACGGGGTGGCCAGCGTGTCCGTGGAAGGGGGCCTGCAGAAGCAGATCCACATCGACTTGGACAGGATCCTGCTGGCATCCTACGGTCTGGGCATCGATCAGATCGTCAGCGTGGTACGGGCGGAAAACTTGAACGTTACCGGCGGGGCGGTGACCGAGGGCGTTCAGAAGTACTCCCTGCGAACCATCGGCCGCCTGGACGACCTGGTGGCGATCCGCTCGATCATCATCGGCAACAAAAACGGCAAGCCCGTGTATCTGGATAACGTTGCCTCCGTGTACAGCGGATACCTGGATGACGAGATGGACGTAACGGTGGATCGAAACCAAGCCATTATCCTGACCGTGCAGAAGCAGTCCGGCACCAATACGGTACTCATCTCCAATCGGGTGCAGGAGAGGATCGACACGATCGAGCGATCGCTTCCCGAGGATGTACGGCTTGTGAAGCTGTTCGTCTCAGCCGATTTCATCAACAACGCCATCTCCAACGTTTGGCAGGTCGCCCTGGTGGGGGGTATCCTGGCGGTCTTCGTGTTGCTGATCTTCCTGCGAAACCTGCCCACCACCCTGATCGTGGCTGTCTCCATCCCCCTGTCGATCATCACCACCATCATCGCCATGTACTTTTTCAACCTGACCCTCAACATGCTCTCCCTCGGCGGTCTGGCTTTGGGAATCGGTATGCTGGTGGACAACTCTATCGTCATCATCGAAAATATCTTCCGCTACCGTGAGAGCGGCGCCAAGGCCGGGGAGGCGGCCAGGCACGGATCCCAGGAAATGGCCAACGCCATCATCGCCTCCACCCTGACTACGGTGGCCGTATTCCTCCCCCTGGTGCTGTTCATCCGCGGCCTGGCCAGAGAGCTGTTCCGGGATCTGGCCTTCACTGTGACTTTTTCCCTGCTCGCCTCCCTGCTGGTGGCTCTGACCGTGATTCCCATGCTCTCCAGCAGGATCCGCAAGGTCGCGATAAAGAAGAAATCCAACACACTGCTAAACGTGGAGGAGGAGCTGAAGGGCAGAGGAGCGGCCCTGCGCCTCCTGGATCGGGTCTACGGGGCCTCGTTAAGCTGGGCCCTGCGGCACAAGGCGCTGGTGCTGATCGCGATCGTGCTGCTGTTTTTCGGCAGTCTGGCCCTGATTCCGCGGGTCGGCGTAAAGCTGTTCCCGGAATCGGACCAGGGTATGATCATGATGAGCATAGAAACCGCCGTGGGTTCTGATATCGACACCACCCGGGAGGCCGTTCAAAAGATCTACGACATCGTGGAGGAAAATGTGCCCGAGAAAAAGGTAGCGGTGGTTCAGTCCGGCGTCTCAGGAGGTTTCTTCTCCACCCCCGCGGCCAACCAGGGCTCGATCCAGATCGCCCTCAAGGATCTGGAACAGCGCAGCCGGACGGACCGGGAGATCATCGACAGCCTGCGCCCGCTGGTCGCTCAGGTGCCCGGAGTCAAGGTGCGCTTCTCCACGGGATTCGGTCCTGGAGGCGGCGGACTTTCCAGCGGCCTGACCGTTTCGATCCGCGGCAATGATCTGGAACAGGGCAAGGAGCTGGCGCTGACAATCGAACAGATCATGGAAGGTGTGGCCATGATCCAGGACGCCCAGGTATCCCGGGAGGAGGGACTACCGGAGTACCGCATCCGGGTGGATCGAAACCTGGCCGCCCAGTACGGGTTGACTGCCGCCCAGGTGGGAACCACGATCAAGCGGGCTTTCGCCGGGGAGACGGTAGCCACCGTACTGTACGAAGGGGACGAGGTGGACGTGCGGGTGCGCTTCCGTCCGGAGGACAGGGTCTCGGTCGCGGACATAGACCAGATTACCGTGTCCTCCCCTCTTGGCTTTTTCGTTCCCCTGACCAACCTGGTAGAGGTGGAAAAGGCCTACGGGCCGGTGAGCATCGCCCGGGAGAATCAACAGCGGGTGATCGATATCAACGCCAATGTCGAGGGGGATGTGCGCACCGCGGTTAACGCCATAAAAACGCAGGTGGATCAACTGGCGATACCCCCGGGATTTTCGATCGTTTACGGCGGATCCTGGGAGGATATCCAGTCGGTGATCAAGGATCTGGTGTTGGTCCTGGTTCTGTCGATGGCCTTGATCTACTTCATCATGGCAGCCCAGTTCGAGAGCTTCCGGGATCCTTTTATCATCATGTTCACCCTGCCCATGACCTTCGTTGGGGTGATCTGGATCCACCTGCTGACCGGGACGATTTTCAGCGCCTTCTCCGGAATCGGTCTATTGATGCTGGTGGGCATCGTGGTGAACAACGGGATCATCCTGGTGGACTATACGAATCTGCTGCGCAAGCGGGACTATGAGTTGACCCGGGCCGTGGTGGCGGCGGGCAGAATCCGCCTGCGGCCGATCCTGATGACCATGCTCACAACTGTCCTGGCCCTGATGCCCATGGCCTTCCTGGGTGGATCCGGTTCGGAACTGCGCAAGCCCATGGCCCTGACCGTAACAGGCGGGCTGCTGGTGTCCACCTTCTTCACATTGATCCTCATTCCCGTGCTCTATCACATGTTCGAGGGCAGCCGGGAGCGGCGCAGGCTTCGCCGGCTGGCGAACCACGGGGAGGAACAACCCAAGCTGCTCTCCGTGGAGCAGGAGGCCGAGCGGGAGGTGATCCGTGGATAAGGTGGCGGTGTTCATCTTCTACGATCGGGCCATCGACGAAGAGGTGCTGGATGTTCTGACCTCCTGCTGCATCGACAGCTATACCCGCTGGCACGACGTCAGCGGAGTGGGCACCACCGGCCCCCACCTGGGGGATCACGTCTGGCCGGCGCTGAACAACGTGATGATGATCGTCGTACCTGAGGAGAGCAAGCCTGAGATATTGGATCGGGTGCGAAAGCTCCAGGAAGATTTCCCCTTCACCGGCCTTCGCGCCGTGGTGCTGCCGGTCCTCGACATGGTGTAGGACCGCCGGAAGGTATCGCCGGAGGCCACGATTCGGCATTCAGTTTTCAGTGATCTTCCAATGTATCTTTTTGTAAATAAATCTCCGTCCTTTGATCTTGATGCCGGGTACACTGCCGGTGAGGTCTGCAGAAAAGCCCTAAAATTGCCTCCAGCGTACTTGACAGATCCACTTTTTGCTGTATAATAAAACCAGGTTTCACAATGTAAAACAATTGTGTGGAACCGAATATCGAGGCGGCGGACAAGATCCGCCAAAAAAAAACGAATCAGGAGGAAAAAGATGAAAAAGCTTGTGCTGGTGCTTGTTCTGCTGGTCGTTTCCCTGACCCTGGTCCTGGCCGAGCCGCAGCACGAAGGAGCGGGGATGGTGTACACGTTCAAGTACGCCAATACCCAGTCTCCCAACCATCCGCGCAGCCAGTCGATGACGCTGTTCAAAGAACAGCTGGAGAAGGCCAGCAACGGCCGCATCAAGGTGGAGCTGTACTTCTCAGGTGTCTTGGGCAAGGAGGCGGATGTTCTGGACATGGTCGTCACCGGTTCGGTCCAAGGGTGCCGGGGCGGGCTGTTCGAGAGGGCCAACAAGATGTACCTGCTGTACACCCTGCCCTTCATGTTCGAGAACACCGACCAGGTAGTCAAGCTCATGAGAAGCGAGTTCGGTGATAAGGTCAACGCAGATGCCCTGAAAAACGGGATCTACGTTCCCGCCTGCGGCGTAGCCGGTGGTTTCAGGAACATCACATCCAATGTAAAGCCGATCCGCAGCCCCGAAGATTTGCGGGGTTTGAAGATGCGCACACCCCCCATCGACATGACCATCAAGACCTTCAAGGCCCTTGGGGCGAATCCGCAGCAGGTCGCCTACACCGAAACCTATATGGCCCTGAAATCCGGTGTGGTGGATGCCCAGGAAAACCCCTTTTCCAACACCGTCGACATGAAATTCTACGAAGTCCAGAAATACCTCTCAGTGGTAAACTGGCAGCTCCACCCGGACCCCTTCTACGTCAATCCGGCCTGGTACGCCAGCCTTCCCGATGATCTGAAGGCCATCTTCGACTCTGTGGCCGAATCCACAATGATCTACAGCGACACGATATGGCTGAACTCCGAGAAGGACTACTTCTACATCCTGAAGGATGAATTGGAGGTCAATGAGCTTTCACCGGCAGCGACCGCGAGATTCCGGGAAGCCGTCAAACCGGTGTGGCAGTCCTATGTGGACGACGGATTCTTCACCTGGGCGGATATCAACGAAGCGTTGGCGATCGCCAAGAGCTGAAGCAGCCGATCGCTGAATAGCGTGCGAAAGCACGTGGTGTTTACCAAGGGTGCCGGACCAGAGATTTTATCAAGCCTCCTGGACCGGTACCCTTTCTCTTGATTTTTCAGGTGAGGGAGCATGGCGAACCATGAACAGGATAAAATCGGCCGTCGAGATTCTGACAAGAGTTCTGGAGTGGGCGATCACCCTCTTTTTTTTCATTATTCTGGCGTTGACGGTCATCCTGGTCATCCTGCGTTACGGTTTCAACGAATCAATCATCGGCGGAAACGAGCTGATGGAGTACCTGTTCATCTATACGACGGCCATCGGTGCGGCGGCCGCCCTGGGCCGCCGGAAACACATCAAGATCACCTGGTTTGTCGACAAGCTTTCTCCGCTCTATCGAAAGATTGCGGACATTCTGGGTTTGTCACTGGTTGCATTGATCAACGCGGTAATGATCTACTACAGCGTTCCCTGGATTCGAACGGTGGGGGGATTCGAGTCTCCCGTACTGCGACTGCCCAACCGGATGATCCAGATCATTGTACCAATCGGTTGTGGGTTGGTGATCCTCTACTGCGTGTACCAGATTCTCGTGACCGCAGCGGTTGGGCGGGCGGAAAAGGAGACGGTTGCATGATTATTCTCATCATCAGCCTTGTCCTTTTCCTCGTTCTGGGCATCCCCATCGCCTACTCCCTGGGACTCTCGGGATTCTGCTATTTTTTAGTCGTACATCCGGAACTGCTGCCCGTTTTACCTCAGCGTTTATTCGCCGGTATGAACTCCTACGCCATGATCGCTCTGCCGCTGTTCGTCACGATGGGATTGCTCATGAATGCCGGGGGTATCACCACCCGGCTGATCGATTTCAGTCTGCTCTTCGTGGGTCGACTTCGCGGCGGTCTGGGAGCGGTAAACGTGCTGGCCAGCATGATATTCGGCGGGATCTCCGGATCCTCAGTCTCCGATACCGCCTCGATCGGGGCGGTGTTGATCCCGGCCATGAAAAACAGGGGATACACGCTGGAGTTCTCCAGCGGGATCACCGTAGCTTCCTCCACCATGGGGATGATCATCCCACCGAGCGTCCCCATGGTGATTTACGCCCTGGTGGCGGAGGAGTCGGTGGGAAAACTGTTTCTGGGCAGCGCGATCCCCGGCATCATGATCGGCCTGATCATGCTGGTGATCACCGTGGTTATTTCCTCCTGGAAAAAGTATCCCAGGGAGGAGATTCGGCTCAAGCCAAAGGAACAGTGGATACGCATCCGCCAGTCGATCCTGGCCATCATCATGCCCGTTTTTGTAATCGGTTCGGTGGTACTCGGCATCGCTACAGCCACCGAGTCGGCGGGTATCGGTGTACTCTATTCATTTATCGTCGGGGCGTTTATTATCCACGGGCTAAAGATGAAGGACATCCCGCCGATCCTCAAGTCGGCCATCATGACCAGTGCCACGGTGATGATTATAATCGCCCTTTCACAGCTGTACGTCTGGATCCTGGCGATTGAGCGGGTTCCGGAGATGGTGGCCGCCTTCGTCACCGGATTGACCCTGCCGGCGATCTTGATCCTTCTCTGTATCGATGTCATTATTCTTCTAACCGGCACTTTCGTGGATGTCAGTCCGGCTATTTTGCTGCTAACTCCGGTTTTTCTTCCCGCAGTCCAGGCTTTGGGAATGACCGCCATCCAGTTCGGGGTAATCCTGATCTCCGGATTGGCCGTGGGCTTGGTCACACCCCCCGTAGGGATGTGCCTCAACGTGGCTTCGACTATCTCCGGGCTCGGTATCGGCAGGATATTCAAGGCGGCAGTCCCCTTTCTCCTGGCCAACGCCATCACGCTGGTGCTGATAACCGTGATGCCCGCCTTGAGCATGTGGCTGCCGGGACTGCTGATGAAATAGATCTACTTGGAAAGAAAGGTGAATACGATGGAAATCAGACACGCAGTGCACCCCGACCAGGCAAAAACCTTCGATACGGAACGGCTTCGAGAGGCCTTCCTCATCCGGGAGCTCTTCAAGCCGGGAACAATCAGACTGGTGTACAGCTACTACGACCGCCTGATCGTGGGAGGGATCCAACCTGCCGCACCCCTGAAGCTGGATGTGGATGAGCGGGTCATCGGTTCTAAATATCTCCTGGAGCGCCGGGAGATGGGGATCATCAACATCGGATCCGAAGGCACGGTTACGGTGGATGGAAGCGAGCACTCCCTGGGCAACAAGGATGCCCTGTACATCGGAACGGGCGCCCGGGATCTGATCTTCGCCTCGGTGGACAAGAATCAACCGGCAAAGTACTATCTGCTCTGTGCTCCGGCTCATCAAAACCATCCGACCACTAAAATCTCGATCCGGGAGTCCGAGCCGCTTCGCCTGGGTTCGGATGAGCAGAGCAACCGGCGGACGATCTACAAGTACATCCACCCCGATGGCGTGCGCAGCTGCCAGCTGGTGATGGGCCTGACGATCCTGGAGCCGAAGAATGTCTGGAACACGATGCCCACCCATACCCACGAGCGGCGCATCGAGGCCTACTTCTACTTCGATTTCCCGAAAGAAGACCTGGTCGTGCATTTCATGGGCCCGCCCTCGGAAACCCGGCATCTCATCCTCCGCTGCGAGGAGGCGGTTCTCTCTCCGAGCTGGTCGATCCATTCGGGGGTGGGGACCCGCAACTACACCTTCATCTGGGGAATGGCCGGGGAGAATCAGACATTCTCCGACATGGACGATGTGCCGATGGCGAGCCTCTTGTAGGAGCAGACAATGATACTCGAACAGTTCCGTTTGGACGGCAAGGTGGCCGTGATCACCGGTTCCGGCACCGGCCTCGGGGAAGGGATGGCCATCGGCCTGGCCGAAGCCGGG
This sequence comes from uncultured Spirochaetaceae bacterium, assembly GCA_964551205.1. GTDB lineage: Bacteria > Spirochaetota > Spirochaetia > SZUA-6 > DRHE01 > JAFGQJ01. The sequence continues at coordinate 12,113 of CAZKCQ010000049.1, forward strand.
GCCGACATCGTGGGAGTGTACAACCTCCACCCGCCGGAAAAGGCCAAATCCGCGGTCGAAAGACTGGGCAGGCGTTTTCTTGCTGTTCAGGCGGACCTGATCAGCATCGAACCCATTCCTAGGATTATCGAAACGGCGGTGTCTCAACTCGGCAGGCTCGATATCCTGGTCAACGACGCAGGGATCATCCGCCGCGCTCCCTCCCTGGAGTTCAGCGAAAAGGATTGGGATGATGTGATCAACATCAACCTGAAGTCCCTGTTTTTTTTCTGCCAGGCAGCTGCCAGGCAGTTTTTGAACCAGAAGACCGGCGGAAAGATCATCAACATCGCCTCCCTGCTCTCGTTTCAGGGAGGCATCCTGATACCCCCCTACACGGCCAGCAAGAGCGGGGTGCGGGGATTGACCCAGCTGCTGGCCAATGAATGGGCGAAGCACAACATCAACGTCAATGCGATCGCCCCGGGGTACATGGCCACCAGCAACACCGAGCCGCTGCGCAAGGATCCCAAGCGCGGACCGGCGATCTTGGAGCGCATTCCCGCCGGGCGCTGGGGTACGCCGGGGGACCTCAAGGGGGCCGTGGTTTTCCTGGCTTCGGATGCTTCGAACTACGTGAACGGCTTTACCCTGGCCGTTGACGGAGGCTGGCTGGGACGCTGAACGTGCGATTCGCACCATGACGGCGAGACCTGTTGATCTTTCAGGGTCGAAGAGGTATGTTTGCTTGCTATGAAGGTCCAGTCTCTCGACCGCGCTTTCGACATCCTCGAGCTCCTGTCGCGGGAGCAGCACGGGCTGAACCTTACGGAGATCGGCAACCGTCTGGACCTGCATAAAAGCACCGTCTACCGCCTGCTTCAGGCGCTGAAGCAGCGGGGTTACATCGAAAAGAGCGCCCAGGCCAGTTACCGCCTGGGCATGGAGTTCATCGAGCTGAGCAGCCTCTTCCTCAACAACCTCGAGCTGAAGACCGAGGCGCAGCCCATTCTCCGGGAGCTCTCCTCCCTGTCCGGCAACACCGTCTTCCTGGCAACCCTCCAGGAGAGTGAGGTTGTCTATATCGACAAGATGGAAACCCATAACAGTCTGCGAAAATACTCGATCATCGGCCAGAGGGCACCGTTGTATTGCACAGCTTTGGGTAAATCGATGCTCAGCGGCATGGCGGAAGACCAGATTCGGAAGATGTACCGGGACGTCGATCTTCAGGCTTTCACGGACAGGACGATCACCAGCGTGGACGATTTAGTGGCGGAGATCGAAACAACCCGTCGCAGAGGTTGGAGCGTGGATGACGAGGAGTACGAGGAGGGGCTTCGCTGTATCGGTGCGCCGATCCGGGACTACCGGGATGAGGTGATCGCAGCGGTCAGTACCTCCGGCTATGCCTCGGTCATTACCCGGGAACGGGTCGAAGAGATCGCCGGCTACGTGGTGAAGGCGGCCCGGGGCATATCCCAGCGGATGGGCTA
>CAZKCQ010000050.1:0-8801 GCA_964551205.1 uncultured Spirochaetaceae bacterium
CCCGACATCGAAGACGTGGAAGTCATGATCGGGATCCTCAAGGCACTTGGCTCCGACATCCGTCGGGTGGATAAGCACACCTACGGTCTCAAAACCCGCAACATCAAGAACTGCACTATCCCTCTGGAAATGTCCAAACAGATCAGGGCGTCCATCCTCTTTGCAGGACCGCTGTTGTCCCGTTGCGGCAAGGTCACCCTCCCTCCTCCGGGGGGGGATGTCATCGGGCGGCGACGCCTGGACACCCATTTTCTGGCCTTCAAGGAACTGGGAGCCCGGGTGGAGGTGGATGGAGTATTCAGCCTTCAGGCCAACAAACTGGTGGGAGCGGACCTGTTCCTGGACGAGGCTTCCGTCACGGCTACTGAAAACGCCATCATGGCCGCCGTACTGTCAGAAGGCACAACGGTCATACGGAACGCTGCTTCCGAACCCCATATTCAGGACCTCTGCGGCATGCTCACCCAGATGGGTGCCCGTATCAGCGGCATCGGCTCCAACATTCTTTGCATCGAGGGGGTGAAGCGACTGTCGGGCACGGAGTTCAAGATCTCGACGGATTTTATGGAGGTGGGCTCCCTGATCGGCCTGGCGGCGGTTACCCGCAGCGAACTGGAGATCGAGGATGCAGCGCCCCAGCACCTGAGAATGACGAAGATCGCCTTCAGCAGGCTGGGGATCCACTGGGAAACCGACGGCGACACCATCCGGATCCCTGCGGGCCAGGAACTGAAAATCGTTCCTGATATCGGTGGTACGATCCCCAAGATCGATGACGCCCCCTGGCCCGGCTTCCCTCCGGACCTGATCTCCATAGCTCTGGTAAGCGCCACCCAGGTAGAGGGGACGATTCTCATTCACGAGAAGATGTTTGAATCCAGGATGTTCTTCGTGGACAAACTCATCGGCATGGGAGCCCGCATCATCCTCTGCGATCCCCATCGGGCGGTGGTAAGCGGACCCTGCCGCTTGAAGGGTGCCGAATTGGTTTCTCCGGACGTTCGCGCCGGGATGGCCATGGTGATCGCAGCGCTGTGCGCCGAAGGCAAGAGTATTATCGGTAATGTCTATCAGATCGAGCGGGGCTATGAAAATCTCTCCCAACGGTTGAAGAAACTGGGTGCCCACATAGAACGGCAAACTTCAGGTTAGAACCTCCCCGCTTAGAACCCCCGCTGAGCACGAATCTCCCCGTAGGCCTCGTTGATGAGCTTGAACTTCTCTTCGGCGACCTCGGTGAACTCCTCACCCAGATTGGCCACAGTATCCGGGTGATACTGAGCCGCCAACCTTCTATACGCGCTGCGGATCTGCTCATTGCTGGCATCCGGAGTGACACCCAGGATACGGTAAGCTCGGTTATCCTCCTGTTTGAACTCCGCCGCAATGCTACGAAAAGAAGCGGCGTTGATGCGCAGGGCCGCAGCGATCCGCAGTATGAGCTGCTCTTCGGCCTCTGAGATTCCCCGCTTATCCGCCTCGGCGATCTTGAACAACAACCGCAGCAGCAGGAGTCTTCCCGCCGGACTCGAACTGAGGCGGTAGTAGCTGGCCAGGGCATCGACGTCCAATCGATCCCGATTGACAAAGGTCTCATCGATAACCGCCTGTATGACCCGATGATCGTCCCGGGAATAGGGGAAGTTCTGTCTGAAGAAAGCCTTGAGTGCGTCGATCTGGGACACCCGAACGTGTCGGTCCGCGTTGGCAACGGCGATGGATAGTCCGATCAGGGAGGTGAGAAAATCCAGCTGGGCGGCGGAGATCGAGTCCTGAATGCCTCGCGACCTCTGGCCGATCCGGCCCGCAGCATCCCGCTCTTCGGTAGCTCGATCGTAAAGGTGGCCGACCAGTCCGCCCAGAATCGTTCCCATGGGGCCGGCCAGGGATCCGAGGAGAGCCCCGATCAGTTTCCCTTTGAAGGCCATGGAGTTAATCCGTCCTCTGACCGGCCAGTATGATCATAGTGATCAGGAGCAGCAGTCCCTGCAGAACGAGAAAGACAATCAGAGAGATCGAGAAACCCAACCGCAGCAGTACGAAGGCCAGGAGGATTCGCTGGGCATGCAGATACAGTGCGGTGAGGAAGATGGCCACTATCGGGAACAGGGGCATGAACACAAGAATCACCCAGTGCGGGCGGGCGAAAAAACGGGCCTGGAACCGCCAGCCCACGGCTACCGACAGGAGACAGAGTACGAGAAAGCTGAAGGGCAGGAGCAATCGCCTCAGGATCTCAGCGGATATGTAGGAATCCAGGTATCCGTAGCTGCCGATCTGCCTGCGCGCCTGCCAGAGCGCAAAGAACCCCAGGGTTTCCGCAGAGGCTGAGGCCGTCCTGCCCCCTTTCAGAGTGGGAAGCTGTTCCAGAGTGGGTTCTACCGAAAGCATGTAGGGCAACCGCTCCCGCCGAAGCCGGGTCACACCGGAGAGGTAGCGAGGTACGGATTCCCGAGGTGCGGCCTTGCGGGCATCCGTACGTCTGTCGACTCCATGGAGATTCAAGGTTCCATCCCGCAGTTTGCCGTATTTGGCGTAGTAGTGATACAACAACCCTTGAGCACTGAAACGCAGAACCTCGATGTCCTTGCAGAAAATACCCGCATCCAATCCGGTCAGCTTGCCGATAAAAACGATCTCCCGTTCATCCCCCTCTCTGAAATTCACAAAGAGCAACTCCGTGGCTCCGGGGAGGGTATCGATCTGTTCGGCTTCATCGAGAAAAAAGGTTTCCCTTCTCAATTGCTCCTCACTCTTGTTCAGGTAGCTCATTACATCGGCATCCTGGGGATACCTGTCCTGCAGTTCCCGGAACACTTGATAGGCCTTGAAATAATCCTCGTTTATGAAGTATTCGTATCCCTCCCGCTTGCGTTCATACAGTTGCTTCTCTTCGATTTCGAGCTTGCTCAAGTCCTTGCTGGCGATCATCTCTTGAGCCCTGGCGGCCAGACGCTGGGCATCCCGTCTGTTGGGATCGATCTGAAAGGCCAGGTTGGCGTAGTAATGAGCGGAAAAGTAGTCTTCCCGATCGAAATAGCTCTCTGCCATCTGGAGAAGCTCATAAGGTTCTTTGCCTTCAGCCAGATCTTTGATCCTCATCGAATCGAGATCCCGCTGCTCCACCGGCTGTGGTTCAGGACGTTCGGCAATCATCTCCATCTGGAGGTCGCTCACCAGCCCCATGATTTTTCTGTTGTCGCTGTCGATAGCCAGATAGCGTTGATAGTTGAGCAAAGCCGTGTCCGAATCCTGCTCCGCCAGCGCTGCCTCAGCCTTATCCAGGAATGTCCGGGCTTCGAGTGTCAGGGAAACGAAGCGTTCCAGGTTTCTCAGAGCCAACGGGTAGAGCCCCAAAACGAGAGCTGTGTACAAAATCGTTAATGCGATAAAGGTCGTCAGATGGGAGCTCACCAATCTCGCAAACGGCTGACTGCTTGCGCGCATACGGACGGTCTCCGCGGTAGGCAACAGGGAGTAGGCAACCGCTACTGCGGCAACGGTTACGGGGATACAGTAGTGCATGAAGAGTTTGAAAGAATTTGTCCACACAAAGGGCCACTGAAAAGTCGCCAGATACGGGGGAAAGGTGAAGATTGAATAGAAGAAGAAGACTCCAAAGGCGAGAAGGTAGAAGAGGAAGAGAATCGAAAATGGATTCTGAACCATCCGCCTTCGCACTGCCTACTCCGCCTCCCCTCGCTGAAAAGGAACGAACAGAAGATCGAGGAGCAGAAACAGTCCGCCGACAACCAGAAGCGCCACCTCTGGCAGGAACTGCAGGGCCTGGGGATTCTTTAAAACCTTGTCCAGCTCAAAGACCACCCCTTCGCTCATAAAGCGAAACAGCGCCAGCAATCCTCTCATCGCCAGGAGAGCCAGGGTGACATTCAGCAGATGCCAGCGGCTAAGGCGAAGAAACATTCCGCTTCCGTAGAAGGCGATCACCAGGGCGAGAACGGCGAAGTAGAATGCAGGCAGAGAAAGCCGGAACACCCGCCCTAATTCCCGGTTGAGGAAATCCAGATCGGCAAACAAGCGCCTGAGCAGTGGATCCGCGGAAAACATTTCCCCGAACGCCGGCTCCGGATCTATTTCCAGGGTGAAGCCGGCCATCCGAATAACGACAGAGTCTTCTCCCACCGAAACCCGGCCTTGAGGAAAATACAGCAGCTTCCGCTCGGCGCTCCCCCCTTCGGCCAGCACCACGGGACTGATCGTGCGCCCATCGATCTGTTCCAGGTAGATCACCTTGCTTTCGGTGGCATTGAAGACCCCCGGAATCAGGTAACGCCGGGAAGTGGGTTCGACTACCCCTGGCCGGGATACTCCGGGCCCGGCTTGGTCGGCCGGTCCCGACCGCTGAAGGATCTGATAGCCGAAGGCCAGAAGTACGAAGGCTCCGGCCAGAGGAATGAGCAGAGACAGGAAGCGGCTTCCCGGTTTTGCGGCAATGCGCGCCAGAAGGATGAAAAGGGCAACGAGGACCGCGGCGGGCAGTGCTTGAAGGAGCAGTTGGGGGATGTACGTTTCCACCACCAGGACAGCCGCCTCCCGCCCCTCGGAATACACACTGCCCCACAGTGCGAGAACGCTTAAAGACAAAAAAAGGATGAACAGCAGCACGAATACGAATAGAAAAAGTATGGGGAGGCGGAGGATATCCTTCACGGTTTCAGATAATTCTACCATCGGCATCCTGGGATATCAAGCTGAAGGGTGTGTCGAACGCTTTAATCGGGAAACCGTCCGAAAACCTTATCCCAAGAAAGACGATTGACCAGGTTTGAGTTCGGTCTATAATTTGAATCATAAACAGGACTCTACGGGTTACAATTCTAGTTCTCCTCGTCGGAATCTCTGTAGGGGCAGCTCTCTACTTTCGCCTGTTGCTCCACACCGATATCGTCTATACCCACTTCATGTACGTACCGATCGTTCTGGCTTGCCTGTGGTGGGGGCGGCGGGGCATGCTGGTTACCCTGTTCATGGCAATCCTGGTGTTTTCGTTTCACCTTTTCGGCCTGAAGCTGGGCAGCATCTGGAATGATGCGGCCAGAATCACTCTATTCGGTCTGGTCTCTTTTTTCATAGGTTCCATTCGAGACCGGGAGCAGGCGGAGAAAAAAGCCCAGAAGGAAGCTGAAGCAAGACGGGAAGAACTCATCGAACTGGCAGAAAAACAGGAAGAGCAGCTCGAGCATTCCACGCGATTGGCCGAGCTCGGCGAGATGGCGGCGGCGATCAGCCATGAGCTGAACCAGCCGCTCACGGGTATACGCAACTACGCGCGCAACGCCTTCTACATGCTCGAACAGTCTGTGGGCAGCGTGGAGGAGGTAAAGGAAAATCTGCGACTGATCTCAGAGCAGGTCGATCGAGCTGCTAAAATCATCAACGAGATGCGTGAGCTGGCGCGAAAGGAAGAACGCCACTTCACCCCCCTGGCCGTCAACAACGTGATTCGGGAAACCGCCGATTTTCTCATACCTCAGATGAGACTTTCCGGCGTCGAGGTCAGTTTCCAACTTTCGGAAAATCTCCCCGATGTACGGGGGGACCGAACCCGGCTGGCGCAGATCTTTCTCAATGTGCTCACCAATGCCCGCCAGGCCATGGAGGGATCACCGATCCGGCGGCTCAGCATCCATTCCTTTACGGATCCCGCGGATGAACAGTTCGTGGTTGTCGAGATCAGCGACACGGGTAAGGGCTTCTCCGCCGAGGAAGCTCGGAAGCTGTTCGTGCCGTTCTTCACCACCAAGAAAAGCGGTTCCGGCACGGGCCTGGGTCTGTCCATTTCCAAAGCGATTATCAAGGATCACGGGGGGGACATCGAAGCTCGTGGAGCGAGTGGCCGGGGAGCCACCTTCACCATTCGCCTGCCTGTGATCGAACAGGAAGATGAGGAAGAGAGGGAAAATCATGGCTGACGGGAACATTCGGGATGCTCCGGTCATTGTGGTGATCGATGATGATGAAGCCGCCCGGCTTTCCATAGCTCAGATGCTCCGGCTGCGCAGGTTCAAGGTGGAGGCGTTCAGCTCGGCCGAAAGGGCCCTGGGCTATCTCGAAAACGCCGGGTGCATCATCACCGACATCAAGATGCCCGGCATGGACGGAGAACAACTTCTGGCCGAAGTGACCCGGCGCGGGCTGCCGGCGCCTGTTCTGATGATTACCGGTCACGGCGACATCCCCATGGCGGTTCGCTGTTTGAAAGCGGGGGCCTTTGACTTTCTGGAAAAACCCTTCGACGACGATGTGCTTCTGGCCTACGTAACCAAAGCTATCGAACAGGTAGAACTGCGCCTGGAGAGCCGGGAACTGCGCCGGCGTCTCAACCTTCTCTCCCCTGAGGAGGATGGTCGCTTCGGCATGGTAGGCCGCAGCCGGGAGATGCAGGATGTGTACGAACTCATCGAGGTGGTGGCCAAGAACGACGCTCCGGTTCTAATACTCGGGGAAACCGGAGTCGGGAAGGAGCTGGTGGCCCGGGCGATTCATGCCCAGAGCGCCCGCTGCTGCGCTCCCTTCGTTCCGGTGAACACGGGGGCTCTGCCGGAAAATCTGCTGGAAAGCGAGCTGTTCGGCCACGCCCGGGGCTCCTTTACCGGAGCCACTGTCGAGAGAGAGGGAAAGTTGGTTACATCCTCCGGAGGAACCCTGCTGCTGGATGAAATCGAGACCATGTCGGAACGCGCCCAGATACAGCTGCTTCGGGTCCTGGATGACGGGATCGTGGAACCCCTGGGAAGCGATACACCGAGGAAGGTGGACATCCGGCTTATCTCCGCCTCCAATGTAGATCTCCAGAATGAGGTACAGAGAGGCACCATCCGGGAGGACTTTTTTCACCGGATCATGGTCCTTTCCTTCGTGGTGCCCCCGTTGCGGGATCGCCGGGAGGACATTCCGCTGCTAATCTCCCATTTTTTCCGGCTGAAGGCCGATCAAATCGGGCTGCCCGTTCCGCAGATACCGGAAAAGGCCCTGGCGAAGCTTCTGGCGCACAGCTGGCCGGGTAACGTTCGCGAGTTGAAGAACGCCGTGGAGCGCATGCTGATCACATCTCGCGAGGGACTTGCCGGTGAGTTTGTTCCTGATTTCGATTTCGAGTCGGGTCGTCTGCTCTCCCTGCCCTCCGCACCCGGAGTTTTGCGGGAGGAGATGGAGCGAACCGAGAAAACCGTGATCGAGTCGGCTCTGCGAAGAAACAAGGGGCAGATCAATCCGACTTACGTGTCCTTGGGCATCTCTCGCCGCGCCCTCTATGAACGGATGAAGAAATACGGATTGGAGCGGGAAGAGTATCGCTGAACCGCCCTGTTCAGCATTCCGCGCACGGATCTCCCATGGGTGATCCGGACCCATCGAAGAGCGGCACTCCGCCCGTATTCGCTGGGGACAGCCCGTCTATGCCTCGTCTTCCCTTGATTGGAATTCGCACCCCGCCGGGTTTTTTACGAAAATATCGGTTTCTAACTTTCATCCGAGTAAGGAAATAGCGAACTGCCCCTCGGCAAGGCTCTCGGCAGACAGGCCTACGGCACGGTTTTCAAGCCGTACGCCTCTTCGCTCACGGCACGAGGCGAAGCTCCTGCTTTTGGCACGACACTTGCTCCTTGGTATCCAGGAAAGCTTCGATCCGATGAAACTCGAAGAGTTGATTCAGGCCATTGACGCCCAAGTGCTGCAGCCGGGCAGCGAGAGGGGAACCGAGATCGCCCGTGTATTTGCCGGGGACAAGATCAGTGCGCTTCTGGAACGGGCCGGCCCGGGCACCATGCTGGTGACGAGCTTGGCCAACACCCAGCTCGCCTGCGTGGCTGAGCTCATGGACTGCCCGGTGCTTTGCCTGGTTGACGGCACTGAACCCGAACCGAAGCTGCTGGAAGCAGCTGCCCGGTGCGAAACAGCCGTGGTGGTCTGTGTGCTGGACATGTTCGAAACCTGCGGCCGCCTGCATCGCCGGTTGTACGGGGATAATTTCCGCCGCTCATGATCACCAGCTGCTTTTCGATCACAGGCGGGAAATTCGACGAGGCCGGATCCGCCTCCCGCAGGCTGAAAGAGCAGTTGAAGCAAATAGGAGTCGACGGGCAGATCATGAGACGAATCATGATCGCCGCCTATGAAGCGGAGATGAACGTGGTGATTCACGCCGTCAAGGGAAATCTCTGGGTCAGGTTCGACGACCGTCGGTTCAACATGGAAGTGGTCGACCAGGGTCCGGGGATCACCGACCTCAATCTGGCCATGAAACCCGGATTTTCCACAGCTTCTGCGGAGGCGAAACAACTCGGTTTCGGCGCCGGAATGGGTCTTCCCAATATCAAGAAAGCTAGCGACCAGTTCGAGGTGGATTCTCAGGTCGGCAAGGGAACTCGGGTGCGCTCGACGATCTATCTCGAAACGCAGTCTGTGGAACAGCCCACAGGCCAGGGCCTGTTCGTCCAGGCTGAGCTCTGCGTCGGCTGCCTCGATTGTCTTAAAGCCTGTCCCGCCAGGGCTCTCAGGGTATGGAACCAACGACCCCTTATCCTGTCCGCCCTGTGCATCGAGTGCACCGCCTGTATCGAAGTCTGCCGGCGGGGGGTTTTCGAGATCCCGGATACGGAGATCAATCAGTCGGAGGAATCGGTCTCCGAAGTGCACACCCTCGTCATCCCCAGGGCTTTCCTCACCCAGTTCGGATCGAAGATACCTCCCAGAGTGGTTCTGGCGGCCTTGAGAAACCTGGGGTTCAAGGACATTCGTTTCACTGAGGAATGGGAAAGAGAGCTGCGCCGGGTCGTGAG
>CAZKCQ010000050.1:8901-13409 GCA_964551205.1 uncultured Spirochaetaceae bacterium
GGCCCGCACGGGAATGCGGCTCGACGCGGACATGAGCAAAGCGATCGAAAAGCTGGCCCGCATCGAAGAGCTTACCGCAGGGCTGCCGGGGCGGGACTGCGGTGCCTGTGGAGCACCCAGCTGCGCCTCCCTGGCCGAGGATATCGTGCTGGAGCGCTATCCCGGTCTGGAATGCCTGGTTTCATAGCGACGACAAACGGAGAGAAGGAGGGTAGTCATGAACTTGAAGCAAATCGCCGACACCCTCGGCCTGCAGGCTCTGACCCCTGCTTCGGCAGGTCAGGAGGGGGCCGAGATCACCAGGGCGCACGCATCGGATCTGCTGAGCGACGTCCTGGCCAACGCACCCTCCCGCGGGGTGCTGCTGACGATCCAGGTGCACCTCAACGTCATCGCCGTAGCTCTTCACACCATGCAAGCTGCGGTTATTTTCACTTCCGGCATGGTTCCCGAGGAAGCGGTGCGGAACAAGGCGATGGAGGAAGGAATCCCCCTTTTCGCCACGAAGGAAAGCACCTTCGACACGGCGGGCAGGCTCTACACGATGGGGGTCAGGGGGCAACATGAATGATGGCAATCCTGGCGGACCTTCATATCCATACGGCCCTGTCTCCCTGTGCCTCGAGGCAGATGCTGCCACAGAACATCGTCCGCACCTGCCTGCAAAGAGGTTTGACCATGATCGCCGTCTGTGATCACAATAGCGCCGCCAACGTCTCCGCCGTAGCCGAAGCGGCAAGGCGGGAAAGCGGGGAGGCTCTGAAGGTGATTCCCGGTATCGAGGTGACAACCCGGGAAGAGGTCCACGTACTGGGGCTGTTTCCTGCCCTTCAGGGTGCTCTCGCCGTTGGGGAAAACATTCTGAAGACCCTGCCCCAGGAAAGACCGGCCGAAAAGTCATCCAATCCCGGAACAGACAACGCCGGATGCGGGCAGTGGATTCTGGACGCGGAGGACAGGCGCACCGGCACGGAACTGCGCCTCCTCACAGCGGCAAGCGGGTACTCTCTCGAGGAGGCGGTTGATCTGGTCCGCCGACACGGAGGGATCGCTGTGGCAGCCCATATAGACCGTCGGGCATTCAGCGTGCCGGGACAATTGGGATTCTTCCCAAAAACATGTCAGTTCTTTGCCGCCGAGATTTCGGCGGCGGGAGCAGCCCGAACCATGGCGGGGGAGCTTCGGATGGAGGAATTCCGGCAGTGGGGTCTTCCGCTGATCAGCGGTTCGGACAGTCACTGCCTGGAAGAGATCGCCTGCTCCTGCACCGCCTTCGTGGTTGCCGAGCCCTGTTTCGCCGAGCTTATTTTGGCCATTCAGGGAATCGGCTCAAGGAGGTGTCAAATTGCGTGAATTGTCCCTGCACCTCCTCGATCTTCTAGAAAACGCCGTGACCGCCGGGGCCTCACTGGTGGCGGTGGAGATTGCCCTGGAACCGGAATGGAACCTGCTTCGCATAACCGTGGAGGACAACGGTCCGGGTTTGAGCGTCTCGGCAGAACAGGCCACGGATCCCTTCTACACGACGAAAAAAGGAAAAAAGACGGGTCTGGGTCTAAGCCTGTTTCGCTTCCGCATCGAGCAGGTCGGGGGTGAGCTGGCCCTGGAGCGTTCATCCCTGGGCGGACTGGCGGTGCGGGCAACACTGAGGCTGACTCACGTCGACCGCAATCCCATCGGTGATCTGGCCTCCACCATCTCATCGGTCCTGGCCGCCAATCCGCAGCTCAGGCTTTCGTTATGCATCAGAGTCAACGGACGGAAACAGATCATCACAAACTCCGATTCTGCCCTAGAACTGATCACCCCGGATGGCTCGGTTTTCCCCGGCGTGAGGTTTGCCGACCTGTCGATTGCACGACAAATGTATTTGAAAATCAAAGCGGGCCTCGTGGCCCTGCAAATCGAGGAGTAACGAATGAACAGTAGTACAGGCACAACAGAGAAACCAACAGCAGCAGCCACCGGCACCGCCTGCTGCGCTGAAGAGGTTTCCGAAGAGGAGCTTTTCAGGAGGCTGGATGAAATCATCAAGGATTATCGGGGCAAGTCCGGTGCACTGATCCCGGTCCTCCAGATCACCCAGAGCATCTTCGGATACCTGCCGGAACAAGCCCTCAAACGAATCAGTTTGGGGTTGGGTAAATCCTACAGCGAGGTTGCCGGGGTGGTGAGTTTCTACTCCTTCTTTTCCACGAAACCCCGTGGAAAGCACCTTATTCGGGTCTGTCTGGGAACCGCCTGCTACGTCCGCGGCGGGAAACAGGTGCTGGACGCACTGAAAAAAACCCTGGGCGTCGATGTGGGGGACACCACTGAGAACGCCCTGTTCACCCTGGAGGTGGCCCGCTGCTTCGGTGCCTGTGGTCTGGCCCCGGCCATGTGCATCGACGAGGAGGTGTACAAACGGGTACGGCCGACCAAAATACGCGAGATTCTCAAACGTTACCAAGAATAGAAGGAGAGGATGATGGAAAAGATACGAACCCTGCAGGATCTGCTGGACATTCGCGAAAAGATCCAACGCAAGATCTCGTTGAGGGAGGACGGCTATCGGGCCTGCATTACCGTACACATGGGCACCTGCGGCATCGCCAGCGGAGCCCGGGAGGTGATCAACGCGGTGGCGGATGCTCTGGCTGAAAGCGGGCGCTCCGATATACGGCTTACCAACTCCGGCTGCATCGGCGCCTGCGAGTTCGAGCCGGTGATGACCGTGGAGACCCTCGGCTCCGAGCCCGTGCTGTACGGGTATCTGGATGCGGAAAAAGCCGGGGACATCTTCCGCAGGCATGTTCTGGAAGGGCAGGTGGTCAGCGAGCATCTGGTGTACGTGGGCAAGGAGCCCTCGGATGTCCAAAAACGAAAGAGGTGAACGATGAAAACGACGAGGACCCATATGCTGATGTGCTTCGGAACAGCCTGTGTCGCCTCCGGGGCGGAAAAAGTGCGGGCTACCCTGCTTGAGGAGCTCGAATCCAGGGGTCTAATCGATAAAACCAAGATGGGAGATCTGAACGAGCCTGGCACAAATGGGGAGGTGAGAGTTGTACAGACCGGATGCAACGGTTTCTGCGCCTGCGGCCCCATCATGGTCGTGTATCCGGGGGGATTCTTCTATCAAAAACTCACTCCGGAAGATATGCCGGAGCTGGTGGAGGAGCATATCCTGAAAGGCCGCCCGGTCAAGCGGCTGATGTACCGGCACCCGGTGACCCAGGAGATCATCCCCCATTACGCCGACATCCCCTTCTTCGCCAGTCAAAATCTGAGGGTTCTGCACAACAAGGGCCGCATCTCGGCCACCAGCATCGAAGAGTACATCGGCCGAGGCGGGTACCTGGCTTTGGCCAAAGCCCTGCTGGAGATGAGCCCCGATGAGATCATCCAGGAAGTCAAGGCTTCGGGCTTGCGCGGCCGAGGCGGTGCGGGCTTTGCCACCGGTCTGAAGTGGCAGTTCGCCCGACAGGCTGAAGGGGAAGAGAAATTCATCCTCTGTAACGCCGATGAGGGAGACCCGGGCGCCTTCATGGACAGGAGCGTCCTGGAAAGCGATCCCCACGCCGTGCTGGAAGGGATGATGATCGCCGCCCGGGCCATCGGCTCAGGGCAGGGCTACATCTACTGCCGGGCCGAATACCCCCTGGCCCTGCAGCGGCTGGGCGAGGCCATCCACCAGTGCCGGGAACGGGGACTGCTGGGAAAGAAGATCCTTGACACCGACTTCTCTTTCGACATCGAAATCTCAAAAGGGTCCGGTGCCTTCGTCTGCGGCGAGGAAACCGCGCTGATGCGTTCTATCGAAGGCCAGCGGGGGGAACCCCGGCCCCGGCCTCCCTTCCCGGCAACCCGGGGACTGTGGGAAAAACCCTCCGTGCTCAACAACGTGGAGACCCTAGCCAACATTCCCCTAATCATCGAGAAGGGAGCTGCCTGGTTCCGTTCGGTGGGCACGGAGAAGAGTCCCGGCACGAAGATCTTTGCCCTGACCGGCAAGGTAAACAACGTCGGCCTGGTGGAGGTTAACATGGGGATCCAGCTGGGTGAGATCATCCACGACATCGGCGGCGGGATTCCCAAAGGCAAGCAGTTCAAAGCCGCCCAGATCGGCGGGCCTTCGGGCGGCTGCATCCCAAGGTGGCATCTCGATGTGCCGGTGGACTACGAGAATCTGGATGCCCTGGGAGCAATCATGGGCTCCGGCGGGCTGATCGTCATGGATGAAGACTCGTGCATGGTGGACATGGCCCGATTTTTCCTCGAGTTCGTTCAGGATGAGTCCTGCGGTAAATGCACTCCCTGCCGGGTAGGCACCAAGCGGATGCTGGAGATACTCGAGCGCATCTGCGCCGGCAAAGGCGAAGAGGGGGACATCGAACGGCTGGTGCGGCTGGGCACGGTGATCAAGGACACGGCCCTCTGCGGGCTGGGACAGACAGCCCCCAACCCCGTGTTGTCGGCCATCCGGCACTTCCGCGGGGAGTTCGAAGCCCATATCCGGGACAAGA
>CAZKCQ010000051.1:0-3687 GCA_964551205.1 uncultured Spirochaetaceae bacterium
CGAAGTCGTCCTTGCAGTCCACCACCAGGGAGTTCATTCCGTTGTCCTTGATGAACCTCAGGTGATTGTCCAGATCCTCCCCCTGAGCGCGGTAGGAGGACACGTAGATCCCGAATCGGTCCGAAGCCTTGCGGATCCGCTCCCGTCTGAACGGATCTTCCGGCTGGTCCGCAGCCGCTGCGGCCAGCAGGGAGTCTGCCCTGGAGTCGATGCGAACCCACCTACGGCTGGCCAGAGGGTAGAGCCAGCGGTTCGAATGAGTCTGCACGCCCAGCTGCCAGGTGCTGCCCGTGGGGATCAGCTCCAGCCGGTAGATCGCCTCTGCGGCTCGATCCCCGGGAAATTCCAGGCGGGTCCAGGTCTTTCTGTCCGGGCTTCCCTCGTATACCCCGTGACCGAATCCGCAGGAGAAGAAGATCACCCCTTGTTCTGAAGGGTGGTAGCTCAGACCGGATACTTCTTCGTAGAAGCCGGCGCCTCGGTACAGGAAGCGTGCCGATAGAGAGGGATCCTGCCAGCTGGCGCCCCGATCCGTGGTCTCGAAAAAACCGTTGAAGGAGGTTCCCACCAGAAGGGTGTCCGGATCTCGCGGGGACAGGGCGACCGCAGTCAGGTAGGAGGTCGAACGCAGGGGCTTGCCGATCGGGATCTGCCGCCAGCTGCTCCCGTAATCCTCGGAGAGGTACAGCTGTTCGGCGGTGGTGACCGCCACCCTGCCTTCGTTGAGCGGATCGATATTCAAGGCGGTCAGGTGGCGGACGCGTCCCTCGGACTCGTTGAAAGGATAGACAACGCGGCGGGGAAGTCCGTTGTTGTGCTCCAGCCAGTTCTTACCCTCGTCGAAGGAAACCAGGAAACCCCGCTGCTTGGAGATTCCATACAATACACCCGAGGGGGTTTCCAGGATCTGTTCGAGGGTGAACGCCTCGGCCGGCGAATAGCCGGGATTCAGCGTGGGCAGGGGGTTGGCCGGCTCGACCGGGGTCAGGGCGATCATCTCTTCGAGATCGCGCTCCTGAGCTCCCAGGAGGAACAGCATACCTCCGGCGAACAGAAGCAGCATGAGGAATGATCCAACGAAGAGAAACCCTTTTCTCATAGCTTTGAAGCGTGTAATTATGAATCGCATTTGTTGTATCGGCGCTGCCCTGCTTAATCTGTACTACTTCACCCCGGTGTAGCTTTCCCAGGTGTAGCACGATTGCAGCTTTCTTGCCAAGGCTTCCCGCTCCATGCTACACTGCTGATCCGTATGAGACCTTCCAGTCGACGCTACGCAGCCTGCTCAGCCTGTGCAACCCGTGCACAACGCGCGGTGGGCTTTGCGTTTCTGGCATTGATCGTTCTTCTCTCCCTCCCGGCCTGCAGCCGGGACTATGCCCACTTCCTGGTCGGCAGCCTGGAAGAAAACCGGGATCTGCACACGCTTTTCGATCTGCTCGAACAGGAAAATGATGTGGGGGAGAATCGCTTCATCGTCATCCAGCAGATCACCAACCGTCTGCACGGAGCCGGGGAACTGGAGAAGCTCATCCTGTTTCTCACCAGCTACGTGGAGAACAACCAGAACGACCCCTACAACGCCTACTATCTGGACATCGTGGCCACGGCCTATCGGGAGATGGGAGCGGAGCCCATGGCCGTGCATTACTACGAACGGATCTTGAAGAACTATCCCGACCTGTTGGTCTCCGGGACCACGGTGCACTATCAGTGCCTCCAGGAGCTGCTGAGGCTGGTGGAGGATCCCAACGTGCGCATAGATTACTACAAGGAGCTGATCTCCCGATTCAGCGAGTACATCGACCCCGGAACCGCCTACTTCTACCTGGCCGAGGCGTACGAGAAGGTGGGTGAGTGGGAGCAGGCCATACGGGCCTATCAGAAGTTTCTCACCTATCCGGAAACCGAGATCCCCGGTTTTCCCCGGGCCCATGTGAAGGTCCGAGAGAAGGTGGAGTTCTACTTCTCCGACAAGGAATGGACAGTTGAGAATCTGGACCAGCTGGTCCAGGAGATCAAACGGTCCATCCAGACCCGCAATATCCGCCGCCTGTTGAGCTACAAAGCCAAGGTGAATTTTTTCACGATGTCCTGGCCTCAGGCCGACGCGAATGAGATCATCTCCGTAGCCTTCGATATCGGCGCTTTCCTTCAATCTTCCCGGGTTCTGACCGATGATAAACTGGATATCGATTCCAACGCCGGGGAAGCCTTTTTGCGCACCACCCGGTGGTCGTACCGGATCCCCACCTGGTACCTCTACTTCCGGAAAGTGGAGTTCCTGCCGGATCCGGAGATCAACGGACGATGGGAATGGGCCGGGATCTATTTAGGCGAAAAGCTGTAATTCTGCCCCTCTGCACCCTCCTGTTCGGAATTTTCCTGCTCCTGGCGGTATCGCCGATCAGCCGGGCCGATCCCGGTGCTATGGATCTGCGGCCGCTTCCGGTCAGAGCCGGGCACAACGGCCGGAACGGCGGGCCGGGCGGCGAGCAGCCGACTCCGGTTCTTCATGACCGCGGCTCCGCTTCTCTGCTGGAGCTGGGCTTTCCCGATCATCCGGCGGTGGAGCAGTGGCGGGAGCGCTTCCTGGCTGGGGGGAGCCGAGCTCTGCAGGAGACCCTGGACCGGGGGTGGATCTTCCGCCGCTTCATCGCTGCCCGGCTGGCCGAACGGGGATTGCCCCAGGAGCTGATCTACCTCCCGGTGCTCGAATCCCACTACCGGGTATGGGCAGTATCCCGCTCCGGAGCCACGGGTCTGTGGCAGATCATGGCCAATACTGCGGCCCCCCTGGGGCTGGTAACGGATCGCTGGGTCGATGAACGCCGGGATTTTTGGAGATCAACAGAAGGGGCGCTGAGGAAGCTTGAAGAAAATTTCATGACCTTCGGGGACTGGGATCTGGCTCTGGCCGCCTACAACTGTGGTACGGGGTTGCTCAGCCGGACGATCCGCGCCAGCGGTGTCCGTGATTTCTGGGCTCTCCGGGATATGGGTGTCCTTCCTCCGGAAACCGCGACCTACGTGCCCAAGTTTCACGCCCTGGTGTCGATTTTCAGCGATCCGACGGCCTACGGGCTGGAGGTGAGATGGCAGCAGGCACCGACCTGGAGGCGGATGCCCGTCCATCGCAGCGTGGAACTGGCTCTGCTGGCCGAGAAAGCGGATCTACCCCTGTCCCTGATGCAGGAGGCCAACGCCGAGCTCCAGACACCGATCACACCGCCTGTATCCGGCCGGCCGTATCACCTCAAGATTCCTGCAGAGTACAGCGAGCGGGTCGGGACGCTGCTGGCGGATCCTCAAAGCCAGCTGCTGCGCTACACCTTTCACCGCATCCGTTCGGGGGACACCTACTACGCCCTGGCTGAGTACTACGAGCTGAGCGCGGCCTTGCTGATGGAGGCCAATCCCTCGCTCCCGCCGCGATCCCTGAGGATCGGAGAGCAGCTTCGCATCCCCGTGTTTTCCGGGCGCCCCGTCAAAAGCGAACCGATCGTGAGCCTCTCCGAAGACGAGGCGGCCGCCTTTACCGCCCTGCACACCATCGTGGCCGGGGACACGCTCTGGGCTATCTCCAGGACCTACGGAACCACGGCGGAGATCCTGGCCTGGGTCAACGGACGTAGCCTTGACGCACTGCTGAAACCTGGGGAAACTCTAAAAGTACCTCCGCCGGCG
>CAZKCQ010000051.1:3787-13324 GCA_964551205.1 uncultured Spirochaetaceae bacterium
TAGCCTTGACGCACTGCTGAAACCTGGGGAAACTCTAAAAGTACCTCCGCCGGCGGAGGAAGGAGAAATACGGTGAACAGGATCGGCGTCTTCCTCCTGATGCTTTTCGGTATGCTGGGGGGGTTGCTCTCGGCCCAGCAGAGCCAAGAGGGGAGCCAAGAGGAGCAGATGGTCGTTTCGGAACAGGTCGATTGGCAGCGGGGAGTCCTGATCCTGGAGGTGACCCGGGCCATCAAGGCCAAGGAGTTCAATCCGGGCAGCCGTTTTGAAGCGGAGCGGGAGATCGAGCGGCTCCTGCCGGGTCTTTTCATGTCCGCCGTCGTGAAGATCCCCTTCGATTCCTACCGCACGATCGGAGAGCGCCTCAAGGAGGACCGGCTTCTCTTCCAGCGCCTGGAGAGCAACGCCGTGGATTCGGTATCCAAGAGCTACTCCCGGGTCCGGGAAGATCTGCAGGATGTCCAGGTCCAGTACCGCTTTCCCTTCTACGGAGAGGGCGGGTTCGTGGCGCCTCTGATCACCCACAGCCGCCCTTACCCCGTGGAGCGGAAGCTCGGCTTTGTCCCTTCCAGGAACTTCACCGGCCTGGTAATTTACGCCTCCGGGGAGCTTCCCGCTCACGGCAAGGATATCCGCCAACAGGTTCAGCCCGCCCTGTTTCCCACTCTCTACGATGAGGATATGAACCGGATCCTATCCGTGGAGATGTGTGATCCCCTCTTTCTGAAGCGCTGGGGTATGGTCGCCTACTCGGATTCTGAGGCGGACAGCACCCTTCTGGAGCGCGTCGGTGCAGCCCCCCTGCGCACCGTAGCCCGGGGGGTGTTCGGCATCAACGCCACGGATCTGCTGCTTCCCAAAGAGGCGGTGGATCGGCTGCTGGTGCGGGAGGCCAACCGGGAGATGCTCAGCCAGGGACGGGTGTTGATTATAATCGATGCCGGCGAAGGTTCCGCCGAAGATTGACTCGCCGTATCGTTTAAGTTTATCCTATTCGCCGACTCATGAGGCCAACTTCTCACTTCCGTCGACCTAAACGCCTGCTCCCCCTGCTGCTTCTGGGCGCCGTCCTGGCCCTCGCCTTCAGCTCCTGCGCCCGGAACATCGGCTACGGACTGGTGCTTTGGGCCGGAGAGGAGAGCCCCGTTGAAACCGGCGAGATCCTGCCCGTGCAGCAGGAGTCGCAGATCCAGAGCACCTATTTGATCCGATTGCCCGGCACCAAGGAGCTGGCCGAAATCCCCACCTGGAGGATGCGCCTGTTCGCAGACAAGGAGGAGGCCCTGCAGGGAGCCGAGGAGTATGCCCCTTACCAGAACATGTACGCCTACTCGCAGCGGGACGGTCTGCCCCTGCGGGAGGAGGCGGATCAGGAGGCTCGGAGGGTGTACAGGCTGGCCGAAGGACAACTGGTGAAGGTCCTGTCCCGGGGGGAGCAGAAAGTCACGATCGGTAACTACGAGGACTACTGGTATCTGGTTCTAACGGAAGACGGCTACCAGGGGTACTGCTTCGGCTACTACCTGCCTGTGTTCAGCCCCAGCGGTGATCCCAAGGCGGAGGTGGAAGTGCTGATGGCGCAGGATCCGATGCTCGAAACCCTGTTGGGTACGGACTGGCGGCCGGAGTACTTCCAGGAGATGGTGGATAAGGGGCGGATCGATCTGAACACCTTCGGCCCCGGCTTCGGGTTTTTCGTGGACCCGGAGGAAAGGCAGATTCGTCTGGTCACGGGCACGCGCTCCTACAGCTACCGCTATGAAAGGGTGGAAAACGTAGGAGCCAACCGCTACGTGTTCGAGGGGCCCGAGATCGGCAGCGGCGGCCTCCGCATCAACATGCAGTCCGGCCGGCGCATCGTGTGCACCTATCCGGTCGGGGACCAGGTGCGCAGCGGAGTGTTCATCACCTTCGACGAGGATATCGAGGAGATCGTCACCCAAGAGAGGGAGCGGCGGAAGCGGCTGGCGCAGATGTTCAGCTCCAGGAGCCGAGTCCTGCGCAGCAGCGCCTACGGAAACATCTATTTCGAGGAGGGGATGCGTTTCCGCTGGGAGGATTTTGGCCAGCTGGGGGAGCAGATTGCCCTCAAACCGGTCCGGGGGGCGGGAACCGTTGATTTCCCCTACTACCTGTCCGATGGCCTGACCGGGTCATTCGACGGTGTGATCACTTTTCGCTTCAATGAATACGAGCCGGGCCAGGGGACCAGCTTCCTGTACTCTTTCGAATCTTCCGGGGTGCGTTTCGAGTATGTGCGGCCGCAGGGCATCGAAAATCTCGAGGTGGTGCGCCGCGACAGTTCGCCGCTGGTGATCTTCTTCAGCTACGGCGGTTCCTGATGCCCTCGGTTATCCTTACGGAGGCGAGCCTCGCCTTCGGGGAACGCAATATTCTCAAATCCGTCAATTTAAACCTCCCGAAGAAACGGAAGCTTGCCCTGGCCGGGGCCAACGGAAGCGGAAAGACCACGCTGATGCGCATCCTTATCGGCGAGCTCAAGCCTGATCTGGGCACCGTGGTTCGGGAGAAGGATACCCGCATCTCCTATATGCCCCAGTCGGGAAGCAGCGGTTCGGCGGGCAGCAGCTCCTCCCTGAGCCTGGATCCCGGCTGCACCGTGTACGAACACGTGGAAAAAGCCTTTGCCGCCGGCGCCGAGCAGGAACGGCAGCTGCGTGCCGCGGAGCTCGAGCTGGCTGAGCACAGGGAGAGTTCGCCTGAGCTCACCCGACTGCTGGACAGGCATCACGAACTCCAGGAGCAGTTGGAGCTTTCAGGCTACTACCGGCGGGCCGAAGGGATAGAGAGGGTCCTTCAGGGTCTGGGTTTCGGCAGGGACGAGTTCGAACAGCCGATCGGAAGTTTTTCCCAGGGCTGGCAGATGCGTATCTCCCTGGCCAGGGTGCTCTGCGAAGGCGCCGACCTGCTTCTTCTGGACGAGCCGACGAACTTCCTCGATCTGGAAGCCCGGATATGGCTGGAGGGCTTCCTGCAGGAAACCGCCGCGGGGGTACTGGTCGTTTCCCATGACCGCTATTTCCTCGACACCACGGTGAACGAGGTGGCCGAGCTGTATCAGGGCAAGTTGACATTCTACCCGGGCAGCTTCAGCAGCTACGAGCGGCGGCGGATCCTGGAACTGGAGCAGATCGCCGAGGCCTATGAACGGCAGCAGGAGGAGATCGCCCGGACCGAGCAGTTCATCCGACGCTTCCGATACAAGGCGACCAAGGCCCGCCAGGTGCAGAGCCGCGTCAAAGCACTGGAGCGTATGGAGCGGATCGAGGCGCCCCCGGTGCACAAGACCCTGCACTTCTCCTTCCCCGAGGCGCCTCGCAGCGGCAGGTTGAGTGCGCAGATCGAAGATCTGGCCAAGGCCTACGGGGACAAGACGGTTTTTACCGGCGCCGGTCTCACCCTCTCCCGGGGCGAAAAATGGGCCCTGGTGGGTCCGAACGGCGTGGGCAAATCGACCCTGATTCAGCTGATGACCGGACGGGAGGAGGCGGATTCCGGTACGATTCGCTACGGCAGCGGCGTGCAGGTGGGCTACTACTGCCCCGAAGAGGTGGAGCGTCTGGAGGAAGCGAACACCATCGAGGAGCTGGTGACCGATTGGGCGCCCACGGAGATGGTTCCTCACCTGCGATCCCTGCTGGGAGCTTTTCTGTTCCGGGGCGATGACGTGTACAAAGCGGTGGCGGTCTTGAGCGGGGGGGAGAAGAGCCGACTGGCCCTGCTGCGTCTGCTGCTGCAACCGACCAACCTTCTGTTCCTGGACGAACCGACCAACCATCTGGACCTCCAGTCCAAGGATATCCTGCTCGACGCCCTGAAGCGCTACAGCGGAACCGTAGTGTTCGTTTCCCACGATCGGAACTTCATCGACGCTCTGGCCGACCGGGTGGCAGAGGTCGGGGGCGGACAGATCCGGCCGTACCCCGGCGACTATGCCTACTACCTGTGGCGGAAGAATCAGCAGGAGCAGGGTTCGGATTCTCCCGATCGCTCCGCAGCGGCCCGGTCCGCAGAGTCCTTCACCGTCCCGGAAAGCGCCCAGGTGCTGCGGGAGCAGGGCAAGGCTCAAAAGCGGGAGCTGCGCCGTCTGGAGCGGGAAGAGGAGCAGCTGCTGGCCACGATGGAGGAGCTGGATGAGGAAGGTTCGCGGCTGGAGCATCTTCTGGCTGAGGAGACGGTGTATCGGGACGGAGAGCGGGTCAGAGAGATCAAAGAACAGCTGGAGGCGATCACAAACCGAAGAGAACGGCTGATGAGTCGCTGGGAATCGGTCGATAAACAACGAAAAGATATCTAGCTGGGGAGTGGGCAGGATGAAAAACAAGAACTTCAACAATCACCGCACCGTGGGTTTCGTATCCTTTCGGTTCGCCGGAACCGACGGTGTCAGCCTGGAGGCCGAGAAAATGGCCGCGGTTTTTCGCCGCTGGGGATACCGCTGCGTGTTCATGGGCGGTGAGCTGGACACGCCCCCGGAGGATTCATTTCTGGTCGAAGAGACCCATTTCCAGTATCCAGATATCCGGGAGATCTATGAGGAGTGTTTCAGCCAGGCGAGCCGTCCCCCGGCAGTGACCAAACAAATCCACCGGTACCGGGAGCTGTTCAAGCGAAAGCTCCACGAGTTCATCCGCAAGTTCGACGTGGATATCCTGGTTCCGGAGAACGCCCTCACCATTCCCCTGAACGTGCCTTTGGGCTTGGCCATTACCGAGGTAATCGCGGAGACCAGCATCAAGACAATCGCCCACCACCATGATTTCTTCTGGGAGCGCAAACGCTTTCTCAACAACTGCGTGTGGGACTACCTCAACTCCTGCTTTCCCCCTCACCTGAACACGATTCAGCACGTGGTGATCAACTCTTCAGGACAGAACCAGCTGGCTCTGCGGACCGGGATCGGCGCCACCTTGATTCCCAATGTCATGGACTTCGAACATCCCCCGGAACCGCCGGATGAGTACACCAAGGATGTGCGCAAGGATCTGGAAGTGGGGGCGGATACCCTGCTCGTTCTGCAGCCGACCCGGGTGGTGCAGCGCAAGGGGATCGAGCATGCCATCGAGCTGGTCGCCCGGCTGGGCAGGAAGGCGACCCTGGTCATCTCCCACGCCTCCGGGGACGAGGGCTACGAGTACCAGGAGCGGGTCAGGGAGTACGCGGAGATGCTCAAGGTGGATGCCCGCTTCGTTCAGGAGATCATCTCCGATCAGCGGGGAACGACTGAAGACGGCCGCAAGATCTACTCGCTCCAGGATATCTATCCCCACGCCGACCTGGTGACCTATCCGTCCCTGTCCGAAGGGTTCGGCAATGCCTTCCTGGAGGCGATCTACTTCAAGCGCCCGATCCTGGTGAACAACTACTCGATCTACTTCTTCGACATCAAGCCCAAGGGTTTCCACGTGATCGAGATGGACGATTTCATTACCGACGAAACCGTACGAACGACCCTGGAGGTCCTGGACGATCCGGAGCGGGTCCGGGAGATGACCGAGAAGAACTACGCCCTCTGCCTGAAGCACTACTCCTACCGTATCCTCGAAGTGAAGCTGCGCCACATCCTGAGTTCCTTCTGGGGCCAGCGGTAGGGGTCGGCGCACGGCAGCAGCCGGCCGTGGCAGCCGGCTTCACCTTACTGTAGCTTGCCGGTACCAGCAACTAACCCGCCGCCCCGATGATCCGCTCTGCCAGGGTCTGCCGGTCCTCGGCCCGGGCGGCATCGAACACAGGCAATCCTGCAAAGCTTTTCACCCCTTCCACAGCGCTGTTTGGCGAACCCGTCCCTGCAGAGCGAACGAAGGTTCCGGCCACGCCCAGGATCTTATCTTCGGGTACGCACCGAACCTGCAGTGTTTCCTCCCATTCGGCTGAATTGCTCAGGCAGACGATCACGGAGCCGGCGGCCTCAGGATCACCACCCTCGGAGACTATGAAATCCACTCGTTCCGGAACCTTTTCCAGCATCTGCCGGAAGGACCCGCCGCCTCTTTCCAGGATCAGGCTCTCCTGCGGCCCCTGCACCAGGACGAAGGCCGCACCGGATTCGGCCAGAGCGTAGGAATCACCTGAGCGGTGGTCCAGGGTCAAGCGGGCCACGTGGCTGGATTTAAGCGCTGCCACCGTGTAGCCCCGGGCGGTCAGGTCGGCGATGAGGGCGGTGCAGACCGTGGTCTTGCCGCTGTTTTTCAGACCCGTTATACAGACGAGGTAGGGACGGTATTTCAGCTGCTTCACGACTCCCCGATCTTAGCCTGCCCGGCTGAGCCGCGTATACCCCCAGACCAGGCTCCCGCTTGCCGGCCCGAGGCAGAATCGAGTACATTGGCGGCAAAGATAGAAAAGCTTGCAAAGCTATCAAATCTAGCAAACACGCACCGGGTGAGCGAAAACAACTGATCGGAGGTAGAGAAATGGAGCGGGACTTAGAGGTGCTTATAGGAGATAAGCGGATCGCCACGAACGAATTCGCTAAACAGATCATCGTCAGTACCCTGACGGGACTTCTCAAGCCTCTCAAACATGTAGATACGGACGAAAAGATCCAGATTACCATCGGAGCGCTCAAGGGTTAGCTTAAAAGCCAATGCGATCAGCAATATCCCTGGAGCCCCTTCTGTTTGTCGCTCTGCGGGCCACGGCCAGGGCGTTTCCGGAAATTCTCTCGGTGTACAGGGGATCCTTTACCGTGGATATCAAGGCGGATAGCTCCCCGGTCACCGAGGCGGACCGGCGCTCGAACCGGATCATCACGGAGGAGTTGTCGCAGCACAGCCCCTATCCGATCCTAAGTGAAGAGGGCAGGAGTATCCCCTTTGCCGAGCGAGGCGGCTGGCAGCGCTTCTGGGTGGTGGATCCCCTGGACGGAACCAAGGAATTCGTCAAGCGAAACGGGGAGTTCACCATAAACATCGCCTTCGTGGAGGGGATCGTTCCGGTGCTGGGTGTGGTGTACGCTCCCCTGCCCGATCTGCTGTACTTCGCCTGGGAGGAGGGCGGCGGGTGCGGCGGGGCGTACAGGCTCGAAGGATTCTCGGAACTTGCCGCGAAAATACCGGAGGACCTGGTCGAGCGGGCGGTCAGGCTGCCTCCCAAAGAGTCTTTCAACTTCGAGGAAACGCAAAAACGAGAGACCATCACCGTGATCGGCAGCCGCTCCCACCGGGGGCCGCACTTCAGCGATTATGTCCGCATGCTGGAGCAGAGATACGCCGAGCGGGTCGAGATCATGACCAGCGGCAGCGCCCTCAAGCCCTGCCTGGTTGCCGATGGAAGGGCGGATATCTATCCCCGCTTTGGACCCACCATGGAGTGGGACACGGCGGCGCCCCACGCCGTGGTCCGGGGGGTGGGCAAGCGCATGGTCGCCTTCGAAAGAGGTCAGGAGCTGGTCTACAACAAGGAAGAGCTGGTCAACCCCTCGTTTATAGTTTATTGACAGCCCCCATCGGTCGTGCCCACAGCAGGCACGGGGGACACCCACGCATGCCAACCGGTAGATACCCACAGCCGGCCGCGCCCCTCAGCCGGTGAAGCTGTCGGGGTCCGGACCGATGCGTCTGCCCTCATCCAGGGCGTCCAGCCTGCTCATCTCCTCGCCGGACAGCTCGAAGTCAAAGACCTCGCTGTTTTCGCGGATATGGGCTTCCTGGGTCGAACGCGGAATGGTCACCACCTCGTGCTGCAGGTCCCAGCGGATCAGAACCTGAGCCGGGCTGCGGCCGTGTTTTTCCGCGATTTCCCTGATCGTCGGCATATCGAAGAACCGGCCCCGCCCCAGCGGGCTCCAGGCCTCGACCCGGATGCGGTTGTTTTTACAGAACTCGAGCAGCGCCGGCTGTACATTCAAGGGGTGGAACTCGACTTGATTCACCGCAGGGATCACTTCGGCCTTTTCCAGCAGGGTTTCCAGGTGATGGACGAGGAAGTTGCTCACGCCGATGGCCCGAATCTGCCCCTCCCGCTGCAGCTTTTCCATAGCCCGCCAGGTCTCGGTGAACTCCCGTTTCGCAGGCCAGTGGATCAGGTACAGATCCAGGGTGTCGAGGGCGAGCTTGGTTTTGCTCGTTTCAAAAGCTTTCAGCGTACTGTCGTAACCCTGATCAGTATTCCAGACCTTGGTGGTGACGAATACCTTGTTGCGGTCGACCCCGCTGTCCCGAATCGCCCGTCCCACGTCCTCCTCGTTCCCGTAAGCCGCGGCGGTATCGATCGCCCGGTAGCCCACTTTCAGGGCGGTACGCACCGCATCGTAGGTCTGACGCCCCGACGGTATCTGAAACACGCCAAAACCCAGCCATGGCATCGGCGTACCGTGATTCAATTTAATGCTGCTGTTAAGATCCATTCTTACCCCCAACTCGAAGATTACGTTGCGTAGCTGTAAGGTAGTAATTTGACTGCTGAGGGTCAAATTCCACTGAAAACCCTCAAAATCCAGACTACCAAAAAATCTGACAAAATTGCCATTGAATACAGACAACACCTTCTTGACAGACGCCGACACAGGACGTATGCTCAAATCGTTAGAAGTGAAGAAATTCACGATTTAGCTCCAGTACAATCACGAAACCGTGAACAATAGGGCAGCATAGAAGCCAGGGAGGTGCAGAGGCATGTCTAAACAAGATACTGCGGTGATCACGAAAGTCGTGGAGGAATACGGCAAGGACCCTCATCGGCTGATGGACATCGTTCGGGGTGTTCATGAGCAGGCCGGCTATCTGTCGGATGACGTTGTAGATGAGATCGCCAAGGCACTCGGCGTGCATCGGGTGCAGGTGGCGGATATGGCCAGTTTCTACACGTTCTTCGACCGCGAACCTGCAGGCAAGTGTACGATCCGGTTGAGCAACTGCGTGGTGGATCAGATGCACGGTATGGAGGCTGTTGCCAAGGCTTTCGAGAAAGAGCTTGGGATCGCCTTCGGTCAAACCACGCCGGACGGGATGATCTCCCTGAAGTACACCTCCTGCACCGGGATGTGCGACCAGGCTCCAGGCGGCCTGATCAACGGCATGGTGGTTACGGGACTGACTCCCAAGGATGTACCGACCATCGTGGCGGCGATCAAGAAAGAAGGGGGGAGGATCAGCAAGAGCGAGCTGTTCCCCAACGCCGAGGTTCAGCCGAACCTGCGCCAGGGCGGCGCGGTGGTGATGGCTCCCTTCGAAAACGGCACGGCCGTGCGCAAAGCCGTGAACATGAGCCCGGAAGATGTGATCGAAGAGGTCAACAAGAGCAAGCTTCGCGGCCGGGGCGGCGCGGGTTTTCCCACGGGTATGAAGTGGAGCTTCTGCCGGAAGGCCAAAGGTACCCACTACCTCGTGTGCAACGCCGACGAGGGAGAGCCGGGCACCTTCAAGGACCGTCTGATCCTCACCGAACAGGCGGATCTCCTGTTCGAGGGCATGACCATCGCCGGCTACGCCATCGGAGCCACCGAAGGCCTGCTGTACCTGCGTGCCGAATACAGCTATCTGTGTTCACACCTGGAGCAGGTTCTGGCCCGCCGAC
>CAZKCQ010000052.1:0-13302 GCA_964551205.1 uncultured Spirochaetaceae bacterium
GCGACTATAAGTATAAGATTAACGGCCGGCAATAGCCAGGGCGCCTGCCGGCGTTTGTTCAGAAGGACACGTCCGAAATACATGAGGGGGATGGCGGCCAGGGGAGCCAATCCCAGCAGCAGATGGAAGAGGGAGAGGGGAGGGGCATCGGCCTGTCTGTCGACCGTCAGCCTGAGGATCAATCCGCTCAGGGCGGTAACCGGCAGAAGCAACTGGGACAGGCTGCGGGCCAGGTGGTCGAGCTTTCCCGGTGTGATTCGACCGGCTTCGATGGCCAGTCCCCGGACCAGAAAGACGCAGTGGGCGCAGAGCAGCACCACGGCGCTGGAGGCGTGCAGCACTCTGAGCGCTATTTCCATCTACAGCCCT
This sequence comes from uncultured Spirochaetaceae bacterium, assembly GCA_964551205.1. Lineage (GTDB taxonomy): Bacteria > Spirochaetota > Spirochaetia > SZUA-6 > DRHE01 > JAFGQJ01. Next base: position 370 of record CAZKCQ010000052.1, read on the forward strand.
GCTACAGCCAGAAGCTGATCTTCAGACAGGGACCGGCATACACGAAGCCCACGATGTTGTTGTAGTTGTAGCCCCCGCCGATCGAGAAGCGCCACAGCGTGTAGTTCAGACTGGCCGCCAGATGCACGAACCGGATTGTGTCGTTCAGGAAGGCGTACAGGCTGTACAGGTCCAGATACAACCTGCCCGGTTCGCCGGGCTCGAAGACCAGGGTACTGTAGCGGAACAAGGACTGCTCGGCATAGGGGTAGGGGGCGAAGCGCACGGAGAACATATACTGCCAGAACAGCTCACCCAGGATCTCTCCGAAGATCTCCCCAAAAATCTGACAGCCTGCGCAGGAATCCCCCTCATCCTCGACTCCGCCCTCAGCTTCCCCCTCCTCTTCCTCTTCCGCCTCCTCCTGGATTCTTTTGATGGTGTCTTCGATCTTCTCATCCCCCTCGGCCTCCTGATCCTGGGCAGGGATCATGGAGAGGGGAAGAAGCAACAGCAGGACGATCCAGATAAACTTCATACTATGAGTATAGAATCTCCCGCACCAGCCCCGCAAGGTAAAAGGATCCCGTGACCAGCAGGGGGCGGTTCCCTCCGGCCAACGCCTGAGCCCGGGCAAGGGCTTGGGCGGTGTCGGGGATCAGGAGGGTGCTCGGATTGTGCCGCTGAAAGGCCTGTTGGACCTCCTCCGCACGGCTCTCCCGGAAGGTTCCCGGGGTGGTCACCACGATCTCCCGAAAGGCGGGGGCCAGGATCTCCGCCATCTCGGTGATCTTCTTTCCGGCCGCGGCGGCGAACAGCAGCACGCCGTTTGTTCCGAAAAGCTGTGTGAAGGTTTCGAGCACGATCCGTACGGAGCGGGGGGTGTGCGCCCCGTCCAAAACCACGGCCGGATCTTTCCGTAAGACCTCCATGCGGGCCGGCAGGCAGGCCGCGGCGAATCCGGCCTTGAGCGCCGGCAGCAGCCACGGCAGGCAGCGCTGTGCGGCCAAATGCACCAGGGCGGCGTTCTCGGCCTGAACCGTGCCGATCAGAGCCAGGGAGTAGCCGATCTCCTCCCCTGCGGTCAGGGCGAAGCGCAGCTCGGTTCCGGCGGAGGTGTAGCGGGCCTGGAAGGAGGCCAGCTGCTCATCCACAAAGGTGATCGGAGATCCCGTCCTCTCGGCAGCCAGCCTGAGCTCCTCCTTCACCTCCCCCGGCTGGGGGGCTGAGAACACAGGTTTGCCGGGCTTGAAGATCCCCGCCTTCTCCCGGGCGATGGCCGCCAGGGTGTCCCCCAACACGTCGGTATGCTCCAGCTCGATCGGGGTGATGAGGCAAAGCTCGGGGTCGACCAGGTTGGTGGCGTCCAGTCGGCCGCCGATCCCCGTTTCCACCACGACGTACTCGCAGCCGCTTTCCCGAAAGTAGCAGAAGGCCAGAAGGGTGAGCAGCTCGAAAGTGTTGGGAGGCCCCATGGCCCCGATCGTTTCAGCGGGCAGCTGCTCTACAGCCGTGCGGATCTGTTCGGCCAGTGCCAGGATCGCGGGGGTCTGCGGAGGGCTGCCCAGCACCTCCATGCGCTCGATGTAGCTCACCACGTGGGGAGAGGTGTACAGTCCGGTACGCACCCCCGCCGCCTGCAGCCCATGGGCCAGCAGGGTCGCGGTCGAGCCCTTGCCCTTGGTGCCGGCGATGTGGATCGTCCGATAGGCGAGCTGGGGCCGGTCGAAGCGTTCCACGAGCAGCCGCATCCGGTCCAGCCGGTAGGTGCGGGCCGTGAACAGGGATCCGGACTGTTCCAGATTGGTGAATGATTCGATGTAGCGGAATGCCTCTTCCAGGCTGCCGAAGGCCATGGGACGGCGTCTCACTCAGCCGGTGGACGGGAATGATGGGGATCGGTCCACTCCTGGCGGATCCGCGGCCTGGGTCTGGTCGAATGCGGCCCCCTGTCCGCGCCGGCGCACGGCCAGGGCGTGGGCGGAGAAACCCTCATACGTGGCCAGGGAGGCCACCGCATCGCTCAGGGAGGCAACCCCCTCAGAGGCTACATAGACCACCGAGGAAGATTTGAGAAAGGCCCGCACCGAGAGGGGAGAGGCGGTCCTGGCCCATCCGCCGGTGGGGATCACGTTATTGCAGCCCGCCGCGTAATTGGCCATGGAGAAGGCGCTGTTCTGGCCCAGGAGGATCTCCCCGGCGTTTTCGATACGGCCGAGCAGGGTAAACGGCTCGCGGCAGGCGATCTGCAAATGCTCCGGGGCGTAGCGGTTGACGAAATCGATCGACTGCTCGAGACCTCCGGTGATCACGATGCCCCCGTATCCGGCCAGCACGTCCCGCACGAAGGCGGCTCTCCCGGGATCGAGCTCGGCGAGCAGCGCGGGCAGGGCCCCTTCGACCGCGCCGGCAAGGGCGCGGTCATGGGTGACCAAGAAGGCGCTGGAGTCCGAACCGTGCTCGGCTTCGGTGATCAGGTCCAAAGCGGCCCGCCGGGGATCCGCACTCTCATCGGCCAGGACGATCGCCTCTGAAGGACCGGCGGGCGGTCCCATGTCGACCCGATGAGACAGAGCCCGTTTGGCCGCCGCCACGTAGAGGCTGCCGGGGCCCAGGATCTTGTCCACTTTAGGGATGCTCCGGGTGCCCAGAGCCAGGGCGGCGATGCCCTGGATCCCGCCGACGCGGTAGAACTCCTCGATGCCGCAAACCCGGGCGGCGTACAGGCAGGCCGGATCCACCCCTCCTTCCTGGTCCGCCGGGGAAACGGCCGCAATCCGCTTCACCCCGGCGATCACCGCGGGGACAGCCTGCATATACATTACCGAGGGGAAGCTACCCCGTCCACGGGGAACATACAGTCCCACCGACGGGATCGGAGTGGCACGCTCCCCGGCAAAAACACCGGGGCGGACCTCGCAGAGCTCGAGGCAGCCGGGGCGCTGTTCCTCGTGCACGCGCCGCACGTTCTCCACGGCGAAGCTTATGGCCCGTTTCAGATCTTCCGCCAGGCTCTGTTCGGCCTGGCGGAACTCCTCCTCCGTGACCCTCAGAGGCATGCCTTCCAGATGCGTCTTATCGAACCTTTCCGAGTAGCGGATGACAGCCTTATCCCCCTCCAGTTCTACCGCAGCAATGACCTCCCGGACCGTAGCAATCACCTCCGGCGGGATAGAGGCCTCCACCCGCCGGCACAGCTGCTCCCTGCGACCTTCATCCAGTTTTTCCCAATCGTATATGTTGATTTTCAGTTTCTCCATATCGGCTCCTAGGCTTCCAGAAAGATGTGGCCGGAAGAATCCGCCCCCCCGTTCGGGCGAAAGTTGAGGCGGCTCCACTCGAAGTAGTAGCGGGGATTTTCAGAGCTCAGGTCGTTGTCCAGGCTGAACTGACAGATGGAGCAGTTCTCCACCGGAACCAGGGGCATCCAGTTGCGCTGGCCGAAGGTGGCCTTGATGATCCACTGCAGGATCCCCGAGTGGGTCACGCACAGCAGATTACCCGCCCCCTCGGTAATCCGGCGTCCCAGGTCCCGCCACAGGCTTTCGGCCCGGGCCAGCAGATCGGTGATCCTCTCCGCCTCGGGAACTCCCTCCCAGCTCGAGCGCTGAAAACTCCGCCAGGCTTCGGGATAATCTTTCCGAATCTGCTCCACGGTCAGCCCGGTGAAGATCCCGGTGTCCAGTTCATTCAGATCGTCGTGGGGCTGTACTTTCTCCTTGCCAAGCACCCGGCCCACCACTTCGGCCGTGTGCAGGGCACGTTTGAGGGGGGAACAGAGGATCGCGTCAATGCTTCGGTCGCTGAACCAGGGGGCCACGGCTTTGGACTGCCACAGGCCATGTTCGGACAGAGCCAGATCCTGCCGACCCTGGATGATCCGGGCGCTGTTTCCCCGGCTCTCCCCGTGGCGCAGGAAATACAGGTTGTGGCGGCCGCTCAGGGTTTTAAAATACTCGATCATGTTTCGTTTGAGTACTTTACCCGATTCTCCCGCCCCGCACAATCGAGGGGCCCGGCTGCCCCTACCGTTTTCAGCCTAACCCCCTCTTCGTATCCGCCGATATTAGTAGTAGCTATGATTTACCTGATTTATGAGAAGACAGACCTGATCGCTGAAACCGACAGCCTGAAATTCGTTAAAGAGGTGGTCAAGTCCCGTCCGGACTGCCTGATCAAGGAGATCGGCTCCGGAAAGGTCTACAAGCCCAAGCTGACCCAGAAGCACTGAATCGGGCCACCGATCCCCTAGGGTATGATCTGTGTCGTAGGCGCCCTGGCCGTCGATCTACTCATCCACAAGGAGCATTTCCTCAAAGGTACATCCAATCCCGCCTCCATGAGCTTCGCCCCCGGAGGCGTGGGCTACCGGATCTACTCCCACCTGGACAGCCCTAAGATGCTGTTCACCGCCCTCGGCTCCGATGTGTTCGGCAAGTGGCTGATCGAGAACCTGGACCAACCGCAAGGGGTGAACCCGATCTTTCTCGATCAATACCCGACGGCCTGCTACTGTGCCTTGATGCAGTCCGGAGAGCTTTTCTACGGGGCGGCGGATATGGCTGTGATCGAGCAGGGCTTGAGTTGGGCTCGACTCCGGGCCCGGCTTCCCGAGCTGGGAGCCAAAGATTTCCTGGTGCTGGAGGCGAACCTGGCCCCGGAGCTGGTTCGCAGTCTGATCCGCCATGCAGGAGCAAGAACCCGGGTGGTGTTCGAAAGCGTATCCGTGGAGAAGCTCCTCCGCCATGCGGATAACCTCAAGAGCCTGTACCTGCTGTCCGGCAATGAGGCTGAAGTTCGCGCTTTGGGCGAATGGTTTGCCGCCGGCCGGGCCGATGCGACGGACAGCCGGGATTCCCCGTCAGGTCGCGGTTCCGGATCGGGCCGTGCTTCCCGATCCGACAGGTGGGTGCAGGATTACCTGGAGGAGAGGGATATCGAACAACTTCTGGTGACTCGGGGCAGACGCGGCGTGCGCCTCTATCAGCGGGAATCCGGGGGCGGGGCGGAGAGCGGCGGCACAGGCACCCGGGGATCCTTGACCATTCCCCCGGGGCGGCTCATTGAAACCGCCGATACCACCGGAGCCGGGGACCGTCTGGTGAGCGCCTATCTGGAAGCTCTGGACCGGGAAGCAGGGGTGGCGGCTGCCCTGCGACAAGCCGTGGGGGGTGTTGAAAGCAGCATAGAGGAGGGAACCCTGTGAAGGAGTACCTGAGCGTCCGCCAAGATGTGGCCGAAGCGATCCGGACAAACCGACCAGTTGTCGTCCTGGAGTCCACCATCATCGCCCACGGCCTTCCCCGTCCCCGGAACGTAGAGATCGCCCTGCAGGCCGAGGAAGAAGCCCGCAAAATGGGGATCGTGCCTGCCACCGTGGGAATTCTCGAGGGCCGGGTCGTGATCGGTCTGAAACCCGAACAGATCAGGCTGTTGGGAAACGAGCAAGAGGTGCTGAAGGTGTCCCGAAAGGATTTCGCCTACGCTCTGGCCACTGAACGATTGGGGGCCACCACGGTCTGTGCCACCATGATGGCCGCCCACCTTGCGGGAATCCGGGTATTCGCCACCGGCGGAATAGGCGGCGTGCACAGGGGCGCGCAGGAGAGTTTCGACATCTCGGCGGATCTGCTGGAACTGTCCTGCACCCCCGTAATCGTGGTATCCGCCGGAGCCAAGGCCATCCTCGACCTTCCCAAGACCCTGGAATTTTTGGAGACCCGGGGCGTGCCCGTTCTGGGGTACAAAACCTCTCTGCTTCCCGCCTTCTACAGCGCCGAGAGTGAGCTTTCCCTGGATCTGAGCGTGGAAAGCCCGGCGCAGATCGCCGCGGTATACCGGATGCAGCGTTCCCTGGGCCTGGAGCAGGGGCTGATGGTGGCCAACCCGGTTCCCAAGGAACACGAAATTCCCCGGCAGATCATGGAAGGATATATCAGCACCGCCCTGGCCGAGCTGGATCAGGCGGGCGTGACGGGCAAGCAGGTCACACCCTTTCTCCTGTCCAAGGTGCTCGAGCTGTCCGGCGGCAAATCGCTTGAAACCAACATCGAGCTGCTGTTCAACAACGTTCGCCTGGCCTGTGAGATCGCCAAAGCCCTGTTGTCCGGTTAGTCCGCCAGTTTACACGATCGTCGATCTTGATGTCTAGTCTAGTGTTTTTGAATATATCTGATTAGTTGGCTGTCAAAACTGACGATTTCGGGGAGGACTTCAAAGGGCAGGTGAACCGTTTCATGTTCGAGGATTTCTTTCGATCGCATGAACGGCTCGGGAATGTCTGAGAGCAGGTAGTGGAGTATGCAATTGGAGATTTGGTTCCTGTGTTTATTGCGGAGTCGCGGCTGTGATCCCGGCCAGCTCCGGTTTCTTCTTGAGTTCCTGCGCCAGGGCCGCCGCCCGCTCCTTGTTGCGGTATTCCCGGTGTTGAAAGCTGTAGGTGAACTCCGTGTGGACTTTGTAGGTTCCCTGGAGCAGGGCGTACGTGTCCTCGGTCATGACCAGCTCTTCATCCGTGGGAATGACGAAAATCTTCACAGACGAGTCCGAAGTGGAGATTGACGTTTCGGCGTTGCGTGTTCTGGACAGTTCATTCTTGCTTGGATCTATCTTGATACCCAGTTCTTCCAATCCTGCCACGGCTTTCTCCCGAATGGCGGCTCCCCGCTCCCCGACCCCGGCGGTGAACACCAGGGCGTCCACTCTCCCCAGCGCAGCGAAGTAGGCGCCGATGTACTTCTTTAAGCGGTAGGACTCGATCTGGATCGCCAGCTCGGCCCGCTTGTCTCCCTTGCGGGCCGCGGTTTCCACATCCCGACGGTCCGTGAAGACCTCCGTGATGCCCAGGATCCCGCTCTTCTTGTTGAGCAACTGCTCGACCTCTTTGGGTGGCAAACCTTCCTTGTTCATTATGTAGTAGCCGATGGCCGGGTCGTGGTCCCCGGCCCGGGTTCCCATCACCAAACCTTCCAGAGGTGTTAGACCCATAGAGGTGTCCACTGAGATGCCCTTGCGTACGGCGTTGGCGCTGGCCCCATTGCCGATATGCAGGAGGATGAGGTTGCAGTCGAAAGGATTCTTGCCCAACAATACCGCCGCCCGTTTGGCGACGTAGAGAAAGGAGGTGCCGTGAAAACCGTAGCGCCGAACCCCGTAGTTCTCGTACCAGCTGTAGGGCAGGGCGTAGATGTAGGCGTGAGCAGGCATGGTTTGGTGCCAGGCTGTGTCCATGACCGCGCAATGGGGTACATCGGGTAGAATTTCCCGGGCAGCCTCAATGCCCGTAATATTGGGGGGATTGTGCAGGGGCGCCAGGTCAGCCAGGGCTTTGAAGGTTTCCAGAGCTTCCTCGTCGATGATCACCGATTGGGCGAATCGCTCCCCGCCATGCACGACCCGATGTCCCACTGCCTTGATCTCTTTCAGATCCGAGATCGCGCCTATCTGGGGATCGGTCAGGGTTTCGATGATCAGCTCGAGGGCTACCTTGTGATTGGGACATTCCTTCTCCCTCTTGACCGTACCCTTTCCCCGAGCGTAGTGTTCGATGAAAGAACTGCCCACGGTGACTCGCTCCACGATTCCCTTGGCCAGGACTTCCTGGTTGTCCCAATCGTACAACTGATATTTCAAGGATGAGCTTCCGCAGTTCAGTGTTAAAATGTCCATTTGCTCACCACTGTAAAGATAGGGTTCGCAACTGTCAATCTTTCCGTTGATTGTTCCCTAAATTGTGAGCCCTATGACCCCGGCCCCATCATGACAGTGACTATTTCATACTCGTAGCGGTTGAGGCACTACGCCGAGCCGCTACGCTGAGGCGCCATATTGTAAATAATTGTAAATCTGAGTTACCTCCCACCCGTCAATCTCCGGAATTCCTATGGTACGTTGTTTGCATTTCAAGATTGTGAATGAGCCGATATCGAGGAGTCTCCGTATTCTCCTGCTCCCGCTCCTTCTCCATCTCTGGCTCCTTCTCGGCGCTTGTCGGGGGAGCTGTGACGGCACCACCACAACCCTGCGGACCGAGCTGGAGGATCTGGAGGTTATGAAATCCCGTCTCCTGATCGATCTTCCGGAGAACCCCGGTGGACCCCGTCGCTTGATGTACGTGGAAAACCGAAACGGCTCAAATCCGCTTCTGCAGCCGGAGCAGTGGGCCCTGGGCATCTCGGGCCCGCTGGTCACCTCCGGTCCGGTATCCCTCCGGGGAATCCTGGCTCAGCTGTACAATCCCCTCGCCCACGGAGCGGGAAGTGATGTGTTTGCAGATGCCGCCGGTCTTGCCCTGAACATCGATCTGGACGTGGCCGGCCGGAGGGGGCTGCAGCTGCGGGTCATCCCGGGCCATTGGGATCTGATCGGCGTGTACAAGAAGCGCGTCGGTGCTCAGCTTGGAAGCGTGATCACGCTCCCCTTCGGCAGGAGGACCGAGTGTACCGTGGTGGGACTGCTCTCCGCTCCTCCGGACCAGCTGGAGGATCAGCAGGCCTGGTATGCCGAAGATCCCCTGTTTCCCGGTGGTCTTATCAGTCACCTGGCCGGATCCCTGACTCTGGAGCTCGACCCGTTGCGCCTCCGTCTTATGGCTGCGGAATCGGCTGGGCGGTTGGTCGGTCCAAGGACCTTCGCAACCCTGCAGCTTCACCGGAAGGCTCCGCCCGCCGATCTGGATCTGCTGCTCGGGTATTGTTCGCCAAGATACTTCACGCCGGAGGGGGATTGCGGCGATCTGCAGTGGCTGGCCGCAGCGCGGGTAGAACGCCGTTTCGGACCCCTCAATTTTACCGCCGGCTGGCGCAAGGAACTCCCCCCGTTGTCGCCGTTCCCGGAAGCATTTCTGGAAAGTCGGGACCAACTCAGCACTGGGATCGAGATCACCCGGAAGACTGCCTCCGGCCGTTCCTGGAGCATGGAGGGGGATGCCGAGCTGGAACGGGAGTGGTCCCCGGTTGGGGAGAAGACGGACCGCTGTTCTCTGGATGCCGGGTCGACCCTGGATTGGAGCGTGTGGAGCTTCACCGTGGGGATGAAAGAGGAGTGGGGAGGCGATGGCGAACGGTTTCGAGATGCCCGGCTTGTGGTCGGCTGCGATCCCTCCTGGGGAGAGGCGAGGGTGGAGGCGGGCTATCGGCTCAACCCGCTGGCCGGTTTTCACCTGGCCGCAGCGCTCGAGGCGGTCTGGGAGGGTAGACGGATCTTCATCCAGTTGGAGACTGAGGACGTCCTGCCGCGTCCAGCTTCCGGAGACGGCCGGCCGGCAGAGGATTGGCTGCAGCTGTTCAGCCTCCGGGTGGGCTGGGAGGCGAAATCCCGGCGATAGCCCCATGTGCAGGCCTGTCGGCGATCCCGGCGGCAGGCGCGGCGGATCCAGTGAGTGCTCAGAACGCCTGGAGGTCGATCCGATCCAGGATATCCTGGTAGGCCGGGGACTCGATCCGGCCCGGGTAGAGGTTCAGGCAGTTGGCCGTACCCAGGGCCGTTCCCCGGCGCAGTGCCTGTTCCAGGGATTGCCCGCGGAGCAGAGTGTGGGCGATGCCGGCGGTTACCGCATCGCCGCTTCCGATTGGATTCTGAACCTCGATCTTGGGGGCGGCCGCATGGAGATAGCTCTGTCCGTCGAATCCCTCGACCCCCTCAGCGCCCCGCGTGATTATGATCCAGTAAAGGCCGTATTTTTCGAGAACCTGCCGGAGGGCGGCCTTACGTTTCTTCACATCAGCCAGGGTCTGACCGATCAGGCTCTCCAGCTCGAACAGGTTGATCTTCAGGACCTCGGGGCGGGCGTCCAGGGCAATCCGGCCGTGGGTCCTGTAGGAGTCCAGGATCGCGGGCACTCCCCGCTTTTTCGCCTGTTCGATGTAGCCCCTGTAGCAGTTCTCCGGGGAACCGGGCAGGGAGGTCCCGGCAATGATCAGCAGCCGAGCCTTGGCCAGACTCTTTCTGAACAGTCCCTCGAAGCGCTCGACCTCCGCAGCTTCCAGGGTTGCGGCCGGTTCGATGAGCTCGGTGGTGAGGTCACGCGATTCGAGGATGGTTGTGCAGGTTCGGGTTTCCCCCCGGGTTTGCACGTAGCGGTGGGGGATCCCTTCTGCGGCGATCGCCCTGCGGAAGCGCTCCCCGTTGCCGCTTCCGAAGTAGCTGATCAGTAGAACCTTCTCCCCCAATCCGAGCAGGACCCGGGCCGTGTTGGCCCCTTTCCCGGCCGGGAAGAACTCCGCGGCCTCCAGGCGGTTGACCCGGCCAACCTCCATCCTGGAGAGCCTGTAGATCTTCTTCCAATCGGGGTTGTGGCCGACGACCAGGATCACACTACATCACCCGGAGTAAAAGCTTGGCCGTCTCGAAGTAGATGGTCAGACCCGATACGTCGATCAGGGTGGCCATCAGGGGACCGGCCATCACCGCCGGATCCAGACCCAGGCGGGAGATGATCAGCGGCGCCAGTGCACCCACCAGGGTGGCGACGATGACCACGAAGCACATGGCCGTACCCACGGCCAGGGCTTCATTGAAGGTTACCTGGGGGGGCAGAAGCATGGCTCGGACCACGGTCAGGATCCCCAGACACACCCCGATGAGCAAGCCGACCAGGACCTCCTTGCCCATGATCCGCCAGACGTCCTGGAAGCGCAGCTCTCCGGTTGCCAGGCCGCGGATCATCAGCGTGGCCGACTGTGTACCGGAGTTGCCCCCCGTCCCGGTGACGATCGGGATAAAGAAAGCCAGGACCACCGCCGCTTCCAAAACGTGGCGGTAGCCGGCGATGACGTTGGTGGTGATGGTCGCCGCCAGCAGCAGGACGATCAACCAGGGGATACGCCGGCGCATCAGGGCGAAAACCGAGCTCTCCAGGTAGGTCGCCCGGCTGGTTGCTACGGCGCTCATCTTGTAGATATCCTCGGTCTGCTCCTCCCGGATGACGTCGATGATATCGTCGAAGGTAACGATACCCAGCAGCCGGTGGTAATGATCCACGACCGGCAGAGCCAGGAGGTCGTAGGTTTCCAGGATCTTGGCCGCCTCCTCCTGGTCGGTGTCCTGGAACACGGTGATCACCTCTTTCACCATCACGTTCTGAACCAGATCGTCATCCTCCGCTGCCATCAGATCCTTCAGGGAGACCACCCCGATCAGGCGTTTGAGGGGATCCATTACGTAGATGTAGTAGACGGTTTCCACGTTCTGTATGTTTTTGCGCACCCAGGCCAGGGCCTGGGCGACCTTGAGGTTGGGCCGGATCGCCAGATAGCGGGTGGTCATCAAACCCGCCGCGTCGTCGTAGTCGTACTTCAGCAGGAACAGCGCCTCTTCCTTGGCCTCCTCCTCCAGGGCATTCCAGACGGATTCCCGCACTTCCGGGGAGACCGATTGGATAAAGTCGGCCAGGTCATCGGGGTCCATCTCCGCGAGCAGGGCTTTGGCGTGATCGCCGGTGAGGGAGCGGATCAACAGCTCCTGCTTGGAGATGGGGAGGGTATCCATCAGATCGACCTTGCGCTCCAGATCCAGGATCCGGAACAGCTTGAGCTCCTCCTCCTCGTCCAGGTCATCCCAAATCTCGATCAGCTCGTTCATGGGGATCTCCGCAACCGCCTTCTTCAGCTCCTGATCCTTGAGATCTTTCAGATACGCCCGCAGATTGTCCAAGAATCCCGTCATGTTGCCTCCTCCCGCCACTGTCCGACCAGCAGGATCTCTCTGTCTAGCCGGAATCCGTATGCCTGGTGCACCTCGGTTTCCAGCAGACGGATCAGCTGAAAAACCTCCTCTGCACTGGCGGCCCCGGTATTCACGATGATATTCCCGTGCAGCTGCGATACGCAGGCCCCGCCGATACATCTGCCCTTCAGTCCAAGGGAGTCGATGAGCTTCCCCGTAGGGTTGCCGAATGTCCGGTCGTTTTTGAAGATACTGCCCGCACAGGGATAGAGAAAGTGTCCCTTCTGCTCCCGATCCCGTTTGATCGATTCCATCCGCTCGCCCATCGCCTGCGGATCCCCGGGTTCCAGAGTGAAGGTAGCGTCCAGAATCAGACAGGCGCGGCCCTGGAAGGGAGAGTGCTTGTAGCTGAACTGCTGCCGATTCACGTCCATCGTGGCGATGCCTCCCGACGGCTCGACATAGTTCACCTTCAGGAGCACCTCGGAAATCGACCTGCCATAGCAGCGAGCGTTCATCCACACCGATCCGCCCACGCTTCCCGGCATGGAATAGATGAACTCCAGGCCCGAAAAACCGTGCTCCAGAGCCAGGGCGCTGGCTTCACTCATCGCCGTGCCCGCCAGCGCCTCCAGGGTGGCGCCCTGATGCGTCCGGGCCACGCTGCAACCCCGCAGGCCGCTCATGTCGATCACAGCCCCCCGGATTCCCAGATCCGACACCAGTATATTGGCTCCCGCCCCCAGGACAAACGTAGGAATCCCCTGTTCGTTGAGCAGCCCGTAGACCCGGGCCGTCTCCTCTGCACTGCGCGGCCTGATGTACAGGTCGGCAGGTCCGCCGATGCGAAAGCTGGTGTGCCGGCTCATCGGCTCGTCGTAGGAAACGGGGCAGGGTAGGTTGATTTTTTTGCGGATTTTCCCTACGTTTCTCACAGGCAGAGTCTATATATAAACCATGAAATAATCTACAACGTTCTCATCTCGAGAAAGGAGGATTGATTGCCGCTCCCACTTCAGCACCCACTTCGGCTGTTCGACAGCTTGAGCCGAGAAAAAAAAGACTTCGAACCCATAGAGGAAGGCAGGGTGGGACTGTACACCTGCGGGCCCACGGTGTACCGGTACGCCCACATCGGCAATCTACGCACCTACATCTTCGAAGATATCCTGGTGCGCACCCTGCGATTGTTCGGCTACCAGGTCAGGCATGTCATGAACGTCACCGATGTGGGACACCTGACCGACGATGCCGATCAGGGTGAAGACAAGATGCTGAAGGGCGCCCGGG
>CAZKCQ010000053.1:0-12969 GCA_964551205.1 uncultured Spirochaetaceae bacterium
ATCTGAGCCTGTATTCCAACCGGGATCTGCTCAACATCATCCTCAGCAACCTGATAAACAATGCGATCAAATACTCTCCCGAGTTCACAACCATCGCCGTGAAGGCCTCCGCCGTGAGTACGGGCGCAGGGCAGACGGGCGCCGCGACGGCGGCGAAAGGAGCCGCGGAGGTCCATCTCATCGTCGAGGATCAGGGCCACGGAATCGAGCCGGAGGAGCTGGAGAAGATCTTCGAAGAGTTCTATCGCACGCGAAAGGCCCGGGAGCTGGAGCGGGACGGAACCGGATTGGGTCTTCCCATTGTCCAACGAGCCGTAGAATCCCTGGGCGGCCGTTTGACCGTCTATTCGGAATTGAAAAAGGGTACGACCTTTCATATATTTTTCCCTGCAGGAGGAGAGAATGAGCAAGATTCTGATCATTGACGATGACCTGGATATTCTGGAAACAACGGGTTCCCTGCTGGAGTATGAGGGTTTCCAGATCCATTCCGCGGATACCGTGGACAAGGGGATGGAGATGATCGACCGGATCGCTCCGGATCTGATCCTGTTGGATGTGATGTTCCCCGAAAAAAAGACCCGGGGTTTCGAGGCGGCCGGGGAGATCAAGTCGAAATATCCGAAGATCCCCATATTTGTCCTCACCGCCATCAACCGGGAGTACGCCTTTGACTTCGATAAAAAAGATGTACCCGCAGCGGAGTTCATCAACAAACCCATCAAGATCGATAGGCTTGTCAAGCTGATCCGCAACTACCTCTGAGCAACCCCCACCGCTTGCACGACGAACTCACAGGCCCGGATCAACTCTTCCCGGTAGACGCTGCCGTCAAGATCGTCCAGGATGCTGCGGGCGCGGCCCATCTGCTGCAGAGCCTTCTCCACGATATCGACTCCTTCGCTGATCAATGCATCGTGGTCTCTATGATCGTCCAGCAGTTGGAAGGCCAGTCCGAAGGCCATTCCGAACTCGGCCAGTTTGCGCGCTATCTCTGCATCAGCTCCGGCCAGGATGGCCCCGCTGTGGCAGGAGGCCGACATCAGCACCGCGGTCTTGTTTTTGAGGATGTTCAGGTAATCCGGAAAATCGAGGGATAGTTTCTCATTGATGGTCCGTTGCTCGATGATCTCTCCCAGACACATGTTTCGGGTGGTATCGCAGTAAAGCTGGTAGATAGCCAGATGTCGCTCCCAACTGGGAAGCTTGAGGCTGGTGATGAGGGAAAAAGACTGAGCGTAGAGGATGTCACCCACCAGAACTGCTGTCTGATTCCCGTGCTTGCGGTGAAGTGCACTCTGACCTCTTCGCAGCTTCTCGCCGTCGATGATATCGTCGTGGATCAAAGAGGCGGAATGGATCAATTCCACCGCTGCAGCAAGTTTTATCAGCGATGCGTTCAACTGTTCTGCGGTCCCCGCCGGGTCCCATCCGACCATACCGGCGGACAGCAGCACCAAAGCCGGCCGAAGCATCTTTCCCGGTTTATCCAGCAGGTGATGGACAACACGGTCTATATGTTCGCCCTGTTCGCCGTTTTTACCCCAACTCGCTGCTATCAGATCAGCCTGAACGTTGATCTGTTGTTCCACAGCTCCAAGGTAGGAAGAGATCGAGGTGAATAGTTCCTTGCTTTTCATTATGTATTCCTCTTACGCAGTCACCGCAGTTTCCGTAGGCAACGAAGTTTCCGTAGGCAACGAAGTTTCCGTAGGCAACGAAGTTAATGTAGTGCCACTTCCGCTTCCGGGCAAGCCTCATCCTTGGTGAGAGTAAAAATAAAGGTTGTTCCCCTATTCAACTCACTCTCCACCCGGATATCCCCGTTGTGCAGCTCGACAATCCTCTTCACGATCGCGAGTCCAAGCCCCGTACCGTTTTCCGTGAATGCTTTGGCGTTGCCAGCCCTGTAGAAATCATCGAAGATCCGGGGAAGACTCTCAGGTGCAATCCCGATCCCGCTGTCGGCGATCCTCGCTTCGACCGTATTTTCATGGGCCGTGAGGCTCAGGGTCACGGATACTCTGCCCCCCTCGGGGGTGTAGCGCAGGGCATTGCCGAGAAGGTTATTGAAAAGCTGCTCCATGGAGAAACGATTGGCCTTCAGGATCACCTCTCCCGCGCGGTTTTCAAAACTCAAGGCTATGCGTCTCTCATGGCTCTGCTGCCGGAACAGCTCCACTTCTTTGGCGATCACCTCTACCAGATCTACCCTCTCCTTTGGAAGCTCGCTCTCGGTACGCATCCGGGAGATGTCCAGCAGATCTCGAACGAAGCGCAGCAGGTGCCGGGTGCGGACATTGGCGCGCTGAACCATGTCACCTGTCTTTGCGCCGATCGTACCGGTGAAGCCCTGCAGCACCGTCTGCAGGCAACTGTCGATTGCCGACAGGGAGGACTGTATATCGTGGGACACGATCAGCACGTACTGGGATTTCAGTTTGTCCTGCTCCGCCAGAAGCTCGTTGGAGACTTCCAGCTCCCGTTCCCGCTGGCGGAGCTTTTTCACGATGGTTGTGGTCAGATACACGGCGATGTACAGGGTGGAGGAAAACGCGAGAAAGCGGCCGATATCCCCGGCCAGGGAAATGGCCTCAGGCGCGGCGGCGGCGGGGGACAGAGAGTGGTAGGGCAGCAGGTTTAGGAGTTCGGCCGCTATAAGCAGGCCGAACAAGAGCGAGGCGAAGGTAGCCTGCAGGTAGGCGGAGCGGTTGGTCAGCAGGATACCGGAGATGATCATATGAAAGATATAGTAGAAGACAAAGGGATTTTCCAGGCCGCCGGAGAAGTAGATCAGATAGGTAAGCAGGCTCAGATCCAGCAGTATTTGAATATTTGCCAGGCGATGGGCCTTGTCGATCCAACCCGGTGTATCGATCTGCCTTTGAAGCCGACGATTGACTGTGTAGCAGATCCCGTTGTACACGACCAGGAAGAGATTACCCAGATAGAGAGGCAGGAGCGGGAGGGGGATATCCAGAAGGAAGCGAGCTCCCGTTATGACCAGGGCAAGTCCGGCTGCGGCCAGCCAGCGCAGGGTGATGAACCAGCGGATCTTGCCTTTGAGATCCTGCTTGAGGATGGCTGCAGCCGATTCTCTCACAACATCCTCTCTCCCTACTGCTCCAACTAAGCTTCCTCGACCGTAATGGTTTTAGTCGGGCACACGTACGCGCAGGAGCCGCAGCCGATACAGCTCTCCGCCACCTTCTCGAACGGCGGAGTGACCTTGCGGTGGATGCCCCGTTCTTTCAGGCTCAGGGCGAAGCGCTCGGGTATCTGCTGGCAGACCCGGACGCAGAGTCCGCAGAGGATGCAGTTGGTGGCTTCCCGCTTCGGGGCCCGCTGCAGAAGGTACTGACCCACCACGTCCAGATTTTGTCCGTCAGGTTGAACGCCCATCTCCGCCGCCATGCTCCTTATCTGTTCGGATTCGGGGCAGCGGGAGAGGAAAAGTTCGATGATGAAGCGCCGCGACTCCAGGACCCGTTCGGAGTTGGTCACCACGATCATCCCGTCGGCCGCCGGAGCCGTGCAGGCCGGTACCAGGCGGGATCGCTGCGGTGCGGCCTGGGTGGCCGCCTCCACCAGACAGATGCGGCAGCCTCCGTAGGGCGCCAGATGCTCATTGTAGCAAAGGGTCGGGATCTTGATCTGCAGCTTCTTGGCCGCATCCAAAATCGTCAGTTGCTCTTCGAACTCGAGGTCTCTTCCATCAATATTAATTTTTGCCATCAGCGAACCCTTACGGCGTCGAAATTGCAGACGCTGTAGCACATGCCGCACTTGATGCATTTTTCCTGATTGATCACATGGGTCTGTTTGCGCTCTCCGGATATGCAGGCCACCGGGCAGTTCTTGGCGCAGGCCGTACAGCCGGTGCAATTTTCAGGATCGATGCTGTAGGTGATCAGCGCTTTGCATACCCCCGCGGGACAGCGTTTTTCCCGGATGTGGGCTTCATACTCATTCCGGAAGTAACGAATCGTGGTCAGAACCGGATTGGGAGCGGTGTTTCCCAGGCCGCAGAGGGCGGTTTCCTTGATGTACCTGCCCATCTTCTCCAGCAGCTCGATGTCTCCCTCCTGGCCCTTGCCCTGGGAAATGTTCTCCAGTATGTTCAGCATGTGCCAGGTGCCTTCACGGCAGGGGGTACACTTCCCGCAGGACTCTTGCTGGGTAAAGGAGACGAAGTAGCGGGCTACCTCCACCATGCAGTTGCCCTCATCCATTACGATCATGCCGCCTGAGCCCATGATGGAGCCGGCCTGAACCAGGGATTCGTAGTCCACCGGCGTGTCCAGCAGACTCTCCGGTATGCAGCCCCCCGAAGGACCGCCGGTCTGTACGGCTTTAAACTTCTTGCCGTCCGGAATACCGCCGCCTATATCGAAAACGATCTCCCGCATGGTGATGCCCATCGGGACCTCGACCAATCCGGTGTTGTTCACCTTACCGACCAGGGAGAACACTTTGGTGCCCTTGCTCGTTTCCGTCCCTATGGAGGAGAACCAAGCGGCTCCACGATTGATGATGTGTGGTACGTTGGCCCAGGTCTCTACATTGTTGATATTGGTGGGTTTACCCATATAGCCGGACTGAGCCGGGTAGGGGGGGCGTACCCGCGGTTCGGGCAGCTTGCCTTCCAGGGAGCCGATCAGGGAGGTTTCCTCCCCGCAGACGAAAGCTCCGGCGCCCTTGCTCACCGAGATGTCGAAACTGAAACCCGTACCCAAAATTTCGTCGCCCAGAAGCCCGTACTCCCGGGCCTGCTCCAGGGCCTGGGTCAACCTCTCCAGGGCCAGGGGGTATTCGCCCCGGATGTAGATGAACCCGTGGGTTGCTCCGATGGCGTAGGCGCCGATCAGCATTCCCTCCAGCAGGGCATGGGGATCGGATTCCACGATGGAGCGGTCCATGAAGGCTCCCGGGTCCCCCTCATCTGCGTTGCAGATGATATACTTGTCGGCAGCCGAGGGCGAATTGCCGTTGTTCCCGGGAGCGGAGGAATCCTCAGATACCAAGGCATTCCGGCAGAACTCCCATTTCTTCCCGGTGGGAAATCCCGCGCCGCCCCGACCCCTCAGGCCCGCCGTCTGGATCTCTTCGATGACCTGCTCCGGGGTCATCTTGGTCAGCACCTTGGCCAGGGCCTGATACCCGCCCAGGGCAATGTACTCGTCGATGTTCTCCGGATCGATCAACCCGCGATTCGACAGGGCGATGAGCTGCTGTTTGCCGAAGAAGGGGATGTCGCTCATCTTCGGGATCGGATGTTCGTCTTTTGCCGGGGTGTACATCAGCTTTTCCACGGGCCGGCCTTTGAGGAAGTGCTCCTCCACCAGACCGGGGATATCCTCCTCCGTCAGCAGCTGATAGAAGATATCATCCGGCTTGACGACCATGATCGGTCCGTTGGCGCAGAAGCCGTTGCAGCCTGTGGAGATGACCTGGATCTCCTCCTGCAGCTTATGCTTTTCGATTTCCTTCTCTAAAGCGGCCTTGACCTTGAAGGCGTTGTTGGACACGCAGCCGGTGCCGGCACAAACCAGCAAATTGAATCTGTAGTTCCCCATCTACCCCAACCTCTCGCTTCCGACCGCCAGCGCGTACTCCTTGACCACGGTACCGCCTTTGATGTGCTCTTCGAATACCTTCTTCACCTTTTCCGGGGTCAGGTCGACGTACTTCACCGGTGCCTGGCCGGCAATCTCGATCGTGGCCATCGGCTCCCGCTTGCACAGTCCGGCGCACCCGGAAGTGGTGACCAGCACATCGTCGGCTCCTGAAGCTTCCACCAGTTCGAGAAAGGTGTGCAGTATCTCTCGGGCTCCGGAGGCGATGCCGCAGGTGCCCAGATGTACATTGATCTTGGCTTTGCCTTCGGCTTCCCGCAGCCGCGAGGTTGATTTCATCCGTTCCCGGATTTTATTTAGATCCTCAGGTTTGAGTTTCATAATCTACCTCCATCAGATTTGAGTTTCATAGTCAAAGGAAAACTCGATCTCCGGGTGGCTGGCCTGCAGGACAACCATCGTCTTCTCGATGTCCCCCAGGGGTTTGCGATCCGGGTGACTCAGCCCGAACTCCGCGTGGATCTTCGTGCCCCCGCCGGGCCGGGAATCGACCTGCAGGCGCCCCCCGCTTTCCCGGGCCGCCTGGGCGAACAGGGAAAGCCCCAGTCCGAAAGATTTCCCGTTTTTCGTGGAGAAGAACGGATCCTGGGCGGCCTTCAGGGTTTCCTGGTCCATGCCCGCGCCATTGTCCTCGATAAGGATGTGTAGACGCTCCTGTTTGCGGTCCTCCCGGATGCCAACGTAGACCCTGGATGCTCGCGCGGCGATTGAATTATCTACCAGGTCCATGATGTGCAAAGATAGATCCTCCACAGGCTAGACGATCCGTCGTCCTCGTTTTTCCGCCAAAGCCAGCCCGATCTCGGCAACCGTGGCCTCTTCCACCATAAAGGTGGTGTCTGCTTTCCCGATCTCTTCGGGAAAGTGGGCATCAGAGCAGCGTACCACCGGGAGGCCTCGGAGCGGGTACTGCTCCCGGGCACCGGCATGCCGGGACAGCTCCACCCCGTCCAGGTCAAGATCGGGCGGGATGAAACCCAGTTGGCTGAGGAGGCTGAACGCCTGCTTGTCCACGTGGGAGGCGATCGCCAGACCGTCCAGCCGATGGATTTCCTCCACGATCCGGCCGATCTCCAGATCGACGGCGCCTATCAGAAGCGCCTCTTCCAGGGCCACCGGATTGCCGTGGCGGTCCACGATGATCTGATCGCCGAAGACCTGCGGATCGTTGACACCGGACAGGTGTGCCTTCACCAGGTCGGCAAAGGTGTTCACCTGGAAATCGCCGTCGAACAGCGCCAGCAGGTGAATTTCCTCCGCGGTTGAGATCTCCATGCCGGCGATCGCCCCGAGTCCCGCCTCGGCGCCTGCTGTCCGCACTGCCAGGACGTTGGCGGCGGAGTTGTGGTCGCAGATTGCTATACCCTGCAGGCCGGTGCCCAGCGCCCGTTGAATGATGGTCGGCGGCACCATGCTGTTGTCCCCGCAGGGAGACAGGCAGGTGTGGATATGAAGATCCATCCTAAATTCCTTGAGCATCGGCGCCTTGCCCCGGTATGCCCAAACGGTACAGTCTGCCGATCAGCTCGAAGGCCGGAAGCCTGCTCACCAGTATGGGGATGTTCTTTTCCTCCCCCTTCGCCACCGTCTCCTCCTGCGGTTCCCGGCCGTTTACCAGGATGATCCCGGCCAGCTCCTTCATCGCGGCCACGGCCACGATGTTTGCATGGGATTGCATCGTAACCCAGAGGAACCCCTCCTCAGCGTTGGCTATGACATCGCTCATCAGATCACTGGCATAGCCGCCCCTTACCTCCGCGTCCAGACGCTCCGCCGCCGAGCGGACCTCCAGATCCAGTTCTCGAGCCAGCTCACTCAGGCGCATCGCTTCTCCTCCATACCTGTCGGGATGACGATCCTCAGGGTTGTTCCCCTTCCGACCGTGGAGACAAGGTCGAAATCCCGGGCGCAGTTCCTGATGTTCGGCAGTCCCATGCCGGCTCCGAAACCAAGCTCCCGGACCCAGTCCGGCGCGGTGGAATAGCCGGGTTCGATCGCCCGCTCGACGTCGGCGATGCCCTGCCCCCGGTCCCGCACCTCTATGCGGATGACATCAGGCTCGATATTGACATCTACCCGGCCTTCATCTGCGTAGATGATCACGTTCATCTCCGCCTCGTAGGTGGCAATTGCGGTTCGGCGCACGACGGCCGGATGGATGCCAAGGCGCTTGAGGGAGCGTTTCAAATCACTGGCCACCTCGCCGCCCTGCTCGATCTTCTTGCCTTGTATGTGATAGTGGAAGTTGATCGTGACTTTATCGGCGATCATGTCCTCGAAGAAGTGGCTGGCCCGGTAGCGATGGATCTCCTCTTCATGATAGTCGATCTGCAACTCGTGAAGCAGCCCCTCTATGATATCCCCCTTGGTAATCAGGCCCACCAGGGAGTTTGTCTGGCGGTCCACCACGGGAATCCGTCCGTAGCCGAACTCTTCCAGTTTGCTGACCGCATGCACCAGGGGTTCGTCCGCGTAGAGAGTCAGCAGCTTCCGGGACATGACCTGCTCCACCGGGCAGTCTATACCGCCCCGGGTCAGCCAGGTTATGAGATCTTCCATGCTCACAATGCCTATCAGCCGTTCACCCTGGACCACCGGGGTGCCGGAAATGCGGTTGTCCCGCAGGATCGTTTTCAGCTCGCTCATCTTCGCCGTGGGATTCACGGTTATGAGATTCCGGGTCATCACTCCGGCTACCTTGAGCTCGTAGACCAGCTCCTGGATCTTCGTGAATTGGGAGCTCTTATTTTCAAGCTTCATCGCAGCTGAGCAGTCCCGCAGTATAGAGCTTGCCGCAAGCCAGGTACATCGAGAACGTGGAGAGCAGCAGGGGGATGTCGTTTTTCCGGGCCAGATCCATCGTCTCCGCAGGTGGTCTTTTCCCCCGTACGAAGCAGATCGCGGAGTTCTCCGACATCTCCGCCGTGCGCACCACCTGGGGATTGGTCAATCCGGTAAGGAGGAGGCTGCCCTGCATGCTCTGGCAGAGCACGTCGCTCATCAGATCCGATCCGCAGGCACGCTCGATCTCGATGCGATCCAGCTCTTCACCGTAGAGTACCTCCGCCTGCAGAATCTCAGCAATTTCGGAGAGCTTCATAGTCTTTAAGCCTCTGGGGTTTCCTGGCCGCTCTCAACTTCCCGCCGAAGGGCCTTACCTAGTTTCGCCGCCTTCTTCTGGTCCAACTTTCCGTGGTATTCGCCGTTCACCGTGATCAGCGGGCCCAAAGCACAGGCGCCCAGACAGTTCACAGTCTCCAGGGTGAAGTTTCCGTCCTTGGAGGTCTCACCGGCGCTGAGTTGGAGATCCCGCTCCAAGGTTTCCAAGACCTGGGAGGCGCCGCGCACATGGCAGGCCGTTCCCACGCACACGCAGACGTGTTTCTTGCCGATCGGCTCGAGGCGGAAGGAACTGTAGAAAGTAGCCAGGCTGTAGAAGATGCTGATCGGCACTTCGATCAGCCTGGACACTTCCTGCAGCACCTCTTCGGGCAGATAACCGTACTCCTGGCTGATGTCCTGCATCACCGCAACCAGGGAACTTTGCCCGCTCTTATATCGCTCGACTATCGACTGGAGCTTCTCCGTGACTTCCACTGCCATTTCTGCTAAAACCTTCCCTAATGAATAATCACCCGCCAGCGTTTCTTGGTGTCGAATT
The DNA here is from genome assembly GCA_964551205.1 of uncultured Spirochaetaceae bacterium. GTDB lineage: Bacteria > Spirochaetota > Spirochaetia > SZUA-6 > DRHE01 > JAFGQJ01. The sequence continues at coordinate 9,298 of CAZKCQ010000053.1, forward strand.
TGTTGTTCAGCGCCATCTGGCGTACAATCGTGAGATAGTCCGGAATGGAGATGGCCACATCGTTTTTGACCTTGACCTGGCAGGCAAGCCGCATTCCCTCCTGTTTCTCCTGCCGGCTCATGAAGATCTCCTCTGTGGGCAGGATCTGCCCTCCTCCGCTTTCCACCTTGACCTTGCAGTAGCCGCAGCTTCCCTTGCCGCCGCAGGAGGAATTGATTTCCACGTTATTGTCTATCAGATAGGAGAGCAGGGGGTTGCCGCCCTGCACATCGAAGCCCCGCTTCTCCTCCCCCTGGGCAATCGTGATCCGGCAGCGGCCGTAGGTGACCAGCAGCCGGTCTGCGACTGCCAGCAGGATGGTGATGATCAGGAGGATTGCATTCATGAGAATTAGAGGCATGAAGTTCATTGCACGTTCACCATTCCTGAAAAACCCAAGAAGGAGAGGGCCAGGATCCCGGCGGTTACCATTATGATCCCGGGACCTCGCATTCCCTTGGGGATATCCCCAACCAGTTTGAGTTTTTCATTGATCGCCGCTACGATCACGATGGCCAGGGTCCAGCCGAGAGCCGACCCTACGGCGAACACGATCGTGGAGGCGAAATTATACTTACGGATAACCATGAACAGGGAAACGGCCAATACCGTGCAGTTCACGGTGATGAGGGGCAGAAAGATACCGAAGGCGGCCTGGAGCACGGGAAAGAAGCGCTCCATGATCATCTCCACCAGCTGAACAGTGGCGGCGATCACGATGATGAACACCACGTAGTAGATCAAGGTGCTGCCCGTTGGCACCAGGATGAGGTTGTAGATCGGCCAGTTGATCAGGGCGGTCAGGGTGATGACGAAGATGACGGCAAATCCCATTCCGCTGGCCGTACGCAGGCTCCGGGACAGGGAAATAAAGGGACACATGCCCAAGAGGTAGGTCAGGGCGATATTGTGGGTAAGGATAGCGGCCAGAAAAATCGTCAGCAGATGCACTGCAAGCATGCTTTCCCCCTATTCCTCTTCCATCCCGGCCAGGCTGCGACCGATCCAGATGAAGATCGCCAGTACGAAGAATGCCCCCGGTGCCATGGCCATGACCACCCATTTGGTGAATCCCTCCGGCATGACCTGGAATCCGAGGATCGTGCCGAAACCGAGCAGCTCCCGAACAACCGCCACGCTGACCAGGGTGTAGGTGTAACCGAACCCGTTTGCCAGCGCGTCGATCAGCGATTGGCCGATCCTGTTCTGGATGTAGAAGGCTTCGGCTCGCCCCATGATGATGCAGTTGGTAATGATCAGTCCCACGTAGGGCCCTATCGCCTGGCTGATATCGGGGAACAGGGCCTTGAGGACCCGATCTACGACGATCACGAAGGTGGCGATCACGATCATGTAGGTGATCATGCGAACCCGGGTGGGAATCAGCCTGCGAAGCATCGCAATCAGTAGTCCGGTCGCAAGGAGCACGAAGGTAACCCCCGCACCCATGGCGATGGCGTTCTCAACCTTGTTGCTGACCGCCAAAGCCGAGCAGATGCCCAGGATCATGGAGAAAATCGGGTGATCCCGCCACACTCCGTTGAGGAAGGTCTTGAGGTTCTGCCCTTTGGCGAGGGTGGAACTTTTCATTGACTCTCTCCCTGTCTGATCACGGGCACAACCTCCTTGAGATTCTCATTGATGATCGAGATAAAGGCATCGGAGGTCATGGTGGCACCGGTGATGGAATCGATCTGGTTGTCCCGGCCGCCTCTTCCCGGTTGCACCAATTCCAGCCCCTTGGTGAAAACCTTGCCCTGAAATTGAGCCAGGTATGCGGCTTCCGCGATTCGGCTCCCCAAGCCCGGGGTTTCCTCCTGGCGGATGATGGTGATCCCTTTCAGATGTTCAAGATCAGGCGCGATGGCGATGATTCCCGAAATGGGGCCCCATAGTCCCGAACCGGAGTAGGGGAAGGCGATATTGTCCTCTTTGGTGAGGTAGTAGGTCGTGCCGTTGCGCTGTCTCACCTCGACGTTGTCAGCGAAGATCTGCTCCACGTTTCCCGGATCGAAGCGGATGTTCAGGGCTTTGAGAATGCTCGACTTGGTGGCGATCTCCTCGTTTTTCACGATAACCGGGGTGGTGAGGTAGTTGACCGCCACCAGGGCGGTGGTCAGGATGCTGCCCAAAACGAGGACGAAAACAATCATCAGGATCTTGTCTTTCATCGTTTCGTCGGCCTGTACTTGAGATTTACGACGGTGTTGTCAATCAACGGCGCAAAGGCGTTCATGATCACGATACTGAACATGACTCCCTCGGTGAACCCGCTGAAAGTGCGGATCACTACGGTGAGGATTCCGCAGCCGAAGCCGAATATGAGCTTCCCGGTCTTGGCTGCCGGGGAGGTGACCGGGTCGGTGGCCATGAAGACCGCCCCGAACAGGACACCTCCTGCAAGCAGCTGGAACAGCGGCGGGGCAAAGGTCTGGGGACTCAGGCCATGGCCGATCAGGGCGAACACAGCTACCGAGGCCAGGTAGCTCAAGGTGATCCGCCAGCTTGAAACCCGGGTCATCATCAGAATAATTGCCCCGGCAATGATGCCGATGCGAAACACCTCCCCGGTGCTGCCGGCTACCTGGCCCAGCAGAAGGTCCAGGTAAGAGGCCGCCCCCTGGGTGGATCGATACACCGCCAGCGGAGTGGCTGCGGTGATGGCGTCGGAGAAGGGGGCTCGCCAGGTGGCGGACATGATCTCGGGGAAGGCGATGGTAATGAAGATCCGGCCAACCAGGGCGGGATTGAAGATGTTGCGCCCCGTGCCGCCGAATACCTCTTTGCCGAAAAACACCCCGAAGGCGATGCCCACGGCCACGACCCACAGCGGGGCGGTGGGAGGCAGGACCAGCGGGAAGATGAGCCCGGTAACCAGGAATCCCTCCTCTATCTCCTTCTTGCGGATCAGGGCGAAGAGCACCTCGATGATCCCTCCCACCACGTAGGAGGTCAGAATCATGGCCAGAACGTACCAGCCGAAGAACACCACCGCCGCAACGGTGGTGGGGATCATGGCCAGGATGACGGTGGACATGTAGCGCTTGATCTCGATGTGGTCGCGGAAATGGGGTGCCTGGCTGGCGGCTTCCGGGCTGCCGAGCACGATTCCCTCTATGGTCCGGATCACCGGTTTGACCGGCCGCAGCACCCGGGTTTTTTTCAGCCCGTCGAAGAGGTTTCTCACGATCTTCATGCCCCCCCCTTCCCGACAACCGGGACGCCGGCTGATGGAGCACCGTCGGTAGCCGGGACGCCCTTGAGCGCCATACTCCTTGCCTCTTCCGGGCGGGGATCGAGTCCTTCCGCCTTGAGCTTAACCTTCCCCTGCAGCATCAGCTCCGCCAGGGGGATCTTGGAGGTGCAGACGTAGGTGCAGAGATTACAGTCGATACAGTCGAAGATGCGAAAACGTACCAGCGCCTCGTCTATCACATCCCGCTGCACGTAGCGGTGCAGCAAATGGGGCAGGATACCCGCGGGACAGACACTGTCGCAGTAGGTGCAGGCGATGCAGGGGCGATGTTCCCCGTGGAGGTTCGTATCCACTGTTTTTGTAAATGGAACGAAGTTGGCCAGGAAGGTGCGGGAGTAGGAATCCGTACGAAACCCCGGCCGGGAGAAGGCCAGTGG
>CAZKCQ010000054.1:0-12681 GCA_964551205.1 uncultured Spirochaetaceae bacterium
CGATCTCCGATTGAAGCTTTTTGAAGTTGCGGTATTGTTCGACGACCTCCTCCAGTCCGGCCAACTCCCGCATCAGCTCCCTGTAGCGGCTCTGATCCTTCATGATCGCCGGGTCGGAGACCCGGGTCTGGAGCTCCTGGTAGCGATCGGTCATCTGCTCAAGCTTGTCGATCATTTCAAGCTAAAATACTACAAATCCGTTCCCCTTGCAATTGGAGGGCTCTTCGCTTTGGTAAAGAGGAATCCAAACATGCCGCCGCAGATGCCGCCGATGATATGGGCGAACTGGGATACGTTGTCCTGGGCAAAGGCATCGATGAACTCCTTGGCCAGGAACAGGACCACTATCAGGACGAAGGTCAGCGGGATCTCTCCGGATCGGATGTTGGTGAAGGAGCTGAGCAGGATGAGCATGAACACGATACCGCTGGCGCCCATCAGGCCGGTGGAGAAGAAGAGGATGTTCAAAATCCCGGTGACCAGGGCCGTCACCAGGACCATCAGCAGCAGCGGACCTGAGCGGTACTTTTCCTCCAGCACCGGTCCGATCAGCAGGATGAAGCTGAAGTTGCTGATCAAGTGCAGCCAGTTTTGATGTCCGATTACATGGGTAAAGAGGCGCAGAAAATCGAGGACCGAACCGCTGAACTCCGGATAGGAGACGAAGAAGGTCTCCGTGAACCCGCCCAGGATCTGATCGAGGATCAGAACCACGGTGCACAGCAGGGTAAAGGTGAGGATTACCGGCGCGTTGTAGCGGATCCTCATTCCAGGATCTTTCTGATCCTGCGCAGCAGGGCTTCGCTGGTGAAGGGTTTGCTGATCGTATAAAATCTTTCCACCGATTCTTGCTCCGCAGTGTCGGAAATGAACAATACCTTTATACCCGGCTGCATGTCCCGCACTTTCTCAGCCAGTTCGAACGCGCCCATCTCCGGAAGCTCGGATGTGCTGATGAGCAGGTCCACTTCCAGAGTTTTGCCCAGGCCCAGGGCATCGGAGGCGCCGGCTGCGGTGACCACACTATAGCCGTACTTTCGTAGTACGGTCTTGGTGTAGCGGCGAACCTTGGCCTCGCTCTCGACCAATAAGATCCTCTCGGTTCCCCGCAGCTTCTCCTCCGGGGTGTGCGGCTCCTCACTGCGAATCAACTCCTCCTCACTGACCAGCGGGAAGTACATGGTGAAACGGCTCCCGACACCCACTTCGCTGTCTGCGAAAATGTAGCCGTCGTTTTGCTTGACGATTCCATACACCGTGGACAATCCCAACCCCGTGCCCTTTCCCGGAACCTTTGTGGTGAAAAAGGGCTCGAAGATGTGTGCCAGGGTCTCGGCGGATATTCCGGTTCCCGTATCGCTGACCGAACAGAGCACATAGGAACCCATGGGAATCATATAGCGCTCGCCGGAGTCCGGATTATCGATCCGGGTTCCACGGGTTTCGATTGTCAATTCGCCTCCCCCGGGCATGGCGTCCCGCGCATTGGCGGCCAGGTTGAGAATCACCTGCTCGATCTGGACCGGATCGGCGTAGATATACAGCGGGTCGTCGCGGGTTTGCAGCTTCAGCCTCACCCCCGGTCCAACCAGTCTTTCTATCATTTCCTGGCTGTTGTACAGCAGGCCGTTGAGATCGACCACCTTGGGCTGTACCACCTGACGGCGCCCGAAGGCGAGCAGCTGACGGGTCAAAGCCGCGGCCCGGGAGGCCGTACCCTTGATCTGCTCGATATCCCGCCGCAGATCATTCGTTTCATCCATATCGTCGAGGAGCAGCTCACAGTAGCCGTTGATGACCATCAGCATGTTGTTGAAATCGTGGGCGATCCCCCCGGCCAGCTGGCCCACGGCCTCCATCTTTTGGGCTTGAAACAGCTGCTGCTCAAGCTTCTTGCGCTCGGTGATGTCGGTTCCAATACTCAAGATACCGGCCACTTGCCCCACCTCGTTGTAGACCGGTTTGTTCGACCAGGAAACCCAGATGGATTGCCCGTCTTTGGTGATATTCTCATTCTCGTTGTAGGAATACTCGTCTGGATTGTTGGTGATCCCCTCTATCATCGCCTCCAGGTCTCGACCCGCAGAATCACGGACGGGAACGATCGTTCCGATCACGGACTTACCAAGCAGATCCTCTTCAGTGTAACCCAGAAAGCGCTGCCCGTAATCGTTAATGAAGGTGATGATACCATTGCTGTCCCAACGCAGGATGATGCTGCCCGCATTCTCAACCAGGTCCCGATACTTCTGTTGACTACTCTCCAGTCGGCGCTGGGCTTCCCGGTAGGCTGTCATATCCCGAAAGCTCCATACCCGGCCCACGAACTGCCCCGATATCAGAAGAGGGGCGGAGTAGCGTTCGAAAACCCGGCCGTCCTTGAAAGAGATGATATCGGTGGACTCCTCGCGCTTGCCGTAGAGCACTTGGATCTTGTCCATGTAGGCTTCAGGATCCAGCAGCTGGCTCATGACGTACTCTCGCAGCTTGATATCATCCTTCTCTTGAATCATCGATTGCGGGACTCGCCACATTTCCGCGAATCGCTGGTTTGAGAGGATGATACGGCCGTCGTGGTCTACGACCAGGATACCGTCTCCGGTGGCCTCCAGGGAGGCCTGCAGCAGCTGCTGCAGTTCCTGCAGGGTAGTGCCGTCGAGATGATTGCCCGGCTGCGGGCGGTCGTCGTTCGTTCTTGCCACGGTACTAGGCGAATTCCTTCAGAAACTCAACCACCTCTTCGGTCCTCTTTTCCGCTACCTCACGGGTCACCGCCTCCAGGCGCAGGCGGATCAACGGTTCGGTGTTGCTGGGCCGCACGTTGAACCAGAAATCGGGGAAATCCACGCTCACACCGTCGAGCTTGCCGATTCTGCCCCCGGCTTCCCGATAGCGGTTCTCGATCTGCCTCAACACCTCTTCTTTGTCTGCGATCTCGATATTGATCTCTCCGGACTGATGATAGCGTCCGCGCAGCGGCGCCAACAGCTCCGAGAGGGGTTTGCGGCGTTTGTGCAGAAGCTTCAACAGGACCACCAGGGCGTAAGCCGCGGATTCGGTGTAGTAACTGTCGGTGACCTTGAAGTATACGTGCCCCGATGTCTCGGCCCCGAACACGGCTCCTTCTGCAATCATCGCGTCGTACAGGAAAGTGTAGCCGACCTTGGAGACCACGGGCTTGCCTCCCAACTCGGTAATGCGCTGCGGCAGGGCCCGGGAGGAGATCAAATCGTAGACGACAGCCGCTCCCGGCTGCCGGCTCAGCAGCTCTTCGGCTATCAGGGCGGCGATGTAGTAGTTGGCAACGCTCTCCCCGTGTTCGTCCAGAAACACCATCCGGTCCCCGTCCCCGTCCAACAGGGCGCCCAGATCCGCTCCATGCTCGAGCACCTTGGCCGCTGCGTGCATCCTGCTCTCGGGTTTCAGAGGATTGGGATCCCGATTGAGAAAGGATCCGTCGGGTTGCTCGTTGAGGATGTAGCTGGGAAGAGCCAACCTGTCACTGATACCGCGGAACACCCTTCCCGCGGATCCGCTTCCGACATCGATGACAACCTTGCTGGTGATTTTCTCACCTTTGAGGGGAGCGATGACGAAATCGATGTATTCATCGATGCGGTCCACCTCTTCGAAGCCGCCGCCGGGCCGCGCGAGTTCTTCTCCCATTCCGGCGACCAGTGCCTCGATCTCCTTCAGACCTTTTTCGTAGCTGACCGATCCGCCCCAGGCGTCGTAGAGTTTAAATCCGTGGTATTCGGGAGGATTGTGGGAGGCGGTAACCATGACCCCCCCTGCGTACCCCTCCTCCATCTGGTAGTAGTGCAGCTGCGGGGTGGAGACCATACCGATGCCCCGAACAATCTTTCCCTCCGCCACCAGTCCGTGGCCGAGGGCCTGGTACAGCTCCTCGGAGTAGGTGCGGGCGTCGTAACCGATCATGAAGCTGTCTTTTTTCGACCAGCGGGCGAAGGCCCGGCCCAGCTTGTAGGCCAGGGCCGTATCTATGCCTTTCCCGTAGATTCCTCGAATGTCATAGGTCTTGAATACTCCGGCCATGGCTTCCTCCGGGGACCATTCTACAACAGCTGTTTGCGGAACACCAGGATGTTCTGGTGAATCATCGAGGGGATGTATTCGTATTGATAGCCGTAGATGTGGAGGGATTTGCTCACGTCGTACCAGATCAGGTTGGCTTTGGGGATCAGGCCGAGCTGGCTCAAGACCGCTGCCAGATCGGAGCTGAGGAAGTGGTAGCGGCCGCCGTTGTACATGTCACCGATGAACACAACCAGATATCCCCGTTCCTTGAGCAGAGCAACAGCGGAGGCGAATATGACGGCCATCTCGCCAAGCCACTGCTCCTTGCTCCCGTAGCTCCTGCGGTTGAAAGCGGTCAGCTTGGACTGCCGAGCCTGCCTGCGCCGCTCCCCGACCCGTTTGTAGCTCCCTTCGCTCTTCCGGGCTCTGTCCATTGCCCAGTAGGGCACATCCGTGAGAATGAGATCGAACGCACGAGCCTCCCGGGCCAGGTCGTTCAGCACGATGCGGCTGTCCCCGCAGATCAGCTTCTGCTCGGGGATTCTCTCCAGGGAACAGACCCGACTGTAGATCCGGATCCACTCTGGATTGACTTCGATCCCCACCGCATTCCTGCCGCGCAGTGATGCGCCCAGGAGGGTTCCGCCCACACCGGCGAAGGGATCCAGCACCCACTGCCCTCGCTTTGTGAATACCTCGATCAGGTCGCCGCAAAGATCGGGAGGCTTCTGCCCTCCGTGGCCGGAGCGTAGCTTGTGCTGCAGGTTGGGGGGATACGGTTTGTTGATGACGCTCTTGCTCCAGTACACCCACTCCTTTCCGGTCAGATCGTTGAGCCGGTTTCGCGGGGAATAGTAGCCCCTGCTCCGTCCCTGCTCGTCGAACAGCTCGATCTTTTGGCCCTGCAGCGACAGCTGGACCGTCGAGCGGGGATTGGCGGCTGTGCGGCAGTAGAAGATGCGTTCGGTCAGGGTACGCTTGCGGGCGCTTCCGGCCCCGTTACCGAACACCGAGTACTCCCGGGAGAAGACCTCCACGCTCCCGCGCCGGCCGAGGATCTCCCGGATCGTCGGTTCGGGGATGATCCCCTCGTTGTTGTAGCTTAAAAAAATGTGCTTTGCCCGGGCCGCCTGGATCAGCTCGTTTAGAGCTGCGGCGGCTTCGGTCTTGCGGGAGTAGCGGCTTTTCAGGTGATCCCTCTGGAACTTCCTGGTCTTGCCTTTCAGCGCCGGTTTGTCCCAACGGAGGATGTTCTCCAGCACGTGGTAACAGTCTACATACTGCCGGCTGTTGTAGGGGGGATCGAGGTACAAAACCTCCGCCTCCAGCCGGTGGATAAGCCGATTGGCATCCAGGTTGAAGACCTCATTGGCCGTGTTTCCGGCCAGCTCGATCTCAGGAACCCGCAAACGCAGCGGCTTGTGGACATTGCTGTCGATGAGATGCCTGTCCACAGGGGGGCAAGATTCCCGCTGGTCTGTGTGCTGGTCTATGTGCTTGAGAAAGGCATCGTACTGGCCGACGGTGTTGGCCGCCTTGTCCACGGCAAACAGCAGGCTGGTCAGCAGAATGAGTCGTTCCTGCTGGCTGCAGCGTTGTTCGGCAACCATAATATCGATCGATTCCCGGATGCCGTCGATCCGGGCCGCGTTTGCTTCGGTGAAGTAGGTACCCGAGTAGTTGGCGTGGGCATAGCCGTGCATGGGAGCGCAGTCGTTCAGCTCCTCTATCAGGCCGGCCACCCTGTGCAGGTCCACGTTTTTATCCGTTGAGGTCAGGAAAGCCCGATTCACCACGTAGTTGGAGTACAGAAGATCATTGGCGATGATTTTCGAGGTACGGGCGCGAAAAGCGGCGGCCACGACGCCGGTGCCGGCAAACAGATCGGCGAAAACATCGATCTCGCCCACCTGCGACAGGACCGCCTGGGTGAGGAAATCGATCAGCCTGTACTTCGAGCCCAGGTACTTCCTATTTTGAGGCTTTACACCCCCAAAGCAAGTCCGCTCGGCGACAGATGAATTGTGAGAAATAGTGTCCCCTCCCAATCAGGTTCTCTCATAGTATAGCCCGAAACCGCGGCAATGCGCAATGGTGATTGTTCAGGTTTTCGATCAGTAATTCGGCGGTTCGGCCAGAAGCTCCCGGACCGGTTTGTTCCACAGACGGGAGGCCGTGTTGAAAAAATGGTGCACCAGTGAAACCGGCGTGTCAGCACCAACGGCGGACAGGTAGATCCTTGAACAGGAGCCGCTCTTCCGGATTATTTGGAGATCCTCCACCACGTCCTGAGGTTCTTTTCCGGTCAGGCGATAAAACACGGTCCGGGTGGTAGCGGGGAAGGTCCGCTTCAAACGCAGCAAATCGGAGTCCATACCGAAATCGAGATAAAGAATCTTCCCCACTTTGGCGTAGCTGTCGACGTACTCATCCACGCTCCAGTTGCAGTTGTGAATCCCGAAATAGGGAAAGTGATCGGCAAGCCTCTTGTCGAAGGGCATCAGGAACTGCTCGTAGTGCTCTCTTGAAATCATGTTCACAACACAGTTGGCGGTGATGAAAAACGGCCTTTCCGCGCCGGAGCGGGTTTGGCGGCCGTGAACCTCTTCGATGAAATCCACCAGCATCCGGTAAATGACATCGAACAGACGGTGGACCCGCTGAGGATTGTCATACATATCGAGGTACAGGTGGGTGCCCCGGAGACGGAAGGCGGTGTTCAAAACGCTCTGAAAATTGAGCTCCCCCTCGATGACACCCCATTCCCGCTCGATCTGATCCATCTGGAGCATCAGATTCTCGAAGGCGGGGTGACTGCGGAAATCCGGAACTTCCAGTTCCTCCACCTCGCCGTCGGTCAGCGGCTCGCCTTGGTTCACGGGCCATCCACCGGGTTCGTAGAGAATCTGCTGGCCGAAGAATGCCGCGGGCAGCGCGCAGGAGTGAACCCCTGAGATGCTTCCCTTGATCCGGGAGATCTCTCCCCCCAAATTCAAATCAGGAAACGCTCTGTTCAGCAATTTGGCCATTGCGACGAAGCTCCGGTAGCGATGGAAGGGATCGGTATGCCAGGGCTTGTCAAAGCGCAGCTCGCTCCGCTCGGTAAACCAGGAGGGTATGAACTGATAGTGGATTTTAAACCCGGAATCGCGGTCGGCCGGAACTATCTTCTGCAGGAGGGCACAGGAGAAGGGGATGTAGGGAATGATGGTTCGTTCCATGGGTTTCTCGGTTCAGCTCATGAACAAGTTATAGGTATCTGTGGAAAATTTAAAGCGAGCCTTTAAATTTTCCTGTTTATCCATACGGGGGGAGTGATTTTTGGCAACTACTCCATAAACCTCGGATTTCTAGCAATATTTAAAGCGCCGCTTTAAATTTTACCACTTTCCTTAGGGTTGGAGCAGTGCAACAAAAAAGGAGGTCGCCGATGACCGGCGAGAGCTTGAGGCGGACCCTTCTGGTCGTTGCCGCCTGGGAGGGGATGCCCCTGAACTACTCCACGATCGGCAAGCAGCTGGACATCACCTGTCCCGCAGCCAAAGCCCGAGTGCAATACCTGGCGGAGGCTCATCTAGTCTGGTTGCTCCATCCCCTCGAGGCAAGCGCTGCAGGAAAATCCCGGAAATCGCCGAAGCTCTATCTGAACGGTTCGGCCGGGTCGCTCCTGCCCGCGGGCAGGGAAAAACAGTTTCGCAGCCGGATGATCCGGACCGTCCGTAACCTCGAAGCGGCCAGACACGCCTCCAGCAGGTTTTGGTATTACGGCGGATACGGCAAGACCCACGTCGAGCTGATAGTGCAGACGGCCCTGAAACGGATCGGATTCGTGTTCCTCGAGGAGAATCGTCTTAGCAGGTGGTGCTGGAGCTACTGCAAGCGGGTTTTCAAGCAGGGCGTCATCCAGGGAGCCTTTGTGCTGTATCCCGGGCATCGGATCTTCTTTGCCGCCGACCGCCTGGTGATTCTGCCCACGGAGGAGTTCTGCAAGCACTACAGTCGCTGGATGAACGCCTGCCTGGGATCCTCACGTAAGCTTCTGCTGCGGATGGTGCGAACCTACAACAACACCCACGCCCAGCACCTTTCTTGACAGAAAGCACGCTTGGGCGCTAATCTGTTCCACCATGTACAAAATCGCAGTCATTCCCGGTGACGGGACAGGCCCGGAGGTGGTTCGGGAAGGCCTGAAGGTCCTGAAACGCATCTCCGAAATCTTCAACATCCAGTTCGAGTTTACCCATTTCGACTACGGGGGCGAGCACTACCTGAAAACCGGAGAGGTGCTCCCCGCTGACGCGCTGCAGACCCTCAAGGGCTTCCAGGCCATCTATTTGGGCGCGATCGGCCATCCGGAGGTGAAACCGGGAGTTTTAGAGCAGGGAATCCTCCTGTCCCTTCGCTTCGGATTGGATCAATACATCAACCTCCGGCCGGTGAAGCTCTATCCGAACGTGGAGACCCCCCTGGCAAACAAGGGACCCGAGGAGATCGACTTCGTGGTCGTCCGGGAGAACACCGAAGGTCTGTACGCCGGCATCGGCGGCTTTCTGAAAAAAGGCACCCCCGATGAGGTGGCTATCCAGGAGATGATCAACACCCGCAAGGGCGTGGAGCGCTGCATCCGCTACGCCTTCGAGTACACCCGCAAGCGAAACAGGGGCAAGAAACTCACCCTCTGTGCAAAGACCAACGTTCTGACCTATGCACACGACCTGTGGATGCGCACATTCACCGAGGTCGCGGAAGAGTACCCGGACATCCAGACCGACTACGCCCACGTGGATGCCACCACCATGTGGATGGTGAAAAATCCCGAGTGGTTCGACGTCATCGTAACCACGAACATGTTCGGAGATATCATCACCGACCTGGGTGCAATGATCCAGGGCGGGATGGGTGTGGCCGCCGGGGCCAATATCAACCCCGAGGGTGTGTCGATGTTCGAGCCGATCGGCGGCTCGGCTCCCAAGTACACGGGGAAGGGCATCATCAACCCCGTAGCCGCGATCCTGGCCGTGCACATGATGCTCCAGGATCTGGGGGAAGATCGTGCCGCGGACGCACTGGAACGCTCCGTGGTCGCGGCTATCTCCAAGATGAAGAGCATGAATGCCGGGCAGATGGGTTTCTCGACCTCGGAGATCGGCGACCTGGTGGCCGAGGGGCTGAAGTAGGCCTGATCCATGGAAGCGGAGCGCATCGCCAAGGCGGTCTACGTCGGGGTAATCGGCGGGCGGCGCTGCAGCAACGAAATCGCCGAACTGGCTTTCCGGGTGGGCAGCGGCATCGCAGAGGAGGGCTGGATCCTGGTCTGCGGCGGGATGAGCGGCGTCATGGAGCAGGCCTGCCGTGGAGCCCGGTCCCGAAACGGGGTAACCCTCGGCATTCTTCCGGGAAGCTCCCGCGACAGCGGCAACCCCTACCTCAGCTGTTCCGTGGTCACGGGCCTCGGTGAGGCCCGAAACGTCCTGGTGGTGAAGAGCTGCCAGGCGATCATCGCCATCGACGGATCCTACGGTACCCTCTCGGAGATCGCTCTGGCCAACGCCGCGGGTATTCCCGTGGTGGGCCTGCGATCCTGGCAGGTGCGGAAACTGTTCAGCCGGGAGGTCGACAGCCCGGCCGAGGCAATAAGGGCCATTAAATCTCTTATAATTGAGTCATTTTGATCCAACATTGATACCATTCTGACCCACTGTGTTAAAATGACACTCAGAACGAACGCCAGGGCTGTGCTGTGCGCCGGGCAACGGAACCGAACCCGTTCGTAATTTTTTTCAATACATAGAATTATCGCACAAAAGGCCCGCCCGTGTGAGTTTGGCACAAAATATGCACTATTATTAATGTTGAAAAAAATACAGGAGGTTCAAGATGAAAGGACTTATCCGATACACTCGACCGAACAATCTGTTTGATTGGGACGGACTTTTGGACAACTTCTTCACCGACACGCCCGTTTGGAACACCCGGACCCCCGCGGTGGATGTGCGTGAGGCGGAGGATGAGTATCTGATGGAAGCAGAGCTTCCAGGACTCACGGACAAGGACATCGAGCTGAACGTGGAGGACAACATTCTCACCATCTCCTCGAAGAAGGAGGAGAGCAGGGAAGAGAAGAAGGACGGATATCTGATCCGTGAGCGGCGCAACCATGAGTTTGCTCGGACCTTCGTCCTGCCCAAAGATGCGGATCGGGAGAAGATCAAGGGGGAGTTCAAGAACGGACTGCTCGTTGTAACTATCCCGAAGAAGCCCGAGGCCAAGCCTCGCAAGATCGATGTGAAGAGCAACTAAGCATCAAACAGAACAACGGGCCGCCCTGAGCGTAAGCGGGGCGGCCCTTTTTTTACCCCGTAGTAGCCCTCAGAGCGGAGAGCAGCATTTCAAACTCCTCCCGGCAATCCATACACATCTCCAGGTGATGCTTCACCCGGGGAAGAAGGACTCCCGGATCCTCCCCGCGCAGCAGCATATCGGCGTACTCGTCGAGCAGACGGTAGGCCTCCTCACAGGCAATTTCGATATCCGCCGTAGCATCGACCATATGGATCATGCCCTTCAGGCGCGCCACTTCTTTCGCGGTCCGCCGCGCGCGAGGAGAGAACATGAGTTTGAAAAGCATTCCGAGTTTCATCCAGCCCCTTGATGAACCGTTCATCCGAAATCTTACCCCTATCCCATACTCTCCAGGATATCCTGAGGGTTCATTCCCTCCCGAGCCAGTCGACGCTTCAGGCGCACCCGGCCGTCATGGATCACCTTGTACAGGGCGTTGCGGTTGGTATCCATCCGACGGGCAACCTCTTCCAGAGGCATACCCCCGAAGGCGATCGCGGCAATAGCCCTGCGCTGCTTTTCGGTCAGCTCCTCCATCATGATCCGCTTCATCCAGGCCAGCAGATCGGTACGCTCCGCCTCGGTCTCCGGCCCGGCTTCATCCGAACTCATCATGGACTCGGCTCCGTCTTCGGCAACCAGCTTATCCAGGGACACGTCCTGCCAGCGTTTTCTCCGCAGCTCGGTCAGAGCAACCCGCACGGCGATCTTGTGAGCCCAGGTGGTGAAGCGGCTGCGCCCTTCGAAGCTGTCTAGATTGTCGAGGATGCGTAGCAGAGCCTCCTGGCAGAAATCCTCGGCCAGGGCTTCGAAATCCCTGCCCGCCGTACGCCGCCAGCCCCGCAGGGCGTAGCTCAACCCCCTCACCAGCAGGGTTCGCAGCTCCGCCAGCGCCCGCTCCCGCTCCGGTCCGGGTGATTTCAGTGCATTCAGCCACTCGTGATTGCTGCGTTTCTCCATCCGCAAATGATTCTACCAGACGGGAATTCCCCGATCAACCCCGCGGGCTGTACCTTATAGGTCAAACCTGCCGGTTCAATCCTCCGGATTGAGCACGACCCGGACGTAGCTGGTAGGATCCAGAGTTTCCACCGCCATCCTCTGCAGCGTGTCCACGGATATACTCTCCAGACGTGCATCGAAGTCCAGCAGAACCCGGGGATCCAGCTCGTTCATATAGGCCAGCTGCAGGATGCCGAGCCAGTAATCATTGGTCTTGAGATTCTGCTCGTGCTCCCGGCGCAGGATCTCCTTGACCTTGTCCACATCCTTCTGGGGCGGTCCCTGTTCACGGAGCTTGCGGATCTGCTGGAATACCAAATCGGTCAGGGTCTGTACCTGGTCCGGAGCGCAGCCGAACCCCACGTAGACGAAGTACTCTTCATCCGGATAGTGGTTCAGCTCGGCGTCCACCCCAACATCGTAGGATCCGCCGGCCTCCTCCCGCACGTTCTCCCGCAGGATGATATCCAGCGCCTGTTTCAGGGCTTCCAGCTGAAGCCGGCTGCGCAGGGACCAGTCGGTACTGCCCCCGAAGACGAGCTCCACACGGCTCTGTGGTTCCAGCCCCTTGTCAACCTCCCGTTCCACGATACCCGTCGGGGGATCCATCTCCACGTCCCGCCAGGTCTCGACCCTTCCGGTTGAAGGGAGGGAGCCCAGATATCTGACCAGCAGGGGCTCCACTTCAGAGGGCTGGAAATTGCCCACGAAGACGAAGGTGAAATCCCCGGCGTCGGCGAAGCGCTCCCGGTACACCCGCAGGGACTCGTCCAGATCCATCTCCTCCAGAACCTCATCGGTCCAGGGACGGGAACGAAAGTGATCCTGGAACATCGCCGATCGCACCGTGTCCCAGAAGATCGTTATGGGAGAGGATTCCCGGTTCTCCACCCTCGCCAGCAGCCCCTGTCTGTAAGCCTGGTAGGACTGTTCGTCCCGCCGCGGTTCGGTGAAGTAAAGGTAGATCAGCTGCAGCATGGTCTCCATGTCCTGAGGACGGGTGCTGCCCCTCATCCCCTCGTACAACTCGCCGATCCAGGGGTCCACGGACACGACCTTACCGGCGAGTTTCTTGTGCAGGGAGATGGCGTCGAAACCGTCCAATCCGCCCTCATCCACTATGCTGGCGGCTGTTACAGCCGCCACATACTGTTCATCCGGCACCAGGGAATTCCCGCCGGGGCTGAAGGCGCTGAAGAGGATCTCCTCCTCCTTGAAATCCGTGGGCTTGAGCAGGACCCGCACCCCGTTGGACAGGAGCAGCTCCTCCAATCCGAGCTCGGGAAACGACCGTCTGTC
>CAZKCQ010000055.1:0-12681 GCA_964551205.1 uncultured Spirochaetaceae bacterium
CCCCCCTGCGGATGCGAATCTGCCCCGCTCCCGGGCTGAGCAGACCGCAGAGCAGGCGCCCCAGAGTCGATTTTCCCGACCCGTTGTCCCCCACGATGGCCAGGACCCGTCCTGCTGTCAGCCGCAGGTGTCCGATCTGGAGAGAGAAAGCCGGCCCGCTGCCGCGGCCCTCATCCTCATAGCGGAAATACAGATCCTCGGCCACCAGAAGTGCGTCATCCTCCGGTACGGCGGCCTTCGCAGGCGCTGTGGATACCCGCTTGCCTGCCGATAATCGCTCCGGTGATGAACCCTTCGGCGGCGATCCGTTAGCCCTCTTCGCACTCTCCCCGGGCAGCACGAATCCCCGCTTCAGCAGCAATCGTTGAAATTCGGGACTTCCCGGGTTCTCCCGAACCGCCCGGACCCGTCCCTCCTCCATGAGGAAGATACTGTCCACATACTCCCGAAACAGGTCGTGCCACTTGGCTGACAGGATCAGTGTGCTGCGCCGCCTGTCTTTGAGTAGCTGAAGGAGCTGTGTCTTGGTACCGCTGTCCAGCTCCTCCAGGGTTTCATCGAGCAGCCAGAGTCGGGGATCCACAGCAAGTAGACAGGCGATCAGCAGCTTTTTCTTCTCTCCTCCGGAGAGGACCTTGGGAGACTTGTAGCGGTAGCGCTCCAGATCCATGGTCCGCAGGGCAGCGGCCAATCGGGTTTCGATCTCGGATCGGGGCACGCCCAGCGACTCCAGTGGAAAGGCAACCTCGGAATCGCAGCGGGAGGCGAGCAGCTGCTCCCCCGGGTGCTGGAACACCAGCCCCACCTGTTCGATCAGCTCGTAGGGAACTTTCTCCGGCAGCTGCAGGATGCCCAGGCTCACCTCCCCCTGAAGCTCCCCTCCGGTGAAACGGGGAATCAGACCGGCCAGCACCCGGCAGAGGGTCGTCTTGCCTCGATCCGGGCGGGCGAGAAGCACGGCGATGCTTCCCGCGGGAAGCTCCAGATTCAGGCCGCCAAACAGATGCCGGGCGGCAATCCCCGGATATTCGGGGTAGGAGAAGGAAAGGTTTCGAATAGACAGGTCGGGATCGATCGAGGTCACGAATCAGAAGGGCCAGAATCCGCTTTCGTACCAGACATCCTCGAGCAGATCGTCGTTGATCTCTACGAGGAACTTCAGGTGTCCGGTCTCCCAACGGGCCAGCCAGCTGTAGAGCTTCTGTTCCCGGGGGTCATCACTCGCTTCGGCCCTGCTGCTGTATACGGATACCGCCCGCTTTTCCATCTCGATGGCCGCGGAGATGGCCGCCGCCTCGTAGCCGGCCGCGGAGATCTGCCCGCGGATATCCGAGCTGAGGACCTCCTCAACCGCGGATCGGGCACCCCCCTGCGGCTCCGGGTCAAGAAATTCCCCCTCCGCCGAGAAGGTCGCAAATTGTTTCGATAGAACCTCTATATGTTTGCCCTCCTCCTCAGCCATGATCGCGAACAGAGCACTTACGGCCCGGTTCTCGCTGTCTTCGGAAACACGCCGATAAAACGCCCTTCCCCGCTGCTCCAGAAGGAGGGCCGTCTTCAGTACTTCGATCTCTTTTGTTTCCGCCATGGGCGTATCCTCCTATGCCTGTCTGTACCCAAAGTTCTTGACTAATTTCGTAATCAATTGTTATATTTAGCTAGACAATTTCCTCCTTAGTTTTTGAGCCCGCGGCCGGAAGGACCCCCCTCCTAAGGCTGCGGGCCTTTGTTTAACCGATCTTGTCCTGGCTGCCCACCGATTTGTTCAGGGAGTACTCGATGATCCCCTCCGCCCCGATATCGATCAGCCGGGGGATGATCTCCCGTACGATCGATTCATCCACCATCGATTCGATGGCAAACCAGTCCGTCTTGTAAAGTTGGGCGATCGTTGGGGCGGTTATGCTGGGAAGGATCTTCACCACTTCCTCCAGCTTGGCCTCCGGTACATTCATCTTCAGTCCGACCAGATTTTCCGCGTTCAAGGCCCCCCGCAGCAGGAGGGCGATCTGCTGGATCTTCGTCCTCTTCCAGGCGTGCTTGAGGCTGGCCGGGTTGGCTATCAACTTTGTATTGCTCTCCAGGAGGGTGTGGATGATCCGCAGACCGTGAGCCCTGATGGTGGAGCCGGTTTCCGTGACTTCTACAATTGCATCAACCAGGCCCTCCACAACTTTGGCTTCGGTCGCCCCCCAGGAGAACTCCACCTCCACGGGGATGCGGCGTTCGGCAAAGTAACGCTTTGTGAAACCCACCAACTCCGTGGAGATCCTCTTGTTGGCACAGTCCTCCAAGGAGGAGATCTCCGAATCCTCCGGCACGGCCAGGACCCAGCAGGCCCTCCGGGTGGTGGCCTTGGAGTACACCAGATCCGAGATGATCTCCACCTTGGACCGGTTCTCTAAGATCCAGTCCAGACCGGTCAGGCCCACATCCAGAACCCCGCTTTCCACGTAGCGGGCCATCTCCTGGGCACGCACCAGGGCGCAGGAGATCTCCTCATCGTCTATGGAGGGGAAATAGTTGCGGGAGGAAAGGGTAATGCGCCAGCCGGCTTTGTGAAAAAGCTCCAGGGTGGCCGCCTCCAGACTGCCCTTGGGAATGCCCAACTTCAACAGTTTGTTCTCCACCTGCTATCTCTCCCCGTACCTGTCTTTGGGGTTGAAGACAATCCGCCCCTCCGGTAAGACCTCACCATCCTGGATCAGGTTGAAGAAACAGCTGCGGTAGCCGGTATGGCAGGCCGCCTCACCGACCTGATGTACCTTGAGCAGGACGCAGTCCCGGTCGCAGTCCACGCGGATTTCTCTCACCTCCTGGACGTTGCCGCTGCTTTCACCCTTCTTCCAGAGCCGCTTGCGGGAACGGGACCAGTAGTGGGCGATCCCCGTGTCCAGGGTTCTGCGCCAGGCTTCCTCGTTCATGAAGGCCTGCATGAGCACCTCGCCGCTTCGATAATCCTGGGCGATGGCGGGTACAAGTCCGTTCAATTTCTCAAAGTCGAGCTTGATCATTTGGTCACCCGGTACTGGACTTTTTGGGGTCCGGATTTTGCTTCATAGGAAAAGCTGAGGAGCACGATGATGTTGTGCTCCATAAGACACATCGACTGCTTAAAATCGAGGATCTTCGGACTGTACACCTCGATCCAGTTGTTCACATCCCTCTGAACGCTCTGATAATCCCCTTGGAAAATCTTAATCATCCCATGACTCCCTTTTCAAGACATGCCCTGGGCACTACCATAGCAAGCTCCCCGGCGCCGCGTCAATCGATCCCTGCGCGGGTCGAGCAGATGATCTTGATCAACGGGAAAAAAAGTTGGACAATGGAATCCATGAAACAAACATCCTCGATGCTCGACGACAACGATTTGCTTTTCCTGATAAGGATGCTCATGCCCGGATACACACAGCGGCAGCGTATGCTGCGGATCCTCAGGGAGGACGAGGATATCCTGGAGGCGATGCTGGCCGATGAGAAACTGTTCCACGTCCTCAACGACGATCCCCAATCCCTGCTTCAGGTCTCCCCTCACCTGTTCTTCACGGTGCTTCTCAACCGGGTAAAGGAGGAGTTGAAAACCCGCGCCTATACGGTCGAGAACGATTTCGGCAGCCACGCCATTGTCTTCGACAGCGCGGCGGTGGTCGGTTTCCTCGAAGATCGAAGCATCCGCAACTATCTGGCGGATATGCTGGTTTCCTTTGTGCGCATCAACAGCTATACGATTCCGATTCGGGTTCGCAAGGGGATCTGGAGGAAGTACCGATTCAGCGACTACGACATCGAGAGCCTGATGCGTTACAGTGAGGTGCTTTCCAGAGAGCAGCGGTTTCCATCGTACAAGCGCATAGCCGACATCTGCCTGTTTACCCGCGGCATTCTCCATGACCAGACCCAGCTGAAGCGTATCTGCGTCTCGGTCGCAGGAAAGGGAACACAGGAGCTGGAGAACTACGGGCGCTACTTCTACCGTGCCGCCGCCGAATATGCGGAGCTGATGGAACATCAATCTCTGACAATCGAGGAGCAGCGCCGGCTGCAGGAGATCATCGAGGTGATGCTGCAGCTTTCCGAACATTTCGTCATGGCGGTTAAGCCCCTTACCTTTATTGCAAACCATTTCTTGGAACCGTTCAAGGATGAGCTTTTTTTAAAACAGTGACACGGAGGAACAACAGAGATGACAGCTGAGGATCGCTCCAAGCTTCAATCCCTGGCCGGAGAGATCGAGGGTTTGAAGTCCCGCCAGCCGGAAGAGTCCAAGTTCAAGGATTGGAAGGAAAAGGTGGAAAAGAAGTTGGAGGAGTTTTACGGCAAGGGTGCGGAGCCGCTGGCACGGTTCCGGAAGACCCGGTTTTTCAACTTCAATCGCTCCGGAAAACCCAAGGATGCCCCCCTTTCCGAGTCAGAGCGTCGGGAGTATCTCCAGGGCCTGGAGGAAGCAAAGAGAAACTTGCAGCGTTATCTGTAATTGCCATTCGAACGAGGCAGGGCCCCCGAGTAAAGGAGGTGGAAACCCCGGGGGCCCTGATCTCTTACTTACCTACTAAACAATCTGCAACCCAAAAAGTTACACAGGGAACGTAAATTTATGTAATAAATGGTATAAATTCCCATTTTTGTCAAGTGCCTGCTGGCACCTGGCACCTGACCGGGATTTTGACTAACTATCCTGAATTTAGGTATCTTGCAGAGGGAGAATCATGGAAGCTTTCCCTGAAAGCCAACAGGATCGAGCTCTCCAGCAACTGCTGGACCGCGAAGCGCAGCTGGAATGCCAGGTCGCCGAGGAGGACCTGCGCTATTCCGGCTTGAAGGATCTTGACGGGGTTCTGGCCTTGATCGCCCTCAAGCTCGAAATCGCCAATCATCTGCTGTCCCATTTCGATCCCCACCGCGGGAACACCGAGGGTCCTTCCCCAAGCGCCCGGCTGGTCCGGGAGAAATCCACAACCGCGGCAGCCATGCTGGAGGAGCTGCGAAATCTGAATATCTCCGAGGACCAGAAAAGCCTGATCACCGAGGCACATGGTTATAAACTTGTCCGGGATCAGTTCCAGGCGTTCATCCTGCGGGGCGGCGGGGTATTCCTCCAGGCCGGGATCGCCCACACCACCAAGGTGAAGACGGTTTCCCGGGCTCTGAACGAAGCTCTGCGCAAGTTCACGGCCCCGGATGACCGCTACCTCCCCGCCTTTAAAACCGAAGCCTTGCCCGGATTCCTGCGCCGCCTGGTCAACTTCTTTCTTCCGGTTCTGGCTCCAGAGGGGCAGGCGGATCCACCCTACGGCATCGAAGAGGGTGAGGAGGTGCGGCTTTCCTCGAAGCGGATGAAGATGCCCCTGTCTCAGGGGATCTACTATCTGGAAACGGAGGTTCTTCCCCAACTGCAGGATGCCCTGGAGCAGAATCCGGGCAGCCGCGGCATTCAGAGGCAGATCTCCCTGGTCCGGGATCGATTGCGGGAGTTCAAGAACATCACCTTCCGCACCCGGGCGACCCCGATCAATCTGGAAAAGGGATTCTACACCGACTGGCTGAGTCAGTACACCGACGAGGGGGAGCTGCTGGTAACCGTGCCTATCGGGTTGACGTACAAATCCGGTACCAATCTGGACAGACTGCGGGAGATGGTGCAGACCGAATTTGTACGCAGGCTGGCCGGAAGGGGGGTCTGCCCCGCCCTGGATGAGGACTACCGCTTCCGCAGGAGTCTGGAAAGCGGCCGCCGGGGCAGCTCGCGCCTGCCCTCCTTCAAAATCGACCTCAACCGGGGATATCAGGAGATCAAACAGCTGTATCCGGCTGTAAAGTGCCTGGAAGACAAGCTCGCATTTCGAAACTTGATAGCTGTGGTCTCCGGCACGGGGAGAAAGCGGTCCCAAAAGGTCATAGAAAACATGATCCGCAGGGAGTCGAAGAGCTTCCCCCAGCTTCCCCGAGCGTAATCGCTCCTCGCGGGATTCGTGGCCCTGGCGGGTTCAGCGGCGGGAGGGACTGCGGCGCAGCCACTGGGGGATCAGAACCTCGACCACCTGGATCCGCCGGGAATCGGCCACCAATGCATACCCGTTATGCACAGCCACATCCACGGCGTAGATGCCCGAACAGGCGCTGACCGTGACGGGACGGTCGAAGGATTGGATGTCCAGGATTGTCAGGCCCCTGTACCCTTCGGCGATGTAGAGATACCCTCCGTCCAGGAAAATACCCTCCACATACCCGCTTTCGAATCTACCGCGCGTCTTGGGGTTTCGGGGATCGGAAAAATCGTACAGCTGTACCCCGGTTCTCCCCGCGGTGGCCGCCAGGGTGTCCCGTACGACAATCCGATGAACCCCCCGGCCTTCCAGGGTTGAGATCGCAATCGGATCGCTCGGATCGGAAATATCGCAGACGATCAGCCCACTGTGTCCGTCGGCAACCAGGGCATAACCCGGCAGTACGGCGACATCCCGGGCGTCGGCGCTGGGAACAGATCCGATCTCCGTCGGGTTGTTGGCCACCGTGACATCGAGGATTTTCAATCCCTCCTGACCGTCGGCAACGAAGAGGAAATCCGAGCGAAACACGGTCCTGTGGGCCGTGCCCCCCGTGTAGTAGGAGCCAGTCTGTTGCGGTTGGCTGAGGGGATCGTCGTCCCAAAGGGGCGCCAGATCGAGGATGCTCACTCCGCGCCGGCCGTTGGCCACAAACGCCACGGAGTCCGCGACCTCTACATCCACCGAATAGTCCCCCGACCAGGCTCCCACGACGGAGTCGTCGCTGAGTCCCGCCGGATCGGAGATGTCGACAACCCGAACCCCAAGGTCGTGACAGGCTAGGTAGGCCCGCGGACCGGAGACGGACAGGCCGTAGGCCTTGCCGCCGACAGCAGCGGCCGCGATGGGCACGGAGCGGCCCTGGATCAGAATGTGAACGACCTGCAGCCCCAGAGCGGTAGCCAGGTAGGCGTAGTGTCCTCTTACCGAAACTGAAGAGGTTCCCTCCGCCGGAAAGCCGGCGAATCGCCTGGGACGAGCGGGATCGGCCACATCGACCACGATCATCCCTTCGCTGCTGTCCACCAGGTAGACGAAGGCCCCGCTCACACCCACGTCCAGGGTTTCGGTGACGGCGAATCGTCCCAGCTCGATCGGGTCTCCGGGCACGGAAATATCCATGATGATCAGACCTTCGGCTCCGGCGGCCAGGTAGAGGAAGGATCCTTCCACGGCCAGCGAACGTGCATCCACCCCGGACAGATGCCCCACTTCCTGAAGCTCCGCAGGGGCGGATATTTGGTAAATCTTCAATCCCCCTGTCCCGTCGGCGAGGTAGAGCCGGCTGTCTCGGACGGCAAGGTCACAGGCGTATTCCGTAGCCTGGGATCCGATCCGGGTCGGCTGCACCGGGGAAGACACGTCGATGATCTTTACTCCGCTGGACCCGTCGGCTACGAAGGCGATGTCACCCTCCAGGGCGATAGCCCGGGCATCCATGGTTTTTCGCATGCCGATTTCAGCGGGATATCTCGGATCGGATACGTCCAAAACCTTGAGCCCCCGCTCGCCGTCGGCCACGAAGGCGTATCCACCCCGTACGGCGATGTCCCGGGCGGCGGCGGTGTGGAAGCCGCCGATGAGGGTAGGAGTGTCCGGGGCCGAGATATCGACGATCTTGATCCCCTCGCTACCGTCGGCCACGAAGGCATAGCCCCCGTGGAGGGTGAGTCCCCTGGCCTGATTCAGGCG
This sequence comes from uncultured Spirochaetaceae bacterium, assembly GCA_964551205.1. Taxonomy (GTDB): domain Bacteria; phylum Spirochaetota; class Spirochaetia; order SZUA-6; family DRHE01; genus JAFGQJ01. The sequence continues at coordinate 7,740 of CAZKCQ010000055.1, forward strand.
GCATACGCCGGCGGATTCCAGTTTTTCCACGGGAAAGGCCGTACTTTCACCCGGAACCGGATTGCTCGGCAACTCCGGAGCCGAGGACGGGGCGACCTTGTAGAAATAGCTGCGGCCGTACAGCACATCCTTATCGAGGTAGCGCGTATCCGAAAATGGTCCGGCAATCTTGGTATACTCCCCGTCGCGGCGCGTAGATCGCCACAACTCGTACTGCTCGCTTCCGGGTATCGAAGGCCAGGAAATCTGGATCTGTTCGAACTCCCCCGCCGTCGCGGGTCTCAAGGTGTCGGGGGATAGCGGGATCGCCCACTTCTCCGCGGACTCGCTGTCCGGCTCCCCCGGCAGGGCGGCGCTGAGTTGAAAAACATAGCGGTTCCCGTTCACCAGGCCCGTAAGCAGGTACGGAGAGCTTACCCCATCTATCCGTGTTTCCCGCCCCTGGCTCCGTCCGGGGTTAACCGTGCGGTAGCTCAAGCTGTAGCGGGTGGCCGAGGGCAGCGGGTCCCAGCGCAGGAGGGCGCGTCCATCTACCGGCTCTACTGAAAAAACCGGGATATCCGCCTCCCCTTCCAGGATACGGACCGAAGCTTTGGTCTGATTGCCGCTGCGGGCCCGCACCAGGATGTTGACATCCTGTGGACCGGAGAGCTCTCCGGTGGTTATTACGAAATCGAAGGTATTGTCTTTCTGAAGTTCGACCCGGCCCTGGGGAACCGATCTCACCAGGGAGAAGACTTCCGGTGAGGTAACGTCGTAGGCCACCGACTCGATTCCTCCCATGGCGGCACTGTCCGCGTAGGGATCGATGATCATGCCGCTGACCCGAACCCTGGATCCGTACAGCTGTTCGACCCGGGGTGATGTGATGAGCACGGAGGGGTTGAGATTTCCATCCAGCAGAGTCAGGAACAATTGACTCAGGTCTCCGTTTCGATCCTCCGCCGTGAGGATCATGGTCTGCTTGCCGGTGAGTCCGGTCGCCGGAAGCACAAAGTGGAAACGCCCGTCTCCGTCGAAAGGGATTTCCATTGCAGCTTCCTCCGTCCCGCGAAGCTGAAGGGAGAGCCTTGCGACCTCACCCACTGAGTTCCAGTCATCCTCCGGATTGCCTACGCATCCCTCCAGTCGGATCTCCTGTCGATAGTAGCTTCGATTCTCCGGTGCGGTTAACGCGATTTCCGGACCTATCTCCTCGTCCAGCAGGACGATCACCTTCTCCGCCTGCTCACCCCCGCGGCCCGTTGCGATGAGCCGAAGCATCTGGGTCCCCCGAAGATCGGAAGTGGGAATCTGCAGCGCAAAACGTCCGTCCCTCCCGATTATGCCGTCGCCCTCCAGCCCGGTTCCGGGGATTTCCCAGGAGAGGGTCTTGCCCTCTACGACCAGCCCCTCCACCGCAACCAGAGAGCGGTAGTAGGAAGGATCGGCAGGCGAGGCCACGATCAGCCGGGGTGGCGGTTCGGCTTCCCGGATTGTGGGGACGACCGGCTCCGCAATTTCGGCTACCGGTTCGCGGCCTCTCAGGGTCACGGTAGACACGGACGCATTGCCCAGCTGATCCTCCGCTCGCAGCTCTACGATTTGGATTCCCTCCAGCCCGCGTGTCGGAATATCGAACTTAAAGCTCCCCTCCGCCGGGAGGGAAAGCTGCCCGGAGAGGCCGGAAACTCCGATGATCTTCCAGTGCAGGGAAACCGGTACTCTATCGACAACCGAACCGCGGACCACGACAACCCGGTCGTAGACCTCTCCACCCCGGGGGGACTGAATCTCCAGCAGCGGTGCGGAGATATCCGCCCGTAGATGCACCGAGCCCTCAGCCACCTGTCCGTTCGCAAGGACCGCTCTCAGGATCAGCAGGGCGTCCTGACGCAGTGCGGCAGCATCGACGATCGCCGAGATTCCTCCCTGCTCGTCAACCTCCAGCTCCCCCCTTAATTCGCTGCCCACCACCTCCCAGGTGAATGATTCGATTTCCTCGGGCAGGAATGCCCGGCCTGCAGAGTCGAGGAGCTCCCCGCTAATGGGCAGCGCTGAAGAGAAGTACTCGTTGTTCCCGGGTCGAGTGAGGGTCAGTACGGGAACGCGGACCTGGGTTTCCTCCTCCGCATCCGTTGTTCCCGAGGTCCCGGCTGCAGCTGCGGTCGCCTCCGGAGGCGGGGGAACCGCAGCGGCCGGAGGTGATCTCTCCGCTATCAGCCAGAATAGCCGCTCCGCGCTATGTCCGCTGTTGTCCACCGCCACGATCCTCAGATAGAACACGGTGGGCAAACCCAGGGTGGGAATGGCGAACTCGAAATATCCATCTGGATCGTAGTTGATCTCCTCCCGGTGGTCGCTGTCCAGAATCTCCCACCCCAGGAAGGCGATCTCAGCGCTACCGTCGGTCTTCCGGGCGTAAGCCCGACCGCGGACGACTACTTGCTCCCCGTAGCGGCTGATCCACTCCGGGCTCATGATCGCCAAGGTAATCTCATTACCGAATTCCTGCAAAATGGGGGACAGGACCCGCGGAGTTACACCACGGCCCGGGATAGCACGATACTCGGGGACAACGATTTGTTCTACGGCCAGGGGTTGGAGGGATTCCCGCCTCTGCGCCTGCCCCGGGGCTGGTTCCCTGTCACACGAGGAAAAGACGACAACGAAGGTAAACACCAGGATCGTCAGGGTAATATTGGCTAGGCCGCATTTGGGTGTATTTTCTTTATTCATTCTCCCCGGCAAATATGATCGTAGCCGAAGTGCTCACATCCGCGGCCCGTTCCCCCTCCTTGGCGCTGCGCAGGTAGGCGTACTGATCCACCAGGGAGGGATCCCTTTCGGCAACTTTCTGGAAGTACTCCGACGCCTTGTCGTAGTTCTCCAGCTCGTAGTATGCCCGGGAGATATTGAGCAGAACGGCCAGATACAGGGAAGATTCGCTCTGTCCGCCGGCTTCCAGGGTTTGCTCGGCTTCGTGATAGACCCGCAGAGCGTTTTGGTACTCCTGTTTCATGAAAAAGACATTACCCAGGTTGATCTGCGGACTGAGGTAGTTTCTGTCCAGGGAAAGGGACGTGTTGAAGGCCTTCTGCGCCTGTGCGTATCTGCGGTACTGGGCGCATACGATACCGAGCCGGTTGTAGCCCTCCTTGCTGTTGGAATCCTGGGCGAGCTTCGTGTAGTTGTCCAGGACCTGATCGATCAAGCGCTCCATCGCATCGTTGAATGAGGTCACGATCCGCTTCTGGTTGCCGTACTGAAGTCCCAGGTCGGTTTCCCGCAGTCCCACGGGCCGATAGATGTCCTGGGCCCGTGCCGTGAAGGTGATCACCCTCTTCTCGGGGGAGCTCTCCAGGGCCATGAACTGTTCGATCCCCTTCCTCCAGGCGCTGAGGAAATCGTGGGTGCCGATCATCGTGATTTCAACGGGTATCCACAGCTCACCGTTGATGTTCAGGGTCATGTTTTTTTCGGGGTGAACCTTCTGAAAGGATCTGGAGGGCACTTTTGTGTTAAAGGCGGCGTAGATATGCCCCGGCACCGTGATGTAGGCGCTCTCGATCCCGACGGTTTCCAGCAGCGCGCAGTACAGCACTGTCAGATCATCGCAATCGCCGGTCAGGTTTTTCAAAGTATTGCGGGGCAGACTGATGGAGTCGACGAGCATGGGGTTTTCCTGCACCTGGGTGAACGGAGAGGTCGGATCGATCTGATAGATGCAGCCGATCTCCTTCAGGCCGTAGAACAGCTGCATGGCGACCTGCAGAGGTTCGCTGAAGCTGTCCAGCACGTAGTCTTTTGCCGCCTGGCGCACGAAGCTGGCGTAGTTCCGCAGGGCGCTGTCCGCGCTGGTGATGAACGCCCCCACCTTCTGGTCATCATCCCAGGTCAGAGCGGTCTTGTCGTACAGGTCATAGGAAACGGGGAAGGACTGCTTTGCCGGACGGTTGCGGGAACTGTACTCGGCGATGATCTCGCCGGTCAGCGGCACGATGCCTACTGTCGTGAATATCTCCTCGCTGAAGGAGGCGAAGATGTCGATCACTCGGCTCTCACCTGCTTCCAGTCTGGGGATGGAAGCCAACTTTGTGGGCGTGTCCATGAAGCCGGCCTGGAAGAAGGAGACCCCAACATCGAAAATCGGATACTTCTCCACGTTGGCGATCGTGACCCGGCCGAAGGAGTTCCTGGAGTAATAGCTCTGCATGGCTGCAAAGAGGGGGGGAAACTGCAGGTCGCTGATCCTGATGCTGCGGATAATCGCCTGGGGCGCGTCGGGATCGTCCCCAAACCTGTAGCTGGCGGAAAAACCGATAGAGTAGACGAGTCCGTTGAAGCGTTCCAGGGGGCTCAGGGAGTAGAAGTACTTGATCCCGGGACTGATGTCGATGTTCATATTGTACGAGGGGTCCAGGGCGATCTTCACCCCCGCGGCGCCAACCAGGTTCAAGGAACCTCGCGGCTCGGCCGGATCGAGATTGGGAAAAACCGCCTCGGAAATCCCGCCGGCCAGCTCCAGGCCGATCTCGAAGTTCTTGGAAAAGCGGTTGGCATAGGAGATCCCGGGAGTGAGGTACCAGTGGGTGTGGGTCCACTTGTCCTGCTCATCCCGCTCCGGAGCGATGAAGCGAATCATCCCGGTCTGCAGAAACGGCTGGAGAACAGGGACCTTGGGGATTGGAACCTTGAAAATCGCAGACAGGTCGAAGTAGGAGTTGAAATCGGTTCCGTAGTCACCGAAGGGGGAAAGATTCTGATAGGCCACGCCCAGGGAAAACGGGTACCTGTAGTACCGGTTGAGGTCGACGTCCTCCTCGGTAAACCCGAACGCGGCGCAGCAGAGTAAAAGCAAGACGATAACAGGACGCAACAGCCCTCTCCCCTCTCCCCCATTCACGTTCGTAAACATTCGCCGTTTCCACCATGGTCTATGCTGCCTAACAGAGCATAGTTT
>CAZKCQ010000056.1:0-5586 GCA_964551205.1 uncultured Spirochaetaceae bacterium
CGGCCACTCCGGGGGGCAGCCGAAGAGCCCGGAAACGTAGGTACTTGAGGGGATGTATGTTGAGGACATTCGGAAACCACCCCTCCACTTTGTCCAGATCGATCAGGTTGAACGCCGGGGTATGACTTATCGGCAGGACCACCGCCTCTTGAAGGAGTACGCTCTCACTCTCCCTGAGAGTTTCATACCGTTCCTGCCCCTCCTGAGCGAAAGACCGCTGGATAAGAGAGTCGAACTGTTCATCGGCGAAGCGGGCGTCGTTGAGATTGCTGTCGGTTGTCCACATCTGCAGGAAAGTCAGAGGGTCGGCATAATCGCCGATCCAGGTGGCCGAACCGATCGTAAAATCCCCCTTCTTCACCTCCTCCAGATAAACCTCGAAGGGGAAAGATCGAAAGATCACCTCCAGTCCGAGATCCTCTTTCCAGGCTGCGGCCATGAGCTCGGCGATGCGACGGCTCTCCGAATCTCCCGGGAGCTTGAAGACTACCGCCGGCAGACCCTTTCCACCGGGATAGCCCGCTTTCTCCAGCAGCTGAAACGCCTCTTCGCGATTTGAAGCTTCGATGCCTTCGACCTCCGGATATCCAGGGATTCCGGGAATGAGGGTGCTCGCCGGCAGAAGCACTTCATCCTCGTTGCGGATCTGCTCCCACGGTGTCAGAAGGGCCAGGGCTCGACGCACCCGTTCGTCCATCCAGGGTGCCTCACTGCAGACGAAGAAGAAGTAGCTGGTTGCGAAGAGTGGATTGAACACGATCTTGGTAGGGTCCAGCAGCAGTTCGGTATCCCAGTTGTTCGACCAGTGGATCTCTCCACTGTTGAATCCCCGGCTGATGGCTGCCGGATCATCCATGAAACGAACCCTCAGGCTGTCCAGCTCGACCCTGGATGCATCCCAGTAAAGCTGGTTCTTTTTCAGCACCAGCTCGTCGGCAGTTCGTTCGTAGATGTAGTAGGGTCCGTTTCCGATAAGGGTTTCCTCCCGATCCCATCCCTCCCGGTCCCTGTAGGAGGAGTGGACCGGCGCGAAGGTCATATGGCAGAGAATTTTGAGAAAATGACTGGCCGGCCGCTCCAGCTCGACTTCTAGCTTTGTCGGAGAGATCACCCGGATACCCAGATCTTCCACCTCCCGACCCAGGCGGTAGTCCCTGGCTCCCTTGATTATGTCGAACAGGAACGAGTACTCCGCATCAGCGCCTGGCTCCAGCACCCGTAGCCAGGAATCCCGGAAGTCCTGGGCCTGCACCGGATCTCCGTTGCTGAAGCGGGCGTTTTCCCTCAAGGTGAAGGTGTACACTTTCCGGTCGGGGCTTATCTTCCACTGCGAAGCAACCGCCGGAACCGGTTCCAGGGAAAAGGGGTGATAGCTCAAGAGACCCTCGTAAATGCCTGTGGACAGCTCCGATTCCATCGTCGTGTAGATATGCCGCGGATCCAGCACGAGGTTTTTGGGAGAGTAGACCAGAACGAACTCCCTCGGCTCTGCCGGCCTCTCCTCCTGGGCGCTGAGGGCCGTCACAACCGTGAGAAGAGCAAGCGCCGCGAGGAGCAGTCGTTTCAGTCTCATAAGGCAACAATACTGATTTTTGTCAGAAGAGGCTATACGAGCGGATCTCTTTTACCCGCAGCTTCACATCAGCCCGAGTGGTGTAGGTGCCGGACTGGATAACGGTATAAGGGTCGTTCCATATGAGGATCTCCCCGCTCACCTCCCTGGGTTTGTTGAAATGCACAGGTCGCAGAGCTTCCCGCACGGCGTTTTTTAGTGCGTCCTGCAGAGCCTGTCGCTTTGCCTCAGGACTGGGTGCGGTGAAAACACTGTAACTCCCGATCCCTGTGCTGGCCTCCACGGAGTTGCTGGACCAGGCTCGCCTGCGGGCAACCTGAAAGTCCTCCAGCTGGTAGGTTACCTTGACGAACAGCAGACTGCCTTCGACATAGGCGTCGGCAATTCGCATGTTCGGATCAGCCCAGAGAATCTCTGCAACCGGGATCATAGAGAACTCTTCGTCGATCTTTCGAACCGCATCACCGGGAGTGTAGCGGAAGCGGTAGCCGTAGATCATGCCGGACAGGATCCCCCGGGCTTCTTCCAGGGCGCGGCGTTGGGCCTCTTCGGTGGAGAGTGGATAGTCCTCGTTTTCCTGCACCATCGGTTCCAGCTCGCACCAAATGCGCAGGTTGATCGGGTTGCCCTGGGCATGGCAGAACAAGGGGAGGAGGATCAGAAACGCGATCGAGAGGCTGTGTCGAAGCATTCACCCCTAATATCGGCAGAATGCTATCGGCGTCTGAAAAACACCCTGATAGGGTTGATCCCCATCCGTATGAGGAAGTACAGATAGCCGAAGACGAATCCGGCCAGATGGGTCAGGTGGGCGACACCGCTGCGGGTCGCAAAGAACATCAAGATCAGCTCCAAACCGGCGAACAACAGCACGGCGATCCGGGCCGGCAGTGGTATGAAAAAGTTGACGAATATGGTGGTGTCCGGAAAAAAGGTGGCGAAGGCGAGCATCACGCCGAAAATCGCTCCGGAGGCGCCAACCACCGGAACCATGGCCATGCCGATGTACCAGTTCACCGCCACCGTGGCTATTCCGGCACCGACTCCGGTGATAAAGTAGTAGAGGAGAAACTCAGAGCTTCCCACCCGGTGTTCCAGACGCGTACCGAATATGAACAGCACCAACATGTTGATCAGGATGTGCCAGACCCCTCCATGAAGAAACATGTAGGTCGCAACCTGCCAGATCTCCCGTTCCCGTACCACCAGATAGGGAGTCAGGGCTAGATACCTGAACAGTTGAGGGAACAGCATCGTGAGCAGGTACATGCCCACGTTGATGATGATCAGGGTTAGGGTGGCATTGTAGTAGCGGTACGAGAGAGGTCTCCTGTAAAAGGGAAGCTCGTTCATATCTTGAAAGTACGTATCCGCAAGCCGGTTCGTCAACCCGTGATGAGCAGGTCGACCAGCTCGATGAGCTGATCACTCGCTGCGGACGGGGGGGCCAGAGCTTCCAGATCGCCCTTGGTTTCCGCCAGAAGATCCCGCGCCTGCTGCCTCGCCTCTTCCAGACACCCGGAGGGAGCAATCAGGTCTATGAGTTCCTCGACGGCGTCCCAGGCCGCCTCCTGGTCCGCTCCGCCGGCGACCTCGAAGAAGCCGCGGATCCTGGATTTTTTCTCCGGATGCCGGTTTAGATAGAGGATTATGGGCAGGCTCTTCTTGCCCTCGATGATGTCGTCTCCCCGCTGCTTTCCCGGTACTCCCGGTCCCAGGTTCTTCACGTCATCGATTATCTGGAAGCAGGCTCCGAACTCCTCGGCAACCCGGCCCAGCTGTTCAGCCGTGTGTTCATCTCCACCAACGGCGATTACCCCGGCCCGGGCGGCAAGGCGGGAGAGACCTCCGGTCTTGAGCCGGCACATCTCCCTATACTGTTCTTGGCTGGGGATGTTTTCGTGGTCTCCGTGCCACAGGATATCGAGGCCTTGCCCGAAATGCAGCCTGACCATGTCTTCCACGTAGAAACGATGCAGCAGCAGTCTCTGAGCATCCGTGAAGGGGGCGGTGTCGATAACCCGTGCGGCAAGGAAGTACATCAGGTTGCCGGCATTCAGAGCCGGATCCAGGCCGAACCTGATATGTTCCGCCTCCCCACCCCTGCGCCGCAGGGCCCCGTCTTCGATGTCGTCGACGATCAGGCTGCCGTTGTGAGCGATCTCCACCATCGCGGTCAGAGGAAGCGCCAGGTGCCAATCGCCGTGCATCTGTGCGCAGAGAAGCATAAACAGGGGACGCCATCTTTTACCGCCGCGACCCAGCAGATCGCGGGCCGGATCGCTGATGAGCTGCCACCAGCCGGTTGGGATCGAGTTCAATCGGTGACCGGATTGTCGGTGCGCCCAACCAGCGGCGATTCTGTCGGGAATGACCCGCTGAAGCTCGATTTCGATTGCCTCGAACTTGTCTTTCAATCGTTCGAGCAAAGGGATAGAATCCATTCGGTAAGTGTATCCGATTCTGAAGCTTAGACAAGCGGTGCGATGAAAAGAAGCGCGGACTACTACAGCAGACTGGCCAGGCAGAAGAACTTCCCGGCGCGCTCGGTGTTCAAGCTCGAGGAGATGCAGGAGCGTTTCTCCCTGCTCAAAGCAGGTCAGAAGGTCCTGGACCTTGGATCCGCCCCGGGAAGCTGGAGCAAGTACTGTCTGCAGCGACTCGGCCCGAGGGGCCGATTGGTCGGGGTGGATCTCGAGCCGGTCAGTATTGCCCGGCCCTCCGGTGGGCGCTACCGCTTTCTTCAGGGCGATATCTTTTCGGCACAGATACCCACCACCCTGGGGGAGCTGGGTCCATTTGACGTGATTCTGAGTGATGCGGCACCTCGGACAAGCGGCAGCAGCCTGGTGGATGCTCAAGGGTCCCTGGAGATCGCCGAAAGGGTTCTGGAGATCGCCGTCAGCATCCTCAAACCGGGGGGACATCTGGTAATAAAGGTGTTTCAGGGAGGCGAGGAGGGGCAGCTGCTGCAAAGGATGAAATCTCTGTTTCGCCGGGCCCGGGCGTTCAAACCCAAGGCGTCCCGAGGGGAGTCCAGGGAGATCTATTTTCTTGGACTGTTCTTCGCTGCAAAAGTTGAAAAAAAAGCTTGATATACGATTTGATAGCCTTTATCATAAGGATCGTATCCTTATTTTATGAATCGCTGTCTTCCTATCCAGTTGCGATCGGAGACTGCGATATCAAGGAGAACAAAATTTATAGTCTAAGGGGGAATTGTGGGATGAAACGTTTAGTCGTTTTACTCTGCCTTCTGTTTTTAATCGTCCCGGCCTTCCTCTTTTCCCAGAATCTGGACGGCTGGACAGCCGCCTATGGGGATTGGAAGATGGTTGGAGATCGTCTTGTACAGAGCAGTACCAAGGCGGGGATGGCTCAAGCCTATATGAGGCTTCCCCAGAGCGGTATCATGGAGTACGGGTTTGATGTGAAGTACGTGGACGGCGGTGCTGATATGTTTGGCGCCTTCGGCTTTCACATCGGTATCGACAGGGCCGCCAGAGGTAAAAGCTGGGGCAACGGCAAATCCTTCCTGCTCTGGCTGACACTGGATCCGAAGGTCTACGGCGGTTCCGGCGTGTACGGCCAGGCCTATTACAGTGAGACCAATTCGATCATGGATATGATACACGCACCTAAGGCCTATGAGCTGCCCATGGACAGGCTGGCGGACATCAATCTCGATCGGATGGAAATGTACGCCCTGCCGATCAGGGTTCGGGTCAACTACGATACCGGAGACGTGAAAATCTGGGATCCGACGATTGACAACTACTACTACCGCTTTAACCTGGGCGGACCGATCCGAGGCGGGAACTACATCTCCATACGGACCAACAGCCTTGCCGCCAGCTTCGGAAATTTCAAGGTCAGCAGGCCAAGCAGCTTCTAAGCTCGAACTGCAGCAATACTGCAGTTAATTGGAAATTCTCGAGTCCAGATCTCCTGTAGGGGGTCTGGACTTTTTTCTATATGCGGGTCTTCGCACTCGCGTAGCGTGGCGTCTTCGC
>CAZKCQ010000056.1:5686-7241 GCA_964551205.1 uncultured Spirochaetaceae bacterium
GTCTTCGCACTCGCGTAGCGTGGCGTCTTCGCCACTGAAGAGGCCCACGTCATCGACAACGCTTTATTTTTTCTTGCGCCGAAAGGATAAATCCCTATACTTAACAGTAGAACCGCAGAAGCTGCTTCCGGTTGCGCAGCAGTCGGTAACTTCGAGGGGGATCCATGAAACGCGCTGTAGCCGGTCTGTTGTCCGTCCTTATCCTTGGTATTGCACTCAGCGGCTGTTCCACGGTCGCCGATTCGGTAGCCTTGGCCATGCTGGAATCCACCGAAAGGGTGGATGCGCTGGAGTTCTCCGAGCTGATAATGACGGATCTCACCGGCTCCGAACGAGAAATCAAGATCTTGAGTGTCCGGGGGCGCATGGTGACCGTTTCACCCTTTCCCTATTGGCTGCTGGAACCGATCGAGATTCCCCTCGACCAGATTCGATCACTGAGAGTCAAACGACAATCCTACCCAGGATTTAATCTGACCTTAATCTGTATGGAAGCCGGGTTTATTACAGCAGGAGGATCGGTCGGATTAATCGCGGATAGCAGCAGGGAGTACGGACTAGCGATGGTCGCGGGGTTGGGCGGCGCTGTTTTGGGGCTCGGATACGCCTTCTTATCGGATATATGGGAGACGGGGGAGGAGATGTACCCTGAGTACTATCTGGCGGGGATGCAGGAATCGGAAAAGTTGCTAACGATATTGGAGCTCATGGGGGTTCTCTGACCGGAGGCTGTGGAATCGAGTTGGGAGAAATAGGATGGGAGTGATCAAACCGATTATAGGAGTGCTGCTGGTATTGGTGCTCTTTCTATCGGGCTGCATGAGCACCCACTACCTGGCACCCCCGGAGAAGGGCGAGTTCCTCACCCTGCGATGGATCAACATCGTGCTGGATGACGGGTCAGAGGTGAGACTGAAAAGTTGCGCCCTGGAGGGAGATCTGCTGGTAGGCTTTACCAGGGATGATCAGCACGTAGAGGTCGAACTGTCCCGCATCAGGGTGGCCTACTTCCAGAAGATAAAGCCCACAATGCCCTATCTGGCCGCCTTCTCCGCCGGGACCGTCGGTATCTCGATCTGGCTCATTGTGGCCGCGTTCACCGCTCCCGCCGAAACCCCGTGATCTGTCTGCCTGGGCCTACCTTTTTCGCACTTGGGATAGATTTTTCCAAGCTTAGACTGTAGTATTGCTGCCAAATGAGGATCCTCAGCTTCGGGGAACAAGCTCTGGGCAGTGTACTATCCATCAAGACTCTGTGCCGGGTGGTGAGCCAGGCGGTGGAAAAATCCGCCCGACTGGTACTGGTGGTGCCTTCCCTGCGAGGTGTTGGGGATGCCTTGACCGAGGCGGCGGGACAGGCCGTAGAGGGTTCCGGAGGCTATCTGGAGCGTATAGAGGCGATCCGTGAACCGATCTTGGAGATCATTCGCGGTCTGTTCAGTCCCCGGGAGCAATCCGGTGTGATTACGGCGGTGCAGATTCTGCTTAACGACCTGGAGGATATCCTTCATGGGGTCCAGTTGATACGGGAATGTTCGCCCCGGACACATGATCT
>CAZKCQ010000056.1:7341-12674 GCA_964551205.1 uncultured Spirochaetaceae bacterium
ATATCCTTCATGGGGTCCAGTTGATACGGGAATGTTCGCCCCGGACACATGATCTGGTATACAGCTTCGCGGCGCAGATCAGCTGCATCTTGATCAGCCGCTACCTGGAGGCGGAGGGTTTTACCGTTCGTGCTGTGGACAACCCCGGCATCCTGCTGCGGGGGACCGCCCACGGTATGCTTCAGGTGGACTATCAGGCCAGCTACGATTCGATCGTCGGTAATCTGGACATGGGAGAGGGAATCCAGATCGTCCCGGGCGGAATCGCCCATAACGAGCAGGGGGCGCTCACCGCTGTGCAGCCGGACGGGGGCGATCTGAGCGCCACCCTGATTGCGGCTGCCCTGAAAGCCGAGCTCATCGAGATGTGGACCGGGATGGATGGGGTGATGAGCGCCGATCCGAGCTACGTGACAGAAGCCTTCGTGATCCCGGAAATGAGCTATCAGGAAGCGATGGAGCTGTCCTATTTTGGAGCCCGCATGATCCATTCCCAGTCCCTGGTTCCGGCCCTGGAGGCGGGAGTCCCGATTCAAATCCGTAACCTGGACCAGGCAGAGAACCCCGGTACACGCATCTGCGCCGATCCCCAGGGTAAGCAGACGGCCATTGCGGGAATCGCCTCTATAGAACCGGTGGCGCTGGTCAATATCGAAGGCGGCGGCATGGTCGGCGTTCCCGGGATCGCCGCGCGCATCTTCGCTACCCTGGCGACGGCCGCCGTGAACATTATCATGATCTCCCAGGCCTCCTCGGAGCACAGTATATGCGTCGTGTTTCGCCAGCAGGAGGCGGAGAGGGCGCTGGAGGCTCTGCGGGAGGAGCTGGCGCCGGAGATTCGGGCCAAGCAGATACAGAACTTCGACCTGCGAAAGGACCTGGCTATCCTGGCGGCGATCGGCGAGAATATGAGAGGGACTCCCGGTATTTCGGGAAAGCTGTTCAGCGCCCTCGGAACCGCCAAAATCAATATCCTGGCGATCGCTCAGGGCTCCTCGGAGACGAACATCTCCTTCGTTATAGAGAAGGCGGCGGAGCCGGAAGCCCTCAGAACCATCCATCGGGCTTTTTTGGGTTGAATCATGAGCTTCGTTTGTGATCGTCGATGGGTAATCCCGCTATGAATCGAAGAGAAACAGAGGCAGACAAACAGACGGTCGCCGTGTTTGCGCCGGCCACCGTGGCGAACGTGGCCTCGGGTTTCGACGTACTCGGTTTTGCCCTGGAGCGGCCCGGAGACACAGTGGTCTTGAGAAGAATCCCGGAGAAACGCATCGACATTCTCGCCGTGGAGGGGGATGACGGTCAACTTCCCAGGGACCCGGACAGGAACACGGCCTCGGTAGCGGCCAGGTGTTTTCTCCAGGCAATCGGTTTTCCCTTCGGCCTGGAGATAACCGTACGCAAACAAATGCCCATGAGCTCGGGACTGGGCAGCTCCGCGGCCAGCTCGGTCGCCGCGGTCTATGCCGCCAATGTGCTGGCCGGCAGCCCCTTTACCTCCGGACAGTTGCTTCCCTTTACCATGGAGGCCGAGGAGGTGGCCTGCGGATCGGCCCATGCCGACAACGTCGCCCCGGCGCTCCTGGGCGGATTCGTGCTGATCCGCAGCTACGATCCTCTGGATGTCGTGCAGCTTCCCGTACCTGCCGGACTGGCGGTTGCCACGGTGCACCCCCATACCGAGATCAAGACCGAGGATGCCCGCCGTATCCTCAAAAAAGAACTGCGCTTGAGTGATGCGGTGAGGCAGTGGGGTAACCTGGCCGCGTTGGTGGCGGCGCTGTATCAGGGAGATCTGGATCTGTTGGGCCGTTCTCTGCAGGACGTCGTGGCCGAGCCCCGCAGGGGGCTGCTGATCCCGGGTTTCGCTAAGGTCAAGCAGGCGGCCTTGGAGGCCGGAGCTCTGGGCTGCTCGATCTCAGGATCCGGTCCCTCGGTTTTTTCTCTCTGCCGATCTATGGAGGCAGCCCGAGCCGTGGGCGCAGCCATGCAGGGTGCCTTTACCCAGGCAGGTCTGGAAAGCGATGTCTACCTGTCCGGGATCAACGAATCCGGACCCGTGGTTGTGGATTCGGAGAAAGGCGGAGAACGATGAAGTTCATCAGCACGCGGGTCGGTTCGGCGACCGGAAAAAAACCCGTCACCTTCCGGCAGGCCGTGTTCACCGGGCTGCCGGCGGACGGCGGCCTCTACGTTCCCGCTGAACAGCCGGACCTGAGCGCCCGGATTGCAGGATTCTCGGAACAAACGAGTTTTCAGGAGCTGGCGGCGGATGTCGTCGAGGAGCTGATCGGTGATGAGCTGAGCCCGGAGGAGGTACGGCGCGTGTGCCGGCGGGCATTCACCTTCGAACCGGCTTTGCGGCCTTTGGAAGAGAAGTTAACCCTGCTCGAGCTGTTTCACGGTCCGACCTGCGCGTTCAAGGATTTCGGAGCCGCTTTTCTGGCCTCGGTCATGGAGGAGTTTCTTCGACAGGAGAGTCGCCGGGCCGTGATTCTGGTTGCCACCTCCGGAGATACCGGCAGCGCCGTGGCGCGAGCATTCCATGGAAAGGCGAACATCGAAGTGGTGATCCTCTACCCGTCAGGCCGGGTCAGCGCGCTGCAGGAGCAGCAGCTGACCACGGTGGGCGGCAATGTCACCGTCCTGGAGATCCAGGGTAGCTTTGACGACTGCCAACGGCTGGTCAAACAGGCATTTGTGGATTCCGGGCTGCGCAGGAGTCTGTCCCTGAGCTCGGCCAACTCGATCAACTTCGGGCGGTTGCTGCCACAGGCACTGTACTACATCTACAGCAGCCTCCGGTTGGCGCCGGGAACCGGCAACGGGAGGATGATCTGCGTTCCCAGCGGCAATTTCGGCAATCTCACCGCGGGTGTGTATGCCTGGCTGTGGGGGATGCGGGTTGACGGATTCATCGCCGCCACCAACATCAATGACGTGGTTCCCGAATACCTGATCACCGGGGAGTTCCGGCCTCGGCGTTCGCTGAAAACCATCTCCAACGCCATGGATGTGGGTTATCCCAGCAACTTCGAACGTCTGGTGGTCGTGTTCCAGGGCAGCGCGAAGAAGATGCGAAAATGGATAAAGGGTGTGGTGATCACCGATCAGGAGACCCGCGATACCATGCGCCGGGTGTACCGGGATAGCGGGATACTGATCGATCCCCACACCGCCGTGGGTGTGCTTGCCTCCCGCAGGCACCTGGAGGATTCCCGATACTCCGGACACATCCTCTGCCTGGCTACGGCCCATCCTGGGAAGTTCGTCGATATCGTCGAGCAGGCCACCGGAGCGGCCCCGGAGTTGCCCCCTGCCTTGACCGAAGCCCTGTCAAAGAAGAAAATAACGATCCCCCTGAATCCAACCCTCGACCTTTTGCGGAAGTTTTTGCTGGACCGTTATGCCTGAGTCAGTTCAGCATCGGCCGGGAGTGCTTCCTGCCGTCTTTGTACCGGTAGGGGTTGGCCTTGTGTTTGCGGTAGTTGCGGTATACCTGGCAGGCCTGGTAGTAGCCCTCCGGACTCCAGTAGGAGGCGGATAGATCCGCCCGGTACAGCTCGAGCAATTGCGGGAACAGGGGAGAGTCCATGATCCGCTCGGAGCGGTAGATGGGAAGCTGCCTCAGCGCCGCTGGCATCATGTGGTAGCGTATCAGGAAGGTCACGTTCCGGACCCAGGAGGGGTCGAATCCGAGTCGACGCAGGAACCGTGCGGCTATCTCTGCCCCCAACTCGGCGTGCCCGTCGAAGGCTCGTTCCGGAGTACTTTCCGCCTCGGGTTTGCCGATATCGTGGAGCAGCAGGGCCAGGGAGAGAACCGGATCATGCCCCTTTTGATATTTGAAGGTTTCCAGGATATGTTCCCAGCCGTTTCCCTCCGGGTGGTAGTCCTTGTGATGAGGCACTCCGGACATCTTCTGCAGCTCCGGCCAGTAGGTTTCGATGAAACCGCTGGAGTACAGGAGAGACAGACCCTTGTAGGGATTGGCTCCGGTAAGCACGGCCAGCAGCAGCTCTCGTTGAAATGCGGCATCCGGTTCGGCGAAGGGAGGTTCAAGGATGAAAGACTCAGGATCAACCTGATAGTGATACCGGGAGATCAGCACGGCCGCCTCTGTCAGGTACAGCAGGGAGGAACCTCCTTTCTGCCGATACAGCTGCGGTTTGCGCAGGTCCGCGTATATGTCCAAAGCATCGAGAAAGATGCCCCGATCCGGGTCGTGGAGAAGCTCCTGGACGGTGAAAGGTCTGGGGGGAGGAAGCCCATCTTCGTCATAGCAGCGAAACAGGTAGCGTTTCTTCTCCCGTCGAACCAGCGCTTCCTCATATACCAGACCGGGATACTCCAAATCCTCGAAGATGCCTGCCAGATTGATCAGGGAACAATCCGTCAACAGGTAGGAGGAAGGTCCGGAAGGAATGCGAAAGTAGTGATCCAGAGCCGAGGTATTGCTGTGGTACACCTTGTAGCCGCAGTCCTGCAGGACCTCGATCGGAGTTTTCATTTTGCCGATATCCTGTCGAATCCGGTATAGGGTATCAATTTTTCGGGGATGCGTACCGAGCCGTCGGACTGCTGATGGTTCTCCAGGATCGAGATCAGGGCCCGGGAAATCGCGACTGCCGTTCCGTTTAGCATGTGCACAAACTGATTTCGCCCCTCCTCTTTGAAACGGATGGCCAGGCGCCGTGCCTGATAGTCGGTGCAGTTGGAAGCGCTGGTGACCTCCCCCCAGTCCCCCTTCTCTCCTCTGCCGGGCATCCAGGCCTCTACGTCGAATTTGCGGTAAGCCGGACCGCCCAGCTCCCCCGTGCAGGTGTCCACCACGCGGTAGGGAATTTCCAGTCCCTGGAAGATCCGCTCTTCGATGTCCAGAAGGTACCGATGAATGGAATCCGACTGATCGGGCTTGCAGAAGATAAACATCTCAACCTTGCTGAACTGATGTACCCTGTACAACCCTTTGGAATACTGTCCCGCCGCCCCTGCCTCCCGGCGAAAGCAGTGAGAGATGCCGGCCATCTTGACGGGCAGATCCTCTGCGTCGAGTATCTGGCCGGCGTAGTAGCCACCCAGGGTGATTTCCGCGGTGCCGACCAGGCAGGTGCCGGTTCCCTCCACCGAGTAGATATTGGACTCCTCTCCCCGCGGGTTGAAACCGATCCCCTCCACCACCTCTTCCTTGGCGATATCCGGGGTGATGATCGGCACGAAACCCTCGCTTTCCAGGGTGTCCAGGGCATAGCGGGTCAGAGCCAGGTCCAGGTGTACGGCTTCGTTTTTCAGATAGTAGAACTTCGGGCCGCTCACCCGGGCGGCGCTCT
>CAZKCQ010000057.1:0-12672 GCA_964551205.1 uncultured Spirochaetaceae bacterium
CGCCAGGGCGTGGAGCTTGTGGTGGGACTGGTCAGTTGAGCAAACACCACAAACAGGCATTCGCTACGGCCGGCACCCAGGTGCCGGCCGCTTGCATTTACCACCGGATGAGCCGTTCTTCTCAGGGAAAAGGAGACAAAAAGGTCGCGATCCTGCCGATCTTCCTGACGAACCAGAAGTAAGCGGCGAGGCGGGCTGCACGGGTCAATGCCGCACACGCTTACAGCTGGACGAACCCCATCTTGATGGCGTACTTGATAAGGCCGGCCTTGTTGTGGATCTGGACCTTGTTCATGATGTTGTTGATGTGCACATGGACGGTGTTGGGGGATATATTGAGCTCAAAGGCGATTTCTTTTTCGGTCAAACCCCGGCAGACCCGTTTCAGGATCTCGGTCTGACGGCTGGTCAGTTCCGTGTCCAAGGATTGGAGAGCCTTGCTGTGCGGCTCATGGAGGAATTCCTGGACAAGATAGCCGGAGATCTTGGGACTGAAAAAGTACCCTCCATTATGGACCTCTTTTATGGCCTTGATGATTTCCTCCGCCGTGGACTCTTTGAGGATGTAGGCCCGGGCACCGGCGCGGATCGCCCGCTCCACCAAAATTTTTTCGTCGTACATGCTCAGAAGAACCACCTTCACAGGTCCGTGGCGCTCGTTCAGCCTATCGATGGTTTCGATTCCATCCAGCTCGGGCATCTCCAGGTCCAGAACGAACACGTCCACAGCCTTGTCCTGGGCGATCTCCAGCACCTCTTTGCCGGTTGCGGCTTCACCGACGATGACTATGTTCTCTGCCATGTGTCTGATCACAGCCTTGATGCCGTCCCGGACCACAGCGTGGTCGTCCGCCAGTACTATCCGTATTTTTCTCGACATCATATCCTCTATCGTGCTCATGGTACACTATACAACCAGAAAGCCTGCCAATGCCATCTCATTTCTGTGTCGGACCAATGCAGCTGCGCGATGATGGCCCTGCGGAAGGCGGGCAGATCCCCCGGGTTGCGGGAGGTGATCAGGTTGTCGTCCACTGCGACTTCCTGATCCACCCACTGAGCACCGCCGTTCTCCTTGTCGTCCTCCAGGTTTGGGAAGGAGCGCACGAATTCTTTCAGTTGTTCAGCGATCGTCTCAGCGTCGTAGGTCTGTTTCTGCAGGTCGTTGATCCGGTCCTCCAGTCCGGCTCAGTTCTTGTTTTGCTTCTTTAAAAACCTTATGATCATTAGCACCTTGTCAGATATCAATACCGCGGCGATAACAAAGGATTTCCTATGGGGTGTTGCCTCCTCCTCCTTCCAGATCGAGGGTTATCCATTGGCTGACGGAGCCAGCCCGTCTATTTGGTACAATTTCAGCCATGAGCGGGGCAAGATTCGCAATAGCGAGAACGCCGATCTGGCCTGTGACCACTACCACCGCTACTCCGAGGATATCGGTCACATGAAGGAGATAGGGATTGAGGCTTACCGTTTTTCCATAGCCTGGCCCAGGATATTTCCCGAACCCGGCAAGGCAATCCCAGGGGTCTTGACTTTTACCGGCGTCTGGTGGATGGTCTGCTCGACGCCGGCATCACACCATTTATAACCATTTTCCATTGGGATGCCCCCCAGTGGTTTGAAGACCTGGGCGGATTTCTCCAGCGGAAGAATCTCGAGCACTTCATCCAATACGGGCGCAGCCTATTCGAAACCTTAGGGGACCGGGTCAACCACTGGATCACTTTGAATGAGCCGGTTTTTTTCTCCCTCTGTGGCTACATTTTAGGGAACGGGCCCCCCGGCAAACGCAATCAATTCCGCCAGATGTTCACCGCAGCCCACCATCAGCTCCTGGCTCATGGCCGCCTGGTTCAGGAGTTCCGTGGCGTCGTACCAAGCGGTGCGATCGGAATAGCCGAAGGCCAGCTATGGGCTACGCCGCTTCGACCAGAAAACAAGAGAGATCGCCAGACGGCTTACCTTCATGCCAAGGCAGTGCACACGCCAACCCTTCCCCGCAGTGCCATGTGGGACTACGATCCCGTGGGACTCTATCAGCTTTTAAAGCGTTTGAAAAAAGAATATGGCAATCCCACGTGCTATATAACCGAGAACGAATTTCCGCTGCCGGAACGCGAAGTGAAAAGCGATGTGGACTATCTAAACGACCAGGAGAGGATCGACTACCTCCGCGAACATATCAGGACAGCGCTAAGGGTGAAAGCCGAGGGGGTGAATCTCAACGGTTACTTCCACTGGTCGCTGACGGACAATTTCGAGTGGGACCATGGTTATGCAATGCGCTTCGGGCTGATTCGCGTGGACTTTAAAAGTTTAAAACGCAGCTGGCGGAAGAGCGCCCAGATGAACAGTTCCCCCAAGAATTGCAGAGGAGCTGGACGGAGCGTGTCCGGATCATATCTAAAATGTGAGCAGAATTGTGAGCAAAACCGCTATCAGTTCTGTGCAAGAACTTGCAGGAGCGCGCAAATGCCTCTTGATTTATCTCCATATATCTGAAAGAATTAGCAAGAGCTTACAAAGGACTTTAAGATTCCACACCTTCTATCAGCGCATCTCTCTTTCATTGAGCAATCCGATGGGTTAGACTTTTATTGATGGATATTGACTACGAATTTCTGATTCCGCTGCTCATGGGGGCTGTGCTTGGTGCCGTCGCCGCCTGGTACGCGACCAGCCGAACACGTAAACATCGAACGAATTTTGATATACCGCCCGCTGATGATGTCGAAACGTCGATCTATAGAATTTCGCGGGAGTTGAAGGAATTCTTCGATGAGACCTCCCACCCATCCGAGCTGCTGACTTCGTCGATCTTTCTCAACGGCGTTGATGTATTCGACAAGTCGGAGATCTCCACCGACCGGCTGATCCAGACCTCGAAAGGTTCGAGCGTCCCGATTGCATGCATGGCCTTAGAAGCCCTCCAGCGCCGCAAACTCAGCGACAAGGAAGTCGACCTGGTGGCCGGAAATATCGGCGCTTACTATCCATGGCCGCTCTTTTTCGCTCTGCGGGCGCTTTCAAAGGATGAGAATAAACCGGTCGTGGGTGCTGTCCTGTCCCAGATCCAATCGTGGTGGCTGGACAACCACTACCTGCCTCGGTTTATCGAAACATTCATCAGCGAGCGTCGAAAACAGGGAGAAAAACCCTCGTTTGGTAGCTCCCTCGAGGGGGCGAACCGGCAAAAAATCGATGACATCCAAAACTTTCTCTCCCGACTGGACAATTCCCGGGTTAAACCGCTGCTTTCGGAGATCAAACACCGGAACCGCACCCAGCTGGATGAAGCTTTTCTTAATGCGATCGGCCGTCTTTGGACCGAAGCACCCTCCGATGACTTGCTTGTCGAGAACGACCTGTTGGCCGAGCGCGTCGAGTTGATCCATAAGATTCTTTTCAGCGAACCTCCACGCTCGGTCCTCCTTGTCGGCGATTCCGGCGTTGGCAAGACTGTTACGATCAAAGCTCTGGCCAAAAAGCTCAAGGAGACCGGCTGGGCCGTATTTGAAGCGGGAGCGGCGGATGTCATGGCTGGACAAATCTACATCGGCCAGCCAGAGCAGAGGGTTCAGGATCTGATCAAACACCTGGATCACAGACGTCAGGTGGTATGGTTCATCCCCAACTTCCATGAAATACACTACGCCGCCCGCTGGCGCTACAATCCGGTGGGGATTTTAAACATGCTTCTTCCCTTTATCGTGGATGGAGCCGTAAAAGTGATAGGGGAAGTTCAGACTCCGGCGTATGAGCGACTGGTTCGAGAGAATAAAAAAGTCAGCCAGTCATTCGAAGTGGTTCGTATCGATCCGGCAGGCGACAGGGAGACCCTGGAACTGGCAAAGCTCTGGATCAATAAGCAACAGAAAGCGGGCAAATCAGAGACGGTCACAGATCCCACCCTACTTGAAGAGGCCCTCGCTCTTGCCAAGCAGTACCTCAGTGATCAGGCTGCTCCCGGAAATCTTCTGGGGCTGTTGAAGTTAACGAGTCGAGGATCGGCTTGGGAAAGTCCCTCGTTTGACCTCACCTCCGATGATTTCATTGTCACCCTGTCGCACATGACGGGCCTGCCGAAAAGCATTCTCGACGACCGGGAACATCTAAACCTCGAAAGTCTGAGAGATCTGTTCACGAAACGCATCCTCGGCCAACCGGTGTTTTTCTCTTCGCCGGACCGACGGGCACGGGAAAGACGGAGATCGTCAAGGCTCTGGCGGATTTCGTCTTCGGCTCATCCGATCGAATGATCCGGCTGGACATGAGCGAATTCCAGTCACCAAACTCCTCAGAGAGAATCCTCGGCACACCGGAAATGGTCGCCGATGAAGGGCTGTTGACCAGCCAGGTCAGGAAGCAGCCGTTTACGGTGATACTTCTCGACGAAATTGAGAAATCAAACCCCAACATATGGAACCTGTTCCTCCAGGTGTTCGACGACGGCAGGCTTACCGACGCCCATGGCAACACTGCGGATTTTCGACACTCCATCATCATCATGACGACAAACCTCGGTGCGACGATCTACTCAGACTCAGGTATCGGCTTCAATCCGTCGGCTTCTGCATTTTCTACAACCGCGGTCAAACAGGCGATTGATAAGACCTTTCCCAAAGAGTTGATCAACCGAATCGACCGGGTCGTACTTTTTCATCCTTTGAGCCGAAATACCATGCGGCAGATTCTCCAAAACGAGCTCAACGGTATTCTGCAGAGAAGAGGGCTGAGAACGAAAGAGTGGGCTGTCGAGTGGGACGACACGGCTACGGAGTTTCTTTTGAACACCGGCTTTACCGTCGACTTGGGCGCCAGACCGTTGAAACGGGCGATTGAACGCTATCTGCTATCACCCCTGGCCGCGACTATCGTCAATCATCAAGTACCGAAGGGTGATCAGTTTCTCTTTATCCGCAGCGACGGAAAGCGGATCAACGTAGAATTCGTAGATCCCGACACTCCGGAGCCGGGGCACCTGCCTCCGGCGGACGGTGCTGGGCGCGAATATACAGCGGCAGAGGACGATCTTCGAGCTCTTTTGCTCTTTCAAAGAGGAAATCTGGCGGAAGTCGAGGCGCTACGCTCCGCGCACGACAAACTGCGTGCTCAGATCGATGGTGAACACTGGAGGGAAAAAAAGCACGATGCTTTGGAAAAAACGAATACCGCCGATTTCTGGGAATCCGAGAAACGTTTTTCCATACTGGGGGATATCGAATACATGGATCGTATCGAAACCGGACTAGACACCGCCGGTTCAATCCTTCAGCGACTCAATGGTCCGAACAACAAGAACCGGACCGTGTTTGCTCCGAATCTGATTCGCAGATTGGCACAGCGCCTCTACCTGCTGCAATTGGCGCACCTTTCCTTTGTCCAGGAACTGCCTAGAGACGCGTACCTAAAAATCGAGGTCATCAGCAAATCCAAGCGGAATGCTGAAGCGACGATGAAATACGCGCTGACGATGAAGGAGATGTACCT
The DNA here is from genome assembly GCA_964551205.1 of uncultured Spirochaetaceae bacterium. GTDB lineage: Bacteria > Spirochaetota > Spirochaetia > SZUA-6 > DRHE01 > JAFGQJ01. The sequence goes on from CAZKCQ010000057.1 coordinate 5,494, forward strand.
GAAGTGGGCCAAGGCCCGGCGTATGCGCTTCAGCGAACTGCTGTCAAGTGGTGCGGATGCTGGATCGGGGAATTCCTGCCGCTCTATATTGGCTGTATCTGGATTCGGCGCCTACCTGATACTGTCGCCTGAGAGCGGCCTGCATGTTTTCGAACTACCCAAGGCGGAAAAGACATTTGAACGCCATAATGTCCGTGTATCGGTGGTGGCCCAGCTCGAAATCCCGCCCCTGGGATCTGAAACCCTCCTGACCCAGGCAGAGGAGCGTTTTCGCACGGAAGAGGGGGGAACTCCGCGCATTGTCCGCTACTACAGATCCGAACCCTCGCCCCTGGTTCGAGACACCTATCGGAAGTGGCGCACGGGGCGTATAGATTTGGTTCTCGACGGGAACTTCGATCTGTTTGGCCCAGTACTTGCGAGTGGGAGTTAGGCTCAAAAGACTGCCGCCGCCGTTGCAAGAAGTTGACCGCAGGAATATCCTTGAAACGAATCTTATACTTTTTGTTGAAAACGGACCGATGGACCCATTATGCTGCGTTTCTTTCGATATCGATTAAACTTCAAGATATTCTTCTCCTTCATGTTGATCATCTTCATTTCCACGATCAGTGCGCTTCTGATCGGATATTTGATCATTCGCAGCACTATTGACAGGGAAATCCGAATCCGCCTTACCGACAGCATCACAGCTTATTTCCAGGAAGTACAGTTTATCGAAGAGCAGTGCTTGAAAATCGCTCAAGCGCTGTCCTCCGACCGGGAGCTCGTAGCCTTGCTCGCGGAGGGCGAGTTTGAGGCCCTGGAGAGCAAACTGGTACACTATCACCAACTCAGCATCTTTGACATCATCGAGATCGAGGACATGGATGGCAAGGTTATCCTGAGAGGACACCAGCCCGATGTTTTGGGAGATGTAAAGATCAACCAAACGATCGTGAAGGAAGGGCTGGCAGGTAGGAGCGCGGTAAGCTATGAGCAGGGTCAATCCGGCATTGCGATACGGGCTGTTTCTCCGATCGAAAGTGGGGGCGGTATCTTAGGAGTTTTCATGATCGGATCCCTGTTTTCGAGCGATTTCGCAGAGCATATCAAGCTTCTGACCGGAATGGAGAATGGAATTTACCAAGCCGACGCAAAGGTTATGTCTACATATCAAGGTTATGATCGTCTTCCCGAAGAGGTTTTGTCGCAGCTGACAGCCAATGAAACAGTATTCCTCAGAAACGCTCGGCTCAACCAGGAATCTTCTTACTTCATGCTTAAACCGCTGTTCCTCAAAGACAACTCCTACTGGGGAGCTCTCAGTCTGGGGGTATCCCAGAGGGAAGAAAAGAGGTATCTGCGCTACTCGCAGAACTTGTTGTATCTGATGATCGGCATAGGGATTCTCCTTGCGTTCGTGATTTACGTGTTTCTAGCCCGGAACATCAACAGTTCACTGGTGAAGATCCTGGCGGGAATGGACGGCTTGAACATAGACAGATTCGACAACCGCATCGAGCTGACCAGCAAGGACGAGTTTGGGTTGATTGCCGAGAGCTTCAATCGCCTCGTACGAAAGCTCAGTTTGTACAACCAACGGATCCAGAAACTCCAAGACGACATGATTAAATCAGCTAAACTGGCAACGGCCGGTCAATTGGCCGCAGGCCTGGCCCACGAAATCCGAAATCCCCTGAGCTCAATCAAGATGATGGCCCAAATTCTTCGAGAGAGATATCTCAAGGAAGGAGAGGGCAAAAACGAAATACTCACCATTCTCACGGAAAGCGAAAGGTTGAATGATCTGATCAAGGACATGCTGGAGTTTGCCCGTCCCAGCCCCATGCGCTTCGCTCGTCACGACGCCAGTGAGATCGTGGATGACATATTAAGACTGTTCCGATACAACATAGAGCACCAGAACATCAAAGTACTCGCCAGTTTGGACAGTTCCATCCCTCCCCTATACCTGGACCGGGATAAATTCAGAATCGCGGTAATGAATCTGGTGATAAATGCCATCCAGGCGATGCCTCAGGGCGGAACACTCGAAGTGACAACCCGGCGCCGCCCGGACGGCGGCGTACTGTTCCGATTCTGCAACAGTGGGCAGGAGATCGCGCCGACAGATCTGAGCATGATTTTCGAACCCTTCTTCACGACCAAGGAGGAAGGCACCGGCCTGGGTTTGGCCATCGTAAAGATGATCGTGGAACGGCATTTCGGGACGATAGAGGTTCAGAGTGATGGAATGCAGACTTGTTTCTCGATCATTTTTCCAGAGGATCTCGAGCAGCAAATACGAATACTGTAAAGGAGTTTGTTTTGGCGAAGATTCTTGTCATTGACGACGACCGCGGCATCGTTGAGAGTTTTTTGGCTTTGTTTCGTGGTCGGCACACCATTCTCGGAGCTTACAATGGAAACGAGGCGGAGGAACTGCTGCGGGAAAACGATGTCGAGCTCATTTTCCTCGACTACAGGCTTCCAGGTGAGGACGGCCTCTCGGTGCTCAAGACAATCCGATCCATAACCCACGATGCGGATATTGTGATGATTACAGCCTACGGGAGCTTGGAAACTATCGTACAGTCCATTTCACTTGGAGCATGTGACTATCTGGAAAAGCCTCTTGATGTCGAGAAGATTAGATTTATCACCCAAAGGGTGCTCGAGTCACGGAAAATGCGCCACTACGTGCGTGTGATTCAGGATGAGCAGTTACGAACCTACGACTTGACCCGGGTGGTTGGTAAATCTGAGGTTATGCAAAACGTTTTTAAAGCCATCGGAAGACTTGTAAACACCGATATTACCGTGCTCATCACGGGGGAAAGCGGCAGCGGCAAGGAGCTTATCTCCAGAGCCCTGCACTACAACGGCGACCGGAAGAACGAGCCGTTCATCGCCGTGAACTGCTCTGCTCTTCCCGATGCTCTTCTGGAAAACGAGCTTTTCGGACATGAGGCTCAGGCCTTCACCGGGGCTACAACCCAACAGGGGGGGAAGTTCGAGGCTGCCGCGGAAGGAACGATCTTTCTGGATGAGATCGGGGACCTGCCCTTATCCATTCAGAGGAAGCTCCTCCGTGTTCTGCAGGAGCGGGAGTTTCAGCGGTTGGGAGGATCACGCAACATCACCCTCAAGGCCAGAGTCATCACGGCGACCAATAGAAATCTGTTGGCGCTCGTCAAGAACGGAAATTTCAGGGAAGATCTTTATTACCGCATAAACGTGGCTTCCATAGAGGTCCCTCCGCTGCGGGAGCGCAAGGATGATATCCCCCTGCTTATCGAGCATTTTGTTAATGTTGCGGCCAGCAAGCTGAACAAAGCAGTCCGTGGAGTGACGGCAGAGACACGGGCAATTCTGGAGCGCTACCCGTGGCCGGGGAACGTCAGGGAGCTGGAGAATGCCATCCTGAGTTTGGGGATCAACTGCCAGAGCGGGATTATCCAGGCCTCTGAGATACCCCGATATCTGAGTGGAAACACTGAAGCCCAGGATTTGTTCTCTGATTTCACCGACGCTTTTTTGAGCAGATACTCAGATCAAAAAGGGCTTCTCGAGCTCCTGCACAAGGGTCTCGAGCCGCATTTGATCCAGAAGCTCTTGGCGAGGCTAGGAAACAATAAAACCGCAGTAGCCGATCGATTGGGGATCAGCCGGGTTACCCTCCAGCGTAAACTTTCGGAGATGAAGCAACAGTAAAATATCTGTACAAAGGCTGTACAGTGACTTTACGATTCCTACCACACTAGCCACCCCTGCAGCCGTTGCATCACTCTTTGTTATTTCTATACAAGAGAGATAGTTAGCAGACAGTGGACGCGCTTCTGGCATTATCTGGCACGGTTTTTGCTTAAAACTTCCATGTCTGATAGGAGAGACAAGGAATGAAGAATCTGGGGAATATGCTGTTTCGGCAAAGAATCAGGCTCGACGATTGTCTGATCAAAGGAATCGATATTTTGCATAAACTCGTCGAGCTGCTGTTGAGCGCCAAGGACGAGGGTGCAGAGTCCGCTCAGCCAGACGAGATTCTTGATATCGAGCTGTTGTTTGAAGATGGTTTTAGCTGTTTCCTGAAATGCCTGGACAAAAAATATTATCTGCCCTTCTACTGGGAAGACATGTACGAGGTTTACTCGAATTTGAAGAAAATCCTCTCTATCCTGCAAACCTTTTACGCGGAGAAACGGATCTATAAAACACGTTTTTCGTTTTCTCACTTCCTCGAGCTGGAGGGACGAATTTTAGAGAATATGAAGTGCTTCTTTCAGGAGTATCTGCACAACCGGAAGTATGGCGAGGAGCTGCTGAAGAACAACCAGCACGAGCTCAAGAACTTCGTTCGGCTCTACTATCAGGGGATCGCTTCAATAAGCCGGGAACAGGTGCAGTCCCACATGACCTCAAGGCTGTTGGAGGTGTTCTTGGACATTAATGCGGTAAATAGCTCTATTCAGGATGTCTTACAGAAAATCCTGGTCGGCACCAACCTGTGACGGATTCACTGGTAGTTGGTGCGGTCGTGCTCAGTCTCTTGTTCGCTTTGAGCAATGGTATGAAGGACGGTGCGAATGTTTTCGCTACCGCGGTTTCATCCCGCTCTCTTACGTTCCGGCAAGCCCTGTGGTTGGTTTTTCTGGCCGAATTTTGCGGACCTTTTCTCTTCGGAATACCTGTCGCTTTGACAGTGGCTCGTGGCATAATAAGGATTGATCTGCTTCCTCGCGATGCCGGCTCTCTACTCCTCGTGTTCAGCGGTGTAGCCGGTGCTCTGTTCTGGAACAGTATCTGCTGGTTTGTCAGGCTGCCGACCAGTTCCTCCTTCGCCATGGTAGGTGGGCTGATCGGTCCTGTGCTTTTGCGATACGGACTTTCAGGCATTCCATGGACTGTATTCTTGCTTAAAGTAGTCGGAGCCCTCGTGCTTTCGCCTTTTCTCGGAATCTTTTTCGGCGGCTTGATCCATAAGCTCCTGATACGAATGTTAAATAGCGCTCCGTGGAAAACGGTCAGGTATCTTAAGAAGCTGCAGATAGGCAGCCTAATCATTCTGGGCATGAATCACGGGACCAATGATTCGCAGAAAACCATGGGACTCATTGCCTTGACGCTTTTTCTGAGCTCCAAAACCCAGCAAATGGATGTTCCGCTGTGGGTGATGACAGCGAGCATCGCCAGTCTATCGCTTGGCGTGACCATGGGGGGCACAAAAATCCTCCGCACCGTGGGCTACGATATTTTTCGAATCCGGCCTCTTCATTCTTTCAGCGCTCAGCTTGCTTCTTCGCTGATCCTGCTGTTGTGCAACCTGAGCGGCGCACCAGTTAGCACAACTCAGATCATCAGCGCTTCCGTCATCGGTGTGGGTAGTGTTCACCGTCGACGCGCCGTACGCTGGCAGGTGATTCGCTCAATCCTGTTTGCCTGGATCCTGACGATCCCACTGGCAGGAGTGCTTTCGGTGCTGCTGTATTTGATTTTTCGGCAATTCTTTAATTATTTACTCACGGGGGGACTGTGATGAAACTGTCTCTGTTTCGCAAAGAAAAGAAAACCGATTTTTATCAACTTCTCGTAGATCACGCCAGGACGGTGTACGATGCCTACACCACTCTGGTTCGCGGTTTGGAAACGGGCAATAGCGAAGCTTCAAAGCGTATCTATTTTCTGGAACGTGAAGCGGATGACCTGAGAAGGATCCTGATAGATCGTTTGAATCGTACTCTGATAACACCGTTCGATCGAGAGGATATCTTTGCGCTTTCTCGAGCGGTGGATGAAATAATCGATGCAGCGCAGAGAACGGTAGAAGAACTATCCGTGTTTAATGTAGAGCCGGATGACGACTTGATTGCGATGGCCAAAGTTTTGGAAAAAGGTACACTGGAAATCTTTGATGCCTTGAAGAACATGAAGCAGTACGCTTCCGTTGCCTTGGAGCATGCCAAGCTAGCCAAGGCCACAGAAAACCAGATACATCACATTTACCTAAAGGCTCTGGCTGATTTATTCGAAAATCCGAAGCATACGCCCGGGTATATGTTGAAGATGCGGGAGATCTACCGCCACCTCAACCGGTCGGCGGACAATTGCGATGAGGCGGCGAACATTATATCCGATATCATCATCAAGACGAGTTAGGAGATATAAAAGGTACTGTTATCCAATTACCCCTTGGCGATGCAATCTATCAACATGGCAAATAAATAATCGGAGTCCTCGCTGTATCATTGGCAGGATGGTTCCTTTGGCTTTGGCATGTCCCTGCTCTCGTAGTAAAAGTGTAGCAAAATCAACGGTAACGGTCCGGACAACGCTGGCTCTCCATAGCAATGCAACGTGGGCTGTATACAAGCTACTGCAAACGGCTGGACAAAGGTGAAGTACCCCTATGGGCTATGCGGGCGATAGCCCAGACAAGAGGTGGCATCATTTTGGTGACCACTCCTTTGTTTTTGATGGTCAGAGTGCATAATGGGCGAACTGGTGAGATGGTTTTACTTGCTATTGAGTTTTGCGAAATGAGGCGGCAGCCCCGTTTCAGGATGCTTGTAGATGTGGCAATGAGGCTTGTTGACCCTATCACCTGAAAAGATGTATATTTAAATTCAATCCATTCAGCACCGGGCTTCCTGAAGGAAAATAAAAACAATAAAGAAGCCCGATCATTTCGATTTTACGAATTTTACCGCTAGGACTAACCGACCAGATACCGGCACCTCGAGTAATTCTGCTTAATGTTCTGCTCCTTTAACGGTTCGTAGCAATCACGATGATAGTGATATTCTCTAGGAGGAGAACATGAACAAAAAACTCTACATTGGCGGGCTCGCCTATTCTGTTACCGATGAGCAACTAAAGACGCTTTTTGAATCCCACGGGACAGTGGAATCTGCAAAGGTTATTATGGATAGATACACCGACCGCTCACGCGGCTTCGGTTTCGTTGAGATGAGTACTCAGCAGGAAGCTGAACAAGCCATACAAGCTCTCAATGGAACGGAGCTCGAAGGACGGAGCTTGACTGTGAACGAGAGTAAACCGAGGGAGAATCGCTCCAGCAGCGGCGGGTCTAGAAACCGCTGGTAATCGCAGATAGCATATTGCCGTTAGCAAATAGGGGTCAGGTCGGTTTGACCCCCGTTTTCAAAGCCCAATCAATTTTGCAACAGGTCCAACCTG
>CAZKCQ010000058.1:0-7199 GCA_964551205.1 uncultured Spirochaetaceae bacterium
TTCACGCCGGAGGCGCTGCGCAGCAGCCGTCCCTCCGCCTCCACCTGCCAGCCCTCCTGCAGCAGCTGCTCCACCAACTGTGGAAGCCTGCGCACGCCCAACTTCAATACCTTGGAGCCGCTGCGGTACTCGTAGACGTGCCGGAAACCCAGCTCGAGAACCCGCTCCAGAGCCCGGTGCTCCGCCTGCCCGTCCCTCATGACCACCAACTGCTCCTCTTCGACATACTCCCCGGAGCTCTCCGCCGGAGCGCTCAGCACCTTGTCCCCGTAGACGAAGGAGAGCTCTCCGATCAGGCCTCCGCCGGTGGGGGTATGGCGGACCCGATCCGCCTTACTCACCCTGAGCCTTGAGATGGGTTTGCCGCTGATCGTGCGTATCCCCAGGGAGTCGTCGATCTCCAGGGGACCGAGATCGGGAAAGGAGAGGAGCTCCTCGAGAAATCCGGGAAGCTCCTCCCGGGGAACCGTCAGATGTTTTCTCTTGCGAAGCACGCTGATCCAGGCAAAGGAGACGTTCATCGTGTACCTCACCAGGGCTCCGCCGATGAACATCAATCCCCCCATCAGCAGAAGCTCCGGTTCCAGGAGGGGCATCTTCTCCCCCTCTCTTCGCAACATCCCATCCAGACGGACTTTCCTGCCTGCCGGATCCCCCGTAAGAACGAGCCCGAACAACCATGGGGACCCCTCGTCCCAGACGATCGGACTATCCCAGTCGACCCGGGAAGAATCGAAGCGCCCATGGGTCTTGAGGAACAGCCGTCCGCTTTTCGCCATCTTGGGCAGCAACAGCCGGACCAGATCCACATCCAGCAGATAGGTGGGACAGAGAAGCTGGATTTCCTGGCCGAGCAGCCGGTAGCCGTAGGCCTCCTGGTCGTACACATTCTGGTAGGATCCTCCCCGCAATACCCCCAGGATCTCCCGGTCCCCGGAATCCGGTATCTGCCAGAGATCCTCCAGTCGAAAACCACTGCCCGATAGGGGCCTTGCCTCTGCGCTTGCGTCCCGATAATACAGGTGCACCGTCGCCCGGCCGCCGGACAGGGTGCGGGGAATGTCGAATAGGTAGAGGATCTCCCGGTCGGGAGGCCAGGGTTTCCGGCCGGAGCGCGTTTCCGCGGCCCGGTATTCCCTGATCCGCTCCAAACCCGACTTCCACTCGGGAAGCGGATCACCGGTGTGCTCCCCCTCGAACCCGTGTATTCGGCCGGGCTGCTGCGCCTCTTCCGGGATTCGCGCTGCTTCCCACCTGTCGAAAAAACCGCTCCAATCCAGCTTGAGGAGCACGGCCCAGAGGTGCTTGCAGGGCTGCTCTTCGTTGAAGAAATAGGGGCAGGTGCAGGAATAGCCGATCCCGGGCCCTTCGAAGCCGAGTTGCACGGTGTAGCGACGGGACCCCTGGACGAAGGCCAGCACCCTTCCGGGGTCCCCCGGATCGACCTCGGTCAGCCTCACCCTTTTCTCGTGGAAGTAATCCTCTCCCCGCGTCCGAATTACCGGGTCGAAATCGGAGGAGAGGCTTTGAAGGATCGGATGTCCCATTCTCTCAAGGCGACTATACCCGGGCTGGCGGGATTGGGCAAGCCGGATTGGGCAAACGGCACCCGGCTGTAGAACCGGCCTCCAGCCCCGTACCCGTGTTTCGCCAACTGCCAGCGGTCGGCGATCGGAGCCGACGGCCTCAAATCAGCAACAGGTACACCGAACCCATACCCAGGAGGACGCCGATCAGGCGCCGCAGGTTGATCGTCTCTCCGATGAAAAATCCGTAGCCGGTGATGATGATGAGGACCACGACGGTCATGACGGGGTAGATCTTGCTGATCGGAAACTGCTTCAGCAGATACAGATAGTTGAAGAAAGCGATCCCATAGAGGGCGAGGCTCACCAGCAGGTACAGAAACCATTCTCGACTCCAGTTGCTGAAGCCAGAGGTTTTTTTCAAGCCAATCTGCGCCAGCGCCGTCAAAACCGCTCCAACTGGAACCAGTATGTACTTGATCATGTATGCACCTCCTACAGATGAACCAGCAGATGAACCCGCCGGCGGTTGCAGGTCAGCGGGTCGGTGAGGATCTCCGCATCCAGGCTCAGATCAGCGATCAGCTGCTTCAACACCGGCACGGGTAGACAGAGCAAGCCCTGCTCTGCTCGGATGCGGGAGTAGCGGGAGAAACGGGTTTGAGCGAGAAAACGGATGCACTCGATCAGATACCCCTCCTGCCAACCGGATTTTAGCAGCTCGATGGTATCGAGCAGAGGAACACTGTCCGTCGGAATATCGGCGATCAACAGACAGGCTCCAGGAGCGGAAACGGCGGCCACGCTTCGAATCAGATCCCCGACATCCGCCACTGTACGAAAATACTGGACCACGCTCAAGACCACGGTCTTCGTATACACCGGATCCAGAAAGGAGAGGTCGGTGTAGCGCTCCCGAGGCAGGAGGTGGAACCTTACATTGGGGTAGTCCCGGAATTTGCCGCTACACTGCGCTATCATCTGGGCGGATGTATCCACACCGTGGATCTCTTTGACCAGACTCTGGAGGCGCTCCGCCAGGAAGCCGGGACCGCAGCCGAAATCCAGCACCACATCGGAGCACTGATAGTGCAGTAGCCTATGCGAGGTTTCGAAGAAGTACCCGGTCATACGCCGCATCACGGAGTAAAAAATCCGGTCCGAGTCCCAGTAGTCGATCCAGTTCATGGCTCCTCCGTTTCGACAGTGCCCGAGTCTGAGGAAATCCTTTCGACCTGTCTGCGAAGTTCAGGATCGAGCAGGGCCGCGGTCTCCACGGCGCGGTGGGAAGCGAAGTAAAAGCGACTCTGTCGAGGGTTTTCCCTCCACGCGTCCCGATCCTGCGGATCGGCCGGTCCGGGATGAAAGAGGACCTCCACCTCCGCATCTTGAGCCGGGGGATGACGGGCGATCCTCTTCAAACCCCGATCCACGATCCGGGCCGTCATGCGTCCTGAAAACAACACGCCCAGGGACCGCTCCGGGCAGCCGATACCCTGCAGGCGAAGCTGCCTCCGGCAGGATCTTGACAGAAACCGCAACACCAGCCATTTCAGGAAGTTGGGGGAGATCAGCCCAATCAAACCCCCAAACCCGCCTCGGGCCATGAACAGCGGCTCATCCACAACCCGGATCTCCCGCACCGCCCAGGCGGCGGCCTGGTCCATCACGATCGGAAACACGAAGGGCAGAAGATGTACGTAGCGATGGCTGTCTATGCGGATGTCAACAGAGTCGAACCTTTGCCTTACCCGTTCGATCTGGGCGTCCAGCTCGGATCGAATCTGTCGCCGAAGCCCGGCTCTGCACCAGGGCGCCAGGATCGGAAGCAGGAACAGGCCGAGGAAGTCCCGCTTGAACCACCCCCGCCAATCGACAAGCAGCGGCAGTTTCTCCTTGGAAGCCAAACAGCGGCCCTCCACCAGATTCAAATGAACCGACCAGGCCAGCCTCGGATTGTCATGTAAACGTTCCACCGCATAGTCAAAGGCTTCTCCATTGGCAACAATGCTGGTGCGCTGTACCGCGCCGTTGCGGTGTGTATCGATGATCCGGTCGCTGATGCCGCGGCTAATCCCCAGGTCGTCTGCATGAACGATCACCTTCATCCATCGTCTTCTTTCTCACTACGCTCCCGTACGATGTAGTGAGGTCGCCGCTTCGACTCATTCACAAGCTTGCCGAGGTACTCCCCGATGATCCCGAGAATGATCAACTGCACCCCCCCCACCAGCACCACCGTCACGATTGTGGAAGCCCACCCGGGCACCGTGTTTTTCGTGATCAGGTACTCGATCACCGCCTTCAACCCGATTACGAAACCGGTCATGGCCATCCCGAAGCCCAGAAACGTGGCCAGGCGCAGAGGAGTTACGCTGAAGGAGACCAGACCGGAGAGGGCAAAGGCTATCATCCGGCCCAGAGAATACTTGGTTCGCCCCGCGTGGCGGGGATTCGGTTTGAAGTGCAGACCGCTTTGTCGAAAGCCCGTCCAGGGGACGATGCCGCGGTAGAACGGTGAAGATTCGTTCATATTTTTCAACACATCGACTACGGATCGATCGAGAAGCCGGAAATCCGCCGTCCCTTCCTGAACCTTCACCTCGGCGATCAGATTGATCAACCCGTAGAATAGGCGGGCGGTGGTTCGTTTGAACAGCGGTACGTCCCGGTAGTCATCGCGGATCGTGTACACGACCTCAAACCCCTCCCGCCATCTTTCCAGCAGTCGGGGGATCACCTCCGGCGGATGTTGCAGGTCCCCGTCCATCGTGATCACACAGTCTCCCGAAGCGTGATCCAGACCGGCTTTGAGGGCGTTCTGGTGTCCGAAGTTGCGGGACAGGGAGAGATAGTGAAGGTGAGAGTTGGAGCCGAGCAGAGCTTTGATTGTCTCCAGAGTGCCGTCGCGGCTTCCGTCGTCGACAAAGATGATTTCGTGCCGGAAGCCGGCCAGAACCTTCTCGAGCTTCTCAGTCAAGGGGGCGATATTTGCCTCTTCGTTGTAAACGGGAACAACGATCGAAATGCTCATTTCCCTCGGTTGCTTTCGCTTCATCCTGATCTACCTTCCCGTGGAAAATACGGCCTGTGCCTTCACCGCTCCCGAGTCGTCCATAACCACGGCATTCATCCCCGGCTGGTTCAAGGCGTAGTCCTGACCGGCGATTTGGATCGAAGCCCGGCTGTTTCTGCCGCTTCCCGATGAATAGAGCTCCAGCTGGTGATGGGGGAACAGAGACTGCAGAAGCGCAGAATCGGAGCTTCCAACCGCCACGGGACGGTCATTATCGATGAGCTCCAAGACAACCTCGTCATCCCGGTAAACGGCCAGGTATGATCCACCGCGGTGCAGGGTATGGATGTTCGAGCCTCTCATCATCATGTGTTTCTTGCAGAGATAGGAGAGCTTTTCCTCCACATCCCCGCTTGCCGCCAGTATGATTGTACCACCGCTGTGGTTTATTAGAAAGGTTTGAAGCAGATCGGCCTCCGAATGCCTGATTGGATTCACATCTTTGGCCGGATCGCTGTAATAGGGGATGATCGCAGGTTTTTTCGTGTAGGTCATGGAACGGATGTTTCGAGCGACATCTGCATTCTTATGCGTATCGGCACCTTTTCCGAGAAGGATGAAACGATCCTGGTAACGCAACACGCCGTAGTCTCCGCTTTCCATCCGGGACAGAACGTAGCTCTTGGCCGAGAGGTGCTCCCGAGGGTAGCCCTGCTCGTGAGGATCGAGGGCAGGCTCCCGCACATCCAGGTCGATCAGGATGTAATCCGTGTCCGGGTGGGGCGCCGAAAACAGGTGGATGCTGGTCCGATCCGCCAGGTGTGGCGCAAGGTGCCTGATGGTGGTCAGGGAAGCCGCTTTGGGAATCTCATCGAAGAACGAGTAGACGGTTCGCTCCCGGTCGGTGGGCCTCGGAAAGCCGGGAAAGCGCTTGGAGAAGATCAATCCATACTCGTAGTTCATCAACGCACCGGCCAGAAGCAGGACAACGACCACCGTGGAGAGTTGAATCTTGGGGATTCGGGCCCGTATCCTCTGGACTCCAAGAATCGTGAGAAAGAACACGTACGGAATGAGGTGGGCGGTGTAGGGACAGAAGATCCAGCAGGTGTAGTACGTATTGGACAGCAGCATGATCGAGAGTCCCGGAAGGAGCAGTGAGATCTTCTTGCCGGTGAACAACGGGAGGAACAGGACGGGAACCAGAACTTTAAGCAGATACGAGATTTTCCCGGGATCGAAGAAGATGTGCTGGAACACGAATCGGGGATTGGTGAATAAAGTCAGGAGCACGCCGATGAAGTTCTGCCGCTCCGGTACCCCCAGGACCGAGTATTGATCCAGATCGGCGTAGCCGTCGAAGAGACTCATCATCTTCAATACGAAGAGAAAGTAGGCGACACATACCCCGAGCACAACAAGTCCCGTTTTACGGCGGTGCCGGTCCAGAATCAGATACAGGCCCACACCGGAGAGGGAGATGGCCGTGTCTTCCCGGGTGATCAGAGCCAGAGCGAAAAACAGCCAGAACAGGCGCTGCCTGTCGGTTTCCAGGGCGTAGAGCATAAAACAGACAAAGGGAATGAGGAGGGCAAGACCGTGGAAGTCGAAGTTGTTGATGCCGTGCAGGGCCGGGTACAGCAGGTAGACCAGGGCCGCAACCAGAGCGGCCCAGGGACTTCCGAGCCGTCCTCTGGCGATGAGATACAGGGGAAGGGCAGCAACAGCCAGGCAGATCGTCTGCAGGACGAGAAGCGTGGTGGCATCCTGGTACAATGCGTAGATCGGAGCCAGCAGGAAGTAGAGAGGCTGGAAGTGGTTTCCCAGGTGGTTGAGGGTGACGTAAAGGGTGATGCGGGGGTTTCCCGTGTGCAGCAACGTGTAGAAGGCCTGATGCTGCCAACCGAGGTCGAAAGCGTAGCTGTTAAAGGAGCGATGCCTGCCCAGAGTCCAGACCAGGAAAAAGATCGTATAGGCTGTTGCGGCCAGAACAAGCAGATAGAGGCTCAGGCGCCCGGCGTGTTCACGTGTAAGCAGCTGCAGCGGCCCAGACAGGATCGGAACGCGCAGCCGATCGAGGCTGCGGTCCGGCGTTCGGCAGCTGTAGAGGATCAGGAAGGTAACAACCAGGAAACCCATGAGGAGTGCGAAAAACTGGAAGGGGTAGAACACCTCCAAGGCCTGAACGGACAGAAAAGGCCAGAATCCCGGAAGAATTCCGGAAGCGAAATAAACCGCGCTTCGGTCAAGGATCGCGGTGATTCTGTTCCGCTCCCGGGACCGCAGCAGGGCGAACAGAATCCAGATGCAGAAAAACAACGACGCTCCGGCAGCCAGAAGCAGCACCAGACGGGTGCGCTCCGTTGCGGTCAGATTGTTGTAAAACAGGTAGGAGTGAAAGGTTTGCCTGCTGACGGTGTTGGACCAGGTGAAGAAACCCGTCGAAGCTCCGGCTATCAGCACCGTAACTGCCGGTACAACCTTCGGTTGGGGGATCTTCCGAAACAGGGAGCGGACAATCGTGTACTTTCCACTATCAGCGACCATCGAATCCGGCACTTCCATACAACGAGTATTTGCAACTCCCGTGCCAGTATCGCAATATAGTGTCTTTTAAATCTATATGGGTTATGGAATTATTGCGTGGATATTCCGAG
>CAZKCQ010000058.1:7299-12638 GCA_964551205.1 uncultured Spirochaetaceae bacterium
CGACACCACGACGCTGACAGCGTAACTCAATCCCTTTTTCAGGATCCGGAACGCCTCCCCCTTCCGCTGCTCTGCATGTAGCCGGGCGGCATCCTCGAGGATCCCTTCGGTGGTCTTCAAAGCGTAGCGGGCGACCTCCACCTCACCCAGAAGCGGCGGATGGGCCAAGGCGGCCAGAACCGCCCGCCTCTCCATCAAGGAGCCGTCGGTTAGCGAACCGTCCTTCGCTGCATCGTTGGAAAGCCAGTCATCCAGGATGCGGCGCAGTGCCGCCGGATTGCCCTCCCCCAGATGCTGAAGAGACATCGCCACCGCTTCGCGGATGCGCCACCGCGAATCCGCGGCGGCCCGGCGTATCGTCTCTACCAGATGCTCGCTGCGAACCGACGGTTCAGTACGGCCGCCGGGACCTGTACGGGGACCCGAGCATGTAGGAGTGTTGTACAGCACGCCGAAGGCGAGCAACGCGCAGAAGGGGAGGAACTCTCGCGGGTCTCCGGTGGGAGCTTCCTCCGCGGAGATCCCGGCCCAGGCATAGAGGATTTCCAACCAGGCGGCGGGTTCAGCGGCAGCGGTGGATACCGCCCTGGAAAAAGCTTCGGCCAGCTCAAGGTTGCCCCGGGGACCGGGCAGGTTGGATTCCGCCATGAGCTTTGCGGCCAGTTCGGCCGCATTTTTCGGATCCCGCATGAGCTCCTTGAGCTCGGCCGCGTAGACTTCGGTTTTACCCACGGATTCCTTCTCTACCTTTTACTACGGTTGTATTCTGCAGGTATCCGGATACCGCTTTGGCGCTGAGGTATCAAGCGTACACCTCCTCCACCCCGTCTACCGAATCCCCTGCATGAAGGAGGTCAACACCTGGAGGGCTTTTTCGTTGCTTCCACCTTCGGGTATGATAAGATCGGCATAAGCCTTGGTCGGCTCCACGAACTCCAGGTGCCCGGGACGCACGACGTCGAGGTACTGGGTGATCACGGACTCCACGGTACGGCCCCGTTCGGTGATATCCCGTTTCAGACGGCGGATGAAGCGAATGTCATCCGGCGTGTCCACGTACAACTTGAGATCCAACAGCTCCCGCACCCGCGGATCCACGAAGACCATGATACCCTCGAAGATCACCAGATTGCGTGGGACCACGGCCATGGTTTCTGCCTTACGCCGGTGGTGCACAAAATCATACACAGGGACCTTGATCGTCTTTCCCCGTTTCAAGGCCCCAAGTTGTTCGACGATCAGGTCGGTGTCAAATGCCGAAGGGTGATCGAAGTTGAAGGCGGTGATGTTCTCATTGTCTACGAACTCGGCGGATTTATAGTAACTGTCCTGAGCCAGACAGATGAAATCGGGGATGATCTCAGAGATCCGCTGGACGATCGTGGTCTTCCCGGATCCGGACCCGCCGGAGATGCCGATGATCCTCACTCCCATGGGGCCACTATAGCAGGGGATATTCGGGATGTCGAGCTGCCGCTCGCTGGCGGCGCCTTGCGCATCTTCCCGCGACACCATAGTTTGGACTACAATCCCCAGGAACCATATGAAACCTGCCGCACTACTCATTCTCGGCGTCTTCCCTTTGATCGGCGGCTGCTACCTGATCAAGCAGGGAACCTACCTGCTGAGTTACAACACCCGCTCACGATCCATCGAAAAGGTTCTGGCCGATGGATCGGTCGGCGGGGATGCGGAGGAGATGCTGCGTACCGTCCAGGAGATCCGCCGCTATGCCGTGGAGGAGATCGGTCTGGAGCAGAACAGGAACTACACCCGCTACCTGGAGCTGGACAAAGACTACGTGGTCGACGTGGTCACCGCCTGTGCAGCGGACTCATTTACCCCCCACCAGTGGCGCTTTCCCATTTTCGGCTCCTTTCCGTACAAGGGATTCTATGAGGAAGCGGATGCCCGGCGCGAGGCCGCCCGGCTCAAAAAAAAGGGTCTGGATGTCTGGATCAGGAGGGTTGACGGTTTCAGCACCCTGGGACTGCTCTCCGATCCGATCTACAGCTTCATGACCGATTATTCGCTCTACGCCCTGGCCGACCTCATCATCCACGAGCAGACCCATGCCACGATCTTCATCAAGAACGAAATCCAGTTCAACGAGGAACTGGCCACCTTTGTGGGACGGGAGGGGGCACTGTCCTTCCTCCGGGACCGCTACGGTGCGGGCTCTGCGGCTCTCAGTCAGGCGCTGGCTGCTCTGGAGGATTGGAACATATACAGGAGCCGGGTCATCGATCTGCACGATCGGTTGGACCTGGTCTATAGTCTCGAGGCGGACCGGGAAACGATCCTGGCGCAAAAGCTGAAGACCGTGGAGCAGTTCAATCGGAGCCTGCTCTCCGAAGCCCCGGATCTGTTCCGGACCGACAGGTTCCGTAGTTTCGCAGGCATCCCGGCCAACAACGCCTATATCATTTCCTTCGTGCGCTACACCCAGGATCTGGAGCTGTTCTACAGCCTCTACGAGGCCGAGGGGAGAGATCTCCGGCTGACCGTAGCGGTATTGAAGCAGCTCAAGACTGTAAGAGGCTCGCCCAAAGAAGCCCTCAAACGGCTGATTGCCAAGTAATGACGTTCGCCGAAGAATGACGAATCCTCGCGATTTATGATTCTTGGTGTATATGGTCCTTACGATTACAATGTTGTAATCCCATCATCGCCTGTTCCGGTTTGCCGCTGAAACGACCCATAAGATATTTTTATACAATATAAAGCTTTAAGTTCTATTTGCGGGAAACCGATAATCTGGTACGAGTTTTGCATGATAGTCTGAGCAGACAACTTAGACCTAACAGGATGCAGAAATGAACGACGCGACTGGGCAAGAGGAAAAAAGGGCAGTGGAGCGTTTCAACCTCCAGCTGCACACGGTACTTCAGGAGTTGGAAACCAGAGCCGGCCAGGTGGAGCTGGTTACCCGCGACATTTCATCAGACGGCGCGTTCTTGTGTACGGAACGGCCGATTCCGCTCGACACCCCCGTAGAGCTTACGTTTTTCCTGCCGGTGAAGAAAAAGATTCGCAGCAAGATCCAAACCAACGGACGGATTATTCGTTCGGAGAATGAGGGAATCGCCGTCCGCTTCGAAGCCCAATACCAGATCGTATCGGTTTGAACAACGAAGTTCGGATCAACCTGGAAAAAAACCATCCCTTTGGACACGGCCGTTAGTAGGCCGAGCACCCACTTACCTCAGACGGTTTTATAGATACAGCCACTACCACACAACCCGATCTATGTTCTGATCCCTCTTGACTTTTCATCTCCCCCAGGCTATGTTATTCTTGATTAAAACATATGTTTTAATCATAAGAATAAATCAATGGGCCTAAGCGGGTGTTTATACACGCAATAAACGAAAGTGAGGCGGATATGACGAGAAAGAGAACAAATGGATTCGGATTCGATATACTGTGGCTCGGGCTCGGCTCTGCAGCCTTTGCCTTGATCGGCTGGCGCTGGAGCGCCCCGGCCGCCGCCTGGATCGCTCCGGTATTTCTGCTTCGCTTCTTCAGGAACCAGGAGAAATGGTACGTCCCCCTGCTCTCCTTGCCCTGTCTGTATACGGCATTCCTGGCGAATATGATCGGTGCCTGGGATCTGCCTCTCCTCGCCCAGATCATCCTGCCGGCGATCATTCCCCTGCCGTTGATCCTGGTGCTGTACGTCGACCGTGCCCTGTCACCGCGCCTCGGAAGCTTCGGATCGACCCTGGTCTTTCCAGCCGCTTACGTGACCATGGACTACCTGGTGGGTTTCACACCCCTCGGGACCCTGTTCTCCTTTGGTTCGACCCAGTTTGCCTTCACAACAGTCATTCAAACAGCATCGATCACCGGAGTCTGGGGGATCTCCTTCCTCATCACCTGGTTCGCCTCGATCATGAACACCGCCTGGGAGCAAGGCTTCGATCTGCGGAGGAGCGGCGGACCCGCCCGTGCAGGGAGCAACCCTGTTTTGGTTTTCGCAGCCGCCGCCTTCCTGGTCGCGGCCTATGGATCGGTGCGCATCGCTACCGCCCCTTCCCGCGTACGGACCGTGCGGGTAGCGGGCATCACCGTCGAGCATCCCCGGGACTATTGGGCGCTCCTCGATCTGGGTACTCCCCGGGAAGAGGTCGCCCTGTACAGGCAGGAGATGCGCGGAATCGAGGATGAGCTGTTTCGCCAGAGCAGCCGGGCCGTGCAGACCGGGGCCCGGATCATATTCTGGTCGGAGGGAAACGGCGTGGTTCCGGCAGACGATCTGGGACGCTTCATCTCCCGATGCAAGGATTTTGCCGGAACGAACGGTATCTATTTCGCCCCGGCGATCCTCGAATTG
This sequence comes from uncultured Spirochaetaceae bacterium, assembly GCA_964551205.1. Classification (GTDB taxonomy): domain Bacteria; phylum Spirochaetota; class Spirochaetia; order SZUA-6; family DRHE01; genus JAFGQJ01. The sequence goes on from CAZKCQ010000058.1 coordinate 11,636, forward strand.
CGCTACGGCACCAGCCTGAACTACAATCAGGTGCTGATGTTCACCCCCCAGGGCGAGCTGGCCTTCACCTACCAGAAGACGAAATCCTGGCTTCCCGTGGACTCCGACGGGCAGATCAGGTCCATCGAAACGCCCCACGGCACTCTTGCCGCGGCGATCTGCTTCGACCTGGATTTCCCGGGATTCTTGAGGCAGGCGGCCAAATCCGGGACGGACATACTTTTGGTGCCCGGCTATGACTCCGAACGCATCCGGCCTTTCCACACCGAGCCCGCTCTGATCCGCGGCATCGAGGGCGGATATTCCGTGGTACGCCAGGTCAACCAGGGTACCTCCATGGCTGCCGATTCCAGAGGAACCGTGTTGGCCCGGCAGGACTACTTCACCACCCCGGACCGCCTGATGATCTCAGATGTGCCGATCCGGGGGACCCGCACCGTGTACAGCTACCTCGGTGATTGGTTCGCCTGGACCTCTATCGCCCTTTTTGTCATCCTGACGGCTCTGGTGATCAAGGGCACACACACCCGGGAGCGCACTCGACCAGTGTGATTGGCGGCAAAAATATGCAATCCTTCCCCGACGGCCGGGTGGATCCTCGTTTTCCGCCGACGAATTGATTCTTTCTCGATCTCATTATAATGTAGATGAACCCGGGAGGCAGAGCAAATCAATGGCAGAAATGATAGGCGAGTTTTTGCAACGAATCGGTATAATAAATCAACAGCAGGTGCAGGAAATACTGGAAGCCCAAAAGGCCGGAGATAACCGCCTGTTCGGGGAAATCGCCATCGAGTTCGGCTATATCAACGACGAAGTGCTGAAGAAGTACATAGAAGCCAAATCGGCTTGGGAAAAGCAGGGCGGAATACGGTGAGCATCCACATCGGAGCAAAGGCGGGTCGGATCGCCGAAGCTGTTCTGCTTCCCGGCGATCCCCTGCGCGCTCAATTCGTAGCCGAAACCTATCTGGAGAATCCGGAGTGCTACAGCCGGGTTCGGG
>CAZKCQ010000059.1:0-12638 GCA_964551205.1 uncultured Spirochaetaceae bacterium
GCTTGTGGAAAAATCTGAAAATTCCACTTGCCTTCTCTAAAACAATCTATCATTCAATGCGCCTTTAACGGCACACTGAGAAAACCAGGTTAGTTCCCGTTGAACTCATTTACGGCATCGATCATGGCCACGAAATTCTCAACAGGGACCTTCGCCTGAACATTGTGGATTGCGTTGAACACATATCCCCCCTCCCGGGCAAAACATTCCAGGTTCCGGAGCACTGCTGAACGAACCTCCTCCTTGGTCCCAAATGGTAGGGTCTTCTGTGTATCAATCCCGCCACCCCAGAAAACGATATCCCGTCCGTACTTAGCCTTGAGAACATGCGGATCCATACCGGCAGCCGTGGTTTGCACGGGATTAAGTATGTCGAAACCGGCTTCAATCAGGTGAGGGATTAACGGCTCAATGGCTCCGCAGGAATGCTTGAACGTCTTCCAGTTCGTGTGGGAGTGGATCCAGTCGTTTACTTTGCGGTAGTAGGGCTTGTAGAGAGAATCGAATGTCTCCGCCGAACAGAAGAGTGATTCCTGTGTACCAAAATCCGTACCGCATATGAACAAGGCCCCTACCGCATCGCCAACTGCCTCATGCACCATCTTGAGGTTCTTCAAGGCGCGATCGGTTTGCTCGGCGAATACCCTATGAAGGTATTCCTGCCGACTGACCGTGGAAATATACCACTCGGTCTCGTCGCGAATCCCCTTCGGATGCTTGAGCATTGGTCCGGGAACTCTCGCTATATCACCGAGACCCGTATCACCGGTAAACGTGCCCACCAGGAACCGGTTCGTCTCTGCTTTGGTTTTTGCCTGTGCTAAGAAGTAGTCGAGAATTTCTTGTCCAATTATAGGAAACTCTTCCAGGTTGTCTTCAGGTCTCAGCCTGGACTCCTCAATTGGTTCCTGCCGTACAATTGTGTCGAAGTAATATCCGGCTGCCGGCATTCGACCGCTCGGTTGAACCGTCAGATCACCTTCCGGATAGAGGTAGATTGTTCCATCAGTGCCCGTGGTTGTATTGAACAATTCCGGCACGAGAATCTCCTGCCCCCAGGGTGTTGTCCAGGTTTTCCACTTCTCTAGCTTGAATCCAAACAGTGTATAGGGACCCTCGACGCTGTCCGTGTCTATTCCCGTTACCGACTTCAGATCATCATCGATTCTGCCGAGCATCTGGAATGGATCCAGCAGTTCAACAGGTTTTGATTTCAGTCCGTAGTAGCGGCGGATGCGTTCAAGCAGTTCCACATGAATTCCGGTTACGGGCGTGCTGCCAAAGTCTATGGGCACTGGAGCCTCTTTGTGAGACAACGCTGCCGCTACCTTTTTTTGTCCAGTCATGAGATCCCTCCGTTTTCCAACTGCACTTTGGTCACATCAACAAACGCCAGGATGTTTTCCAGACACACATTAACCTCCTCTGCATGCGATGGGGAGAGGATGCCCCCCTCCCTTCCCATCTCAATGAGCTCGCGTGTTTCCTTTCTGACGTCATCCGGGAAGCCAAAAGGCAGGGTCCGCTGTGTGGACAGTTCTCGCCAGAAAGCCAATCGGCCACGGTATTCCCGGAGAAGAGCCTTCGTGTCCATGACTTCCGGCTGGAAGGGTTGAACCAAGACACTCCGATATCGACGAGATCCGGAAACACCACATCGACGTCACCGCTGGAGTGTATCACGACATATTTCCCACGATCTGTGAACATCCTGTACACCCGGGCGAGATGAGGTTTGAGGAACTTTCGCCACAACTCTGGCCTCGTGACGAGACCGCGCGGTTGTCCCCAGTCGTAACCGAAGTACACGGCATCGGTATCGAATGTGGCGCCTGCTGCACCTGCTCAATACTGAAGTCAACAATGAGATGGAAAAGCTCATTAACGAAACTAGGGTTTTTATAGAAATCCATTAGGAGATTCTCAATACCACGAAGAGACTAGGCTCACTCGTAGAGGGAAAAGCCAATACAAAAGATCCCGAATTTGTCAGGACGTGCGGAAATCTTGCTCGGGATGTCTTATAAGAATCGGGGATCCAAATGATCGGGAAACTTATATCCTTCGAGAGAAGGCGACTTAAAACGACTTCCTCCGGGATCCCGATGTTTTTCTCCACCATCCGGTCCCAGACAACCCCAAAGAGATCCCTGAACTGGTTGTGCCCGAGATCGTTGAAGAAACCGATGTCACTGCCGAGCTCCTTGAAGTGATTACCAAGCTCATGCTTCCAGTTGATATCCCCGTGAGCGTGAAGCTTCATTGTGGTTTCGTGGGTGAACCGGAAAGACCAGGGTACATAATGTGGCTTTTCGCGTCCAATATCATTCGGACGATGTCTCGTTTCGACGGAACCTTCATCTCGGTGTGTCCTTGGTGTGGAGATTGGCATTTGTAATGAGGCGGATTGCATAATAACCAACAACTAACAATTGGACAAGGATGAGAACAGGCTGTGTCAAAGTACAATAGAAATGTCACTCACTTAGCACTCTAGAAATGTCACCTCTAAGTGTTCATAGATATGTACTCAGCTATCCTTCTGCCCATCCGAACCTTCTGCAGGATTTGGAAGTTGACCTCTTCGTAGGGAACCTCTTTTCCCTGGAAAAGGATATGGATTGACCCATCTAGCCACTCAGCGACCTCCATGCTGGATTTAGGGCGAATGGTGACCTTCTTGTTCTGCAACAATTGAAAATATCGACTGTCATATTGACACTACCCAGTCGTTACTCACCGTTCGGGTCTCTTCAAAGCAGATCTCATCGCCGGTTGTATCATAGACAAAACCGCCGGAATGAAATTTGACACTTCCGTCGTCTCAATCTGAACAGTAGAGGGATCTTCTTCCAGGAGAAAGCCGGTGGGAGTCACAACAAAAGAGTTCCCGCTTACGGGTATGATGGGGTTGTGCCAAGAAAATATTGAGGTCTGGCAGTAAGAACTCACGACATTAACAGTTGTAAAAATCCACTCTGTCTTGAGTAAAGAGGGAGTTTCTCTGATAAACTTCCCAATTGGAACTCCGCACAGCCAGTCAATAGCATATCTACAAGGTGCAGTATCCGCCGTCGATGATGAGGTCGGCACCGGTCATGTAGTCTGATACTTCCGAAGCCAAGTATACAATCGCGCCCTGCAGATCGGTAACTTCGGCCATACGCCCAAGAGGTATCATGGGCAGCCACTTCTCCTTCATGCTACGGCCCAAAGGAGTGGCAAGTAGATCTTCTACCAGTTTCGTGCAGGTATATCCAGGGCTGATGCTGTTTACCCGAACACCATGCGGCGCCCATTCAGCTGCGAGGCTACGGCTCATATGTAGAACGGCCGCCTTGGAGGTGTTGTAAGCAACCTGGTGTTGTGGAGAATTTACTATATGGGCGGACATGGATGCGGTATTGATGATCTTGCCATACCGAGCTAGCATCATCCGACGTGCCTCGGCTTGGGCACAGAAAAAAACCGCATCCAGGTTCAGCTTCAGAATCTTATCCCAACTTTCTCGGGTTTGACTTTCGGCATCCACCCAATCGCTGATTCCAGCATTGTTGACTGCGATCGTAAGCTTTCCCCAATGATCGTAAACGGTGTCTATCATTTTTTTTATCTGCCGGTCATCGGTTACATCGGCTGTGATCGCGATGGAGTCGATCCCCTTGTTTGAAAGCTCATGAGCTACCTCTTCGGCCATTTTCCCCAGCAAGTCGACCACGGCAACCGCGGATCCAGCCTCACCCAGTGCGTGGGAGAAAGCCCTTCCAATTCCCTGCCCGCCTCCCGTAACCAGCGAGACGCGACCATCAAGGCTAAATCGCGCTATAATATTTCTGGACTGGACTACTTCATCAGGCATCTTCTTTCTCCTTGTTCCGGTTTCACGAACTAAGGATCGATGGTTTTCCGGGTATTGAAGCGTGCTGCAATTACCATATCCGGATATCTGACCAGATTCGCTGTCATGGGACAAGTACTACTTTGATGGATTCCTCCGCCCGTGCTGCAATATCCAAGCCTTCGGCGAAGCGCTCCAGGGGTAAACTGTGCGTAATCAGCTCCGCAGCTTTTATCGTCCCGTTTTTGAGATACTCTATGGCTAGAGGATAACAGTATGGTCCCAAATGAGACCCGTAAATGTTCAGCTCCTTTACATCTCCGATCACACTCCAATCTACTGAAACGGGGCCCGAATGAACGCTGAACTCAACAAAGGTACCCAAACGACGTAGCATCTGCAGCCCCTGTTTCACCGCTGACACAGCCCCTGTAGCTTCGATGTACACGTCACAACCATAACCCTTTGTCATCTCAAGGATTTTGACTACGGCGTCCCCATCATCTACATCAATAGCCAGATCGGCACCTAGCTTCTTAGCAAGTTCCAGACGTTTGGGCTTCATGTCCAACGCAATCAGCTTGCCTGGCCCCTTTTGTTTAGCTATTTGGAGCATACATAGCCCGATGGGTCCCATACCCGCGATGACGACGACATCACCTAACTCTATATTTCCCCTCTTAACTGCATGGATGGCACACGCCAAGGGCTCGATTAATGCAGCATTCTCAACTGAGATTCCTTTCGGGACTATGTGATTGATAGCCCCAACCGGAAAACGCATATACTCCGCCCATGAGCCTTCTGCGCGGCCTTTGATAAAGCCATAGATATCGTGGCGCTGGCACATCCAGTACTTGCCGCTCTTACAGAATCGACACTGCCAGCAAGGAACGATTTGTTCGGAAACACAGTGATCGCCAATTGCTAGACCATATTTTTTTCCTGCTCCATTACCCAGCGCGACAACCTCTCCAACAAATTCATGGCCAGGGGTGACAGGAACTATGATATAGGGATCGAATTCTTCGCTTCCCCAGATCCGGGCTGCTCCTTGATAGGTCTTGACATCACTCGCACAAACACCTGTCGCCAACACCCTTATTAGTACTTCCTCCGGTCCGATCTCAGGCACAGATAATTCTTCGAAACGATAGTCTTTAGGTCCGTGCAGTCTTATAGCTTTCATCACATTCGGAAACATCGTATGTACATCCTTTCATTTCTCATCAAAACACCGCTCATGGAAAATCAATCGTGGAAGCATACTTAGAGATTCTACAATCATGAATATCCTGCTGATGTTTCACCCCCTCATGACTGCATCCATGTCATTGATGACCCGCCCACGTCACCAGAATCACAGCTTCGCTTGTGACTTGCGCCAATGTACGCGTCCACATAGGTACTCTCAAGAGTTTTCCGTCAATCAATCACAGAGCATCCAAGCCCAGGTCCATCAGTTAATGCTATACAGCCGTCCTTCTCAATAATAAAGGGCTTCTCGACAAACGTCTGAAGCGTCTCGATAGTTAAGAATGGGGGGTCGTAAGGATACTCGACCATAGGGCAATTCCAGGCACTGGCCATCGAATGCAGTGTCGCTGCAAATGCAAGTGGGAAATTACCGTTACTGACAACGTGAGGAATAACTTTCTTGCTGAAATATTCAGCGGTCGCGGCAAGTCTGGTAATACCGATAATACCTATGTGCCCATTCAAAATAACGTCAGGCTGCAGAATGTCGTAGGCTCCGCTTATAATGTGTTGTCTGAAATCGTAAATCGTTGGTGAGTGTTCACCGCCCGCTATTGCGATTTCGACAGACGCTGCCAACCTGGATAACCCATCTATATCAGCTCGAGGTAAAGGTTCTTCCAAGAAATATACACCTAACCTCTCGAGCTCTCTGGCCATCCAAAGGGCTGTTTTCCTTGACCAAGGTTTGTATTTCAGCGGAATATTGTTCTGATTTGCATCTACCAGTATCTTCAATTCGTCGCCCACTGCGGTGCGGACCGCCTTCACAATAGCGAGATCATCTCGCGGATTGGGCCTGTGCAGCCTTATTTTTACTGCCTTAAATCCCTTGGCTACCAGTTCCTGCACCTGATCTATGTGCTGCTCTCTGCTCATAATACGGCTGGTCGCAGCATAAACAGGAATACGGCTCCGACATGCGCCCAGAAGTTTGTAGATTGGGCTGTTGATTGCCTTACCGATGATATCCCAGAGCGCTATCTCCAATCCAGAAGCGGTGTAGGCTTTCCCCTGTCCACTTACGTATCGCTCCCAGAAATCGCCCACCTTGAACGGGTCCCAGCCTATCACAAAAGAGGGATCTTTGATCCCTGTGTAAGGACCGATGCCAGTAATTCCTTCATCTGTGTGGATCTTGTATGTCGAGAACTCAAGCGACGTTACTGATTCCTCCTTCGGCCCGTGCCACGCCGGTGTCCAAGGATCAGGCAACGCTATGACTTTTTTTGTGACCTGGACCTCAGTTACCTTCATTAGTGTCTACCTCTTTTCTACGTGATTCTTCAGATTGCGCGTCATATCATAGCTACACAGCTAACCATGAGCTGCATGTGACCTGTGCTTCAAAGATAACCCACTCAACCGCTGTAGATTCTCTCACTTCCGACCAATTGCACTGATTTCTACTCTTCGGAACCCGCATGCTTCGGGCCAACTCTATACACGTATCGATTACCTCCATGATGCAAATTAATATCGGACCCGCACACGCCAATCCATCGAAACTCATTACTTAACCTTTCACCGCTCCAGAAGTCAGCCCTCTTACAATGCGCTTTTGGGCGAGGATTATAAAGATCAAAGCTGGAAGTAATGAGAGGACCTCACTAGCGGCCATGTTGTTCCACTGTACGGCCTGATCACCGACAAAGTAGTAAATGCCAACTGTAATTGGTTTGAGAGTCTCTGTATCAATGATCAGATAGGTGAACATAAACTCGGCCCAACTCCACAGGAATACAATTATCGTTATAGCCGCAATTCCTGGCATAGTTATAGGAATAACGACTGAGAATAGTATTCTCATCCTGGTACATCCATCGATGAGCGCTGAATCAATGAGGCTATCGGAGACTTCATCGAACAAACCTTTTAACATCCATATGCATAGTGGATAGTTCAAGGCCATGAGGAAAAGGAGGACTCCCGTCCGTGTGTCCTGCAGCCCCATACGAGTGTACATGATGATCAACGGGAGCCAAAGTATCTGTGGAGGGATGATCCGTGTGAGGAAAAAAGCCATGAATATCTGCTTACTACCAAGATAAGGATACTTGCTCAACCCATATGTTGTAATTGAGGCTATAATAACAACAACGAGAGAAGTACATGTAGCATAGAAGAAAGAGTTGAAGATGAAAATGGGCAGGGGGCTGTTTATCAACGTAAAGATATAGGCTGAGAGCGAGAACTCTCTAGGAATCAGAGTGGGAGGCCACTGCAGAACCTCGGTCAATTTCTTGAAGGAAGTCACAAATGTCCAGTACAGCGGGAAAAGCAGATAGAGTAAAATGAATGCTAGAATTACGAATTTCCCAATATTACTAATCGTACTTTTTTTAGTGTTTGTCACTTTTCTATTCCATCTAATTTCGCGAAGGTCTGATAATCCCATAATATAACAACGGGGTTGCTATCACAGCTGTTGTCAGGAATAACAAAACGCCCAAGGCCCCCGCCTTGCCGAAATCCACATATCGATAGATCATATCAACCAAAAAAATCCCGAGATGGTAGGTATTCTTGCCGGGACCTCCACCTGTCAAGGAAAAAAGAACATCTGGTGTCCTGAAAGTGAACATCCAGATTATGGTGAATGCCACCACAATCTGGTGTCGGTTTAAGGGGATGATGATGCTCCAAAAGATTTGATTGTACCCTGCACCATCCATCACTGCAGCCTCGAACAATTCCGGGTCAATACTTTCCAAGCCGGCGAGAATGATAATCATGGCGAATGGAATGTGATGCCAAGTCGTAGTGATAATAGCGGTTAGGAGTGCCAATCCTCGGGTGGTGAGCCAAGCAATGTTCTCTTCTATAAATGGGGATAAAAGATAGTTCAGTATGCCAAGATCTTTTGAGAAAATCCATTTCCATATGAAAGAAGCAATAACTAAAGGTATGCCCCAAGAAAATAGAGTTGCAGTTCTGAAAAATCCTTTCCCTTTGCGGATGCTGTACAATATCTGCGCAAGGACTAAACCTGTCAATGTTGCCAGTGTCGCACAACTGAAACTGTAGATCGTTGATATTTTTAAACCCAGGCGGAAATCCGAATACTCAGAAGACAGCAGCCACTGATAATTCCCAAGAGCGATGAACTTCTTTGGCGACACGTTGTCGTATTTCACAAAACTAGTGAAGATATTGAAGCAAACTGGATACGCAACTAGAAATACTACTACTACCAGTCCAGGAATCGTACAGAGCATGCCAAAACGTTTGTTCTTTTTACTATGTGTCACGCTTATGGTTATTCCTGCTCTCCATGAGTAAACCCACGCTCCGCACTGGTTAGGAGACTTACGAAACGATTGTTACCCAAACCACCCCGGTAGAATTTCGTCATGAAGAGGCTGTAGCCACGCAGTTATACACTGTCATGGCCACAGCTATATTACGATACGAAAAAACAAGTCCAGATCAATAGAATGATTTGATATAGTTAATAATACCTTTGACCGCCTCTTCTTCTGACAATTCTCCACTCACGGCGCTGGCAAACATCTCATTGATCTTTTTCATGATATTCTCGTACCCGGGATACGCAGGCTCGCTGTATCCGTACTTGACCACAAGTCCGCGGGCTTTTGACTTAGTCAACTCGGTTACTTGGGGTGGGTTGGCGATACCGAGCTCCCTTGCGGCTTCGTTCGCAAGCTCCCAGTCCACTTTTCTGGCAACATCCTTATCCTGATAGTTGGCCAGGAACGCGGATTCGTTGCCCTCCACGCAGAGCTCGTTACGTGTAGCTTCCCGACTGCGCACATAGTCCATGAACAACAGTCCAGCCGCCTTATGTTTATTGTCAATGTAGGTGGGGACAGCCAACCCGTTATGTCCTACATCCCCGGTCTGATAGCTATCCGGGGAGCCATTGTCCCACTTGAATTGTGGCATCATCTCCCAGTCATCCTTTATTTCCGGATACTGCGCGGAAAACGTCATGCAAAAAGCAGTGGCTGCGTGCACACAGAATCCTGCCTTTCCCAGACCGAAGAGGTCGGGGGGTTCTGAATAATCATAGGAAATGAAATCAGATGTAACCATCCCCTCTTTCGCGAATCTGAGGAGATAGTGGAATGCATTCTTGAACTCTGGAAGATCAAAGTCATACTTACCTTCGGCAAATACCCGCTTTCCCTGAGAATGGACGATGTCCTGAAGCAGTTTGGTCAACTGTAGTCCGTCTCCCGGGAATACGATGCCATAGTAGTCGTTGCCGTACTGCTGTTTCGCCCAGGCATCGATTTTTTTTACTGCCGGATAGAGTTCCGCCCACGAACCGGGGATATCCACTCCCGCTCTTTCTAGCCAGGAAGGGCGATAGTATACACAGTAGGCAACTGTGGTGATAAATGAGCCCCACCAGTGGCCATCAATGCGGTAATCCTGGACAGACGATCCATAAAGGTCTTGCACCGCTTGGGGCCAGAAAAAATTGATCGGCTCAAGCCACCCACCAGCCGCTAGAGTGCCTAGGTTGTCGGTTGCTCCAGCATAGACAAGATGAACGTTAGGATTCTTAGCTACCACGGTTGCGAGTGTCTTCGGGATCATAAGATCCGCGGGTAGCTCAATAGCATTCACTTTGATTCCTGTAAGCTCTTCGAACCTTATTATGTTCATCTTTGTAGCAATATCATAACTTAACGCTCCAGAGTTGCCGAACGTAATTGACGTAACTCCTTCAGTAGCTTTTTCCCATCCTTTCGGCAGAACATATTCATCTGCAGCAAGGCGCTCGGCCCACGGAATGGGACTGTTCCAATCGATTTTGACTGTGTCCGCAAGAGATGCAGCCCCCTCTTCTTGTCGACCCCCTGCATACAAATTTATTCCAGTGGCTAACAATATACAGAGTAAAATTACGATGACGCTTGCTTTCTTTAACATCTTTTTCCTCCTCAAAAGTATCAGATGCATACATACGTACAAAGGCTATGCCCTAAGGGAAAAATGAAGACTTCCACATCTTCATACAACACCTCCTTTCTACAATCGTGTTCATACTTGGTATCAAAGACACCATGAGATACGATTTAGCGGACAGCCAATTTGTGTAACCCCACGGGTAAGCCCGTGGAACTCTGCTTGAGAATTGGAGCTAACTCTTTTCAAGCTTCACTTTTTCCTTCATCAACTGATGATTGGCTATAGCGGCTCAAGAGATATTGCTTGAGGTTGTCGATGTGTCTCGTAAGGGATTCTATGGATGATTCCAGATCCCCGCTTATGAGCGCAGTAACTATTGTGATATGCTCCTCGCATGTTTGTTTAACACGTTCAGTACGCCAAAACATGTGTCGTGTGACATCAATCAGATGCCTAAGTTGAGAATAGATACGGCTTAGCCATTCATTGTTTGATGCCGATATGATCATTTCATGGAAATCGTTATCTTCTCTGTCCCAATTCTGGATGCTGCCTGCTTTCATCCCCTCACGGATTTCCATTAGGGTGTCTATCTCTTTCTCCATTCTTGCTTTACAGAGATTGACAAAACCCCATCTCAGCCCGAGGACTTCAAGGGCGCACCTTAGCTCGCATATTTGAGCGATCTGATCCGCAGTGAGTTTTATCACTTGAAGCTTTCCAGTGTCAGTGGTTACTAATAGTCCCTCTCCCCTCAACCTATTCAAGGCGTCTCTGACCGGTGTCCTGCTAGAGTTTTGTATCTGTCCAGTGATTTCATCAATCGTCAGGACAGATCCGGAATGAATCTCTCCTTTCAGAATCTTCGATTTAAGCATCTCGTAGATTTGATCCCCCATGTTTGCGCGTACTATCCGTAACATTTCCATTTCCATATATGATATACGGTATTTAGTATATGGCAGCTGAGATTGATTGTCAAGCCCCCGCAACCCGTAACCCGCATTTCGTCACAGAGATTCCCCACCTGTGTGCCGGTAGCGAAAAACGAGTTTTTGGCATAGTATTTACTTGTGCCTTGAGGGGCTTTGGAGTTACCTGGTGTAGAATCCCACAGCTAGATTGAAATAATCCTGAAATTGTCCCAGATTCTTTTCTTAGACTAGAAGGAAAGAGAGGAAGAGAAAGCGGGACGAATACCATCCGCTAAGAAAGCAATTCGTCCCGCCCTCAAACAAGTAAGTTCATCGTACTGTATATTGATCCGGATGTCTACGACTTCGACAAAGTCTGTAACCAATTTGTTCGTCGATTCAGCACTCATGTGTGTCCGGCCTGCCAGTCGGCCGGGACTCTAAAGAAACACGCCTGGTACAACAAATACTATTACACCAACGTGCTGCTAATCCTGCGCTGCATCTGCACAGCCTGCGGGGTTACCCATGCCGTCATCCCCAGTTTTTCCCTGCCCGGGACCTCCATCGGAACCGAAGAGGCACAGATCTACATCCAACTCCGTAAACAAGGCCAAGGACGGCGGAGAGCTTCCAAGGTGTTCAGCGGGGCCAAGGAGATGAGCGCCAATCATCCGGCGGTACTGGATAAAGCCTTTCGGGTAGCGGTGGACCGGGCCAAGGCGATCTTCGCCGGACAGGCTGATGAGCGGCTTGCCGGATGCGCTTGGATCGCAGCCCTTACCGGTAAAACGGATCAGCCGATGGTGAGGCTGAATCAATACTGCCTGGAGCATCGGGTGAACGGAGTCTGTTTGACCCGCTATACCATCCATCTGTTCCGGGACCGTAGGTCGAGAATCAGGGTTTCACATAATAATGGATCTGCCCGGATCTTCAAGCTGGTTATAGACTCCTGGTAATTCCAATCCCAAGGAGGATCTGAATGACCAAGGAGCAGCAAGAACAGAAAGCTCAAAGGATCATGGATTTTCGCTACTCCATCATCGCCGAGCTTCTCAATCCGTATCTATCACGGAACGAGCGGAGGGCGTTGATGAGAGAGAAGGCGGGAAGACAGTACGAGATCCCTTACTCCAGCCGCAGCCGGATCACGGTGGAGTGCATCAAGAAGTGGTACGGTGCCTTCCAGAGGTTCGGCAAGGAGGGACTGCGGCCCAAACAACGATCGGACAAGGGGATCTGCCGGGTGCTTTCCTCCGAGGAGGCGGCTGGCTTCTTGGAGTATCTGGAGCACAATCCGGAGCTCACCGCCAAGGCCGCCTACTGGAAACTACGCGACCAGGGAGTCATCCAAACCGAGATTTCCAAGTCCGCCCTGTCTCGACTGGTGTTGTCCGCCGGGCTGCAGCGGCAAGCTCGTAGGCAGAGCAAAGAGCAGAGGCAGCAGCTGAAGTTTGCCTTCAAGTACCCCCTGGAGTGCGTACAGGCAGATCTCATGTACGCCTTTGAGGTACCGGATGAGAAGGGAAAGCGGAAACGCTCGATCCTGTTGGTGATCCTGGACGACGCGACCCGACGGGTGGTGTACGGTGCCTTCGCGTACCGGGAAGGGTCACTGACCTTTGAATACGGGCTGCGGCATGTGCTTCTGGCCCACGGACGCATCGGGAAAGTTTTCGTGGATAACGGATCGGCTTTTGTCTCATCAGAAACCACACGCATCCTCTCCATTCTCGGCATTCCCC
>CAZKCQ010000060.1:0-12552 GCA_964551205.1 uncultured Spirochaetaceae bacterium
CCGTAGGCGATCTTCACGGCAGCCGCCCCCAGGGCGCCGTCGCTCAGCCGCCACAGCCCGGAAAAAACGAACAGCAGGGCAATGAGGATCGATCCGATGAAGTTGGCCACGTAGACCAGGCCCCAGCGCTCCAGCATCCGGCCGAAGGTTATCTCCCGGGCGATGGCGCTGGAGATCATCAGGTTGTTCCCAGTGAACAGCTCCGCCCCGGCGATGATGACCAGCATCAGTCCCAGGCTGAACACCGCCCCGGTCATGAATTTGGTGAATCCCACGCCGAGATGGCCTGCCATGTCGAAGCTCACCGTCGTGGCCAGCATGCCGCCGAAGCCGATGTAGGCGCCGGCCAGGATCCCCAAAACAAGAACCGAGAGCCAGGGAGAGGTGGTTTTGCCTACGCCCACCTTCTGGGCCACGGTTTCGGCGATGGTTTTGGGGGCAATGTCCTCGAGGCTGGGTACGGGGAAGCTGATCGAGCGGACGATTTTCTCCACGTCCACCGCACCCTTGGCCTTCTCCTGCACCTTGCGCTTGATTGCCTTCTGCACGGCGGAGAGGATCTCCTCCGGTGTAAAGGGCTTGGCCAGGTAATCCACCGCTCCGCGCTTCAGCGCATCGGTCGCGCGCTCCACCGCGGGAAAACCGGTGATCATCACGATTGCCGAGTCGGGGGATCTTTTGTCGATCATTTCCACGGTATCGATACCGTCCAGCTCGGGCATCTTCCAATCGCAGAGGATCACGTCGAAGGAGCCTTCTGCGGCCAGCTCCAGCCCTCTGCGAGCGCTGTCCGTGGTGACCACCTGGAACCCTTCAGAGCCGAAGATGCGGCTGCAGGATTCCAGCACGATCTTCTCGTCGTCGATCACCAGCATTTTCATCGTCTTGTCTTTGCTGTCGCTCATTCTTGTTTATCCCTCGTTTGTTTGATGTTTCTACCAGATCTCCGCACTCAGGCGGCTCTCCAGCCAGCGTTTCTGCTGCGGGGTCAGCTCCCCGATCTGGCTTTGGATCCACTGAATATCCCCGGTAAGGATGGCCAGTTTCTCCGGACCGGTGAGATCGTAGTCCTGCAGGGCCTCCGGCCCGTAGTAGAAAAGGCTGGTGACGAACTCGCTGTCTACGGCGGCTCTCTCCAGGATCCGTATGACCTCGTCCTTGTGGATCAGCTCCTGCCTCTCCGGTTTCTCCGAGGCGGCCTTTTCCAACACTTTCTTCACGGTGATCAGCAGCATATCCGGAGTAAAGGGCTTCTCGATGTAGTCCGAAGCGCCCAGCTTCATCGCCTGAACGGCGCTTTGCACCGTGGCGTACCCCGTAAAGATGACAACCGGAACCGCGGGTTTGCAACGCTTGATGTCCCGCAGAATCCGCATCCCCCCTATCTCGGGCATGCGGATGTCGGTCAGCACCAGATCGTAGTCCCGGTTCATGGCCCGCGCCAGCCCCTCCCGACTGGAGATAGCCGGGTCTACCTCGAAATCCTCGGCTCCGAGTATCTTTTTTACGCTGTCCAGGATGATCTGTTCATCGTCGATCACCAGTATCTTCTTGTTTTCCATATCCGTATCGTACCTCTTGGGTTAGATTTCCTCTGGTTCTTCGGTAAAAGCCCTGTGCACCGCAGCGATCAGCTCATCCGGTGTAAACGGTTTGGCGATGAAGTGGGTGGCACCCATGCGCATGCCGCTGGAGATCGTTTCCGGAGTCGGATAACCGCTCATCACCAGAATGGGCAGATGGGGTAGATTCTCCCTGACGTTGCCTATGAGATACATGCCATCATACTCGGGCATGATTACGTCGACAAGGAGAAGATCGAAATTTTTCTCCTCCAGCATCTGCAGGGCCTCTTTCACGCTGGAGGTGAGGTTGACCGCGTAGCCCTCCGACTCCAGGATGCGCCTGCAGCTGGCCAGCACGACCCGGTCGTCATCCACGATCAGGATCTTCTTCATCCCCGGGCCTCCTCCGCAGGTAAGGAGATCGTGAACACGCTTCCTTCTCCCACTGTACTGCGGACCCGAATCGTTCCGCCGTGGCGCTCGATGATGCCCTGGGACACCGACAGCCCCAGTCCGGTTCCCTTGCCCACATCTTTGGTGGTGAAGAAGGGATCGAATAATTTATCCAGGTTCGCTGCGGCGATGCCGCAGCCGGTGTCGGAGATCTCCACCTCTATGGCTTTACCCTCTCCGGCAGCGCTCGTGAGCCGGGTATAGATGTTGATATGTCCGCCTTTGTCCGTGGCGTCGATGGCGTTCAAAATGATATTCAGGAGGACGCTCTGCACCTGGTTGCGGTCAAGGGTGCGCGTCGGGATATCCTCTCCCGGGTCGAAGCAGAAGATCACCCCTTTGACCAGGGCCTGATTGTCCACCAGGGGGATGGTCTGCTCGATAAGGGTGTTAATGTTGGTGGGCTCCGGCTCGATCTTGGTCTGCCGGGAGAAGTCGAGCAGACCTTTTACGATCATGCGTACCCGTTCGGTGGCATTGGCGATTGTTTGCAGATCCTCCCGGATCTCCTGGTTGATATCCTGCCGCCGCAGCAGCATGTGGGTGAAGGTGAGTACGCCGGTCAGGGGATTGTTGATCTCATGGGCCACGCCGGCGGCCAGTCGTCCCACCGAAGCCTGCTTCTCCGACTGCAGCAGCTTCAGCTCGCTCTCGGCCCGCTGGGATCGGTCACGCTCCCGCAGGGATGAGAGCATCTCCCGAAAGGTCTTCTGAAGAACCCCGATTTCGCTGGTTGAGATCGGTCCTATCTGGGGGGACAGATCTCCCGCGGAGACCCGACGACTGACATCGATCAACCGCTGCACCGGATTGAGGATCCTCTGGCTCAATAGATAACCCATGGCTATGGCGATCAGCATCCCGGAAGCGGTGATCAGGACGAAGACCAGCAGGGTGTTGCGTCGGATGTCGACGTACTTGGCCTCCAGCAGGCCGACGTAGAGGATGCCGACCCGGTTGTCGAAGATGTCGACGATCGGCTCATAGGCGGTGATGTACCAGTCGTTGACCACGAAAGCCCTGTCGATCCAGCGTTCCCCCTCTCCGAGCACCTTGTTTCGCACCTCTTCGGATACCCGGGTTCCGATTGCCCTCCGGCCTGCGGAGGTCATAACGTTGGTGGAGATGCGCAGGTCCTTGAAGAAAATCGTGGCGGTGCCGATACTCCTGTCCCGATACACCTCTCCGCGGAATACAGTCTCGCGTACCCGGTCCACGATCTCATAACTTCGGTTCAAAAGCACGCCGCCATATGCCGTCCCGACCAGGGTGTTGTCCCGGTACAGGGGGACGGCACAGGCGATGGTCATGCCGGAAGTTTCTTCGGTTTCCGTCCGGGGCGCGGCCATCGGGGTGGGGATCAGCTCGATCCGAGCCTGCTCGGCCAGGGCGGGATCCTCGGCCGCCAGCATCTGACGGTCCATGATCACCGTACCCGATACGGTGGACCGCTTTTCCAGACAGAGTAGGGCCGCGGGGTTGCCGGGACCGGGAAGCGCCCCCCCGTCCTCCTCATCCCCCGGGCTGTTGAGGCGGACCAACGCTCGACCGGTGGGGTCCACGATGCCGGCGAAGTCCAGCTGCATTTCCCGGGCCAATACTCTGAGCCGGTCGTGCAGGTATTCGGTATCCTGCAGGGAAACCGCCTCCAGGCAGGACCGTTCCTGCCCTGCGATCTGCAGAGCCAGGCGCAGGCGGGTCTCAACGTTGTTGTAGATCTCCCGGGCGGCGTTCAGATCCAGGCGCACGCGGTTGGTTGCTTCGTTCAGGACGGATTTGTTGAGCAGCTGTGCCCCGACCAGGAGTGAAAGCCCACCAACTAGGATGCAGACTCCGAGAAAGGCAGAGATGAGGCGGAAGCGGGTAGTGTAGATCACGATCTTTCGAGGAAACGATAAACCGATTTCCTTGGGTATGTCAAGGTATAGTGATAAAATTCACGATTAAAAACGGATGGGGGTAGGCCCGGGTCGGCCGCGCGGCGGGTACGGGTGATTGGATCGGGCGTGGGTCGGGGGATGGGAGCGAGCGGGTCGGCGGTAAGGAAAGCACTGGCCTTCGTGAAGGGGTTGGTAGTACATTATGGGCGATGGACTCTGCAGTATCGAGCCGCAATCGCACCACAATTGCGGGCCTCATCCTGGCCGGCGGGCGCAACACCCGCATGGGGGGCGTGGACAAGAGCCGAATTTCGGTCGGCGGCGTCCCCCTGATCCACGGCATCAGTGAATTGCTGAAGAGCGTGTTTTCCCAGGTGATCCTGGTGACCAATCGGCCCGATCTCCATGGGGATCTGCCCGCGGGGGTGGAAACAGTCTCGGATCGGTACAGAGGACGGGGACCCCTGGGGGGACTGCACGCGGGGCTGGAGCGGACCGACGCGGAAGCGGTATTCTGCGTAGCCTGTGATATGCCTTCACTCAGTCGGGAGCTGATCGAGGCACAGGTAGAACGGTTCCTCCGGGCCAATGGGCGGGGCTGCCAGGTTCTGATTCCCCGCATCGGCGAGTTGATCGAACCGCTCCACGGGATCTACCTCAAAGCGTTGGAACCTCTGGTGCGGGAGATCTGCAGCGGTGCCGGGGGATACTCGATCCGCCAGCTTCTGGCTCGGGCGCAAACCTGCTATTGGGATCTGGAGGATACGCCCCGGAACCGCAGCGCCTTTTTGAATTTGAACACGCCGAAGGATCTCGGCATCCATTTGGACGCGGCGGGGGGATAGCCGGGGTGCGCAGCCTGAAGATCATCCGCATCCAGGGGGACCGAAGCGAGGTTCTGCAGGACCGTATCACCGAAGAGATCTCCCTCCGGCTGCTGGCCGAGCATCGACGCATCGCCGAGCTGATGTGCTCCCCCGGAGATCCGGAGGATCTTGTCCGGGGATTTTTCTACACCAACGGCTTCATCCGCTCTGCGGATCAAATCCGCCGGATCGTGGTCAATCGGGCCACGGGAAGCGCCTTTATCGAGCTGGCCCCGGATGTCGATGCAGGGAGCTTCCGGCTGAGTGGAGTGATCGGTTCGGCCTGCGGCTCGGCGCTGCCCGTTGAGGGGGGAACCGGCTCGCTGGATGAGGAAGACGGGGGAGCTCCGGCGGCCCCTTCAGCCACCGGGGATGCGGCGGCCACTCCAGCCCCAGCGGGTCCCGCGGCCTCTGCGGCCCCTTTGGACCCGGTCGACCCCGGGATGCGGATCGCTTCCTCCTATATCAGCAAGCTGATGGAGGAGTTTCGGGCGCGTTCGCAGCTGCACCGCCAGACAGGAGGGGTGCACGCGGCGGCTCTGGCGGACCGGAAGGGGATCCTGGTTTTTCGTGAAGACATAGGACGCCACAATGCCGTAGACAAGGTGATCGGCGCCTACCTGTTGGCGGGCAATGACTTCCACGACAAGCTCGTGCTTTCCAGCGGACGGCTGTCTTCGGAAATCCTCCACAAGGCAGCAGCCTGCGGTCTGCCGATCCTGGTGTCCCGCAGCGCGCCCACGGATCGATGCGTAGCCCTGGCCAGGGAGCGGGGCATCACGCTGATCGGTTTCGCCCGTGGCCGGCGCATGAATATCTACAGTGGGAGCGAGCGGATCGTGGTGTCCGGCAGCGGGGAGGCGAATTGACGATCCCCGAGCAGAACAACTATATTCGACTAGAGGAAGAGGAGAGGGAATGAAAATAGCGCTTACCGGAAAAGGGGGTGTGGGGAAGAGCACACTGGCGGCGATGATCGCCCGGGTGGTCCGGGATCAGGACAACAAAGTGGTGGCGATCGACGCCGATCCGGATATGAACCTGGCCACCATCTTCGATGTGTCCCGGGCGCGGGAGATCACGCCGATCATCGAGATGAAGGAGCTGATCGCCGAACGCACCGGAACCGAAGTCGGGCAACCGGCGCCTTTCTTCACGATGAATCCCAAGGTGGACGATATTCCCGAGTCCTACTGGGTCGACCAAAACGGGATCAAGCTTCTGGTCATGGGCACGGTGCAGAGGGGAGGGGGAGGCTGCGCCTGCCCGGAGAACGCCTTCCTCAAGAGCCTGCTCGGGCACATGATGATCGCCCGCAGGGAGTGGGTTATACTGGACATGGAGGCGGGGATCGAGCATCTGGGCCGAGGCACCGCCCTTGGCGTGGATTACATGCTCGTAGTGGTGGAACCTAATCGCACCAGCGCGGAGACGGCGCATCGGATTCGGAAACTCGCCGCGGATATCGGGATCAAACAGGTCAGGGTTGTGGGCAACAAGGTGCGCGGCCCCTCCGATGAAGAGTTGATCCGCAAAGCCTGCGAGGGACTGGACGTTCTCGGCTTCCTGCCCCTCTCCGAACAGATCCGCCAGATCAGTACGGGAGAAACCTCTTTGGAGCAGCTCGACGGGGAGACCCTCGAGCCGGTCCGGAACCTGGTGGCGCGGCTATCCTGAACGTTCCACCGCTGCAGATTTCGCTGCCCCGAAAGATGTACAACTTACGACTTTCCGGGTAGCGATTGTGCGCAACAGTCCGTTGGTTTGGTAATTTCGTGCGTTTTCTGGTAATTTTACGAAATTACTAAAAAGCTGTTGCTTTTCCGCCGTCCCCTGATTTATACTGTACTTATCAACGTTGGATTGTGATATCGGTCGAAGGACCGGTATGATTTCATCGCCATTATCCTTAGCTGTTGCGACGGGTGATCGCGAGAATGGTTGAGGTACGGAGAGTGATTCGCTGCTTTCGAGCGGCCTCTGATATTATATCCCCCCTGTGTATCACATCGGAAGTTTCAACGTGTAATCCTTCAACCCGAATCAGGCATCAAGATGACAGGCAGAGGCCGAGATCATAGACCCGGATACGGGAAGCAACATTTTTATCGCCCCAAAACCACAAATGGACACATTTCTAATGAAAACAAATAACGGAGGTTTTCCATGGCGCGAGAGCTGAAATACGCAGACAAGGCCACGCAGCAAATGCTCAAGATTGCCGAGCAGGAGCACGTGCCGATGATATGGGACCGCTACGACGCGATGCAGCCCCAGTGCGGCTTCGGGACTCTGGGGTTGTGCTGCCGGCACTGCAGCATGGGACCCTGCCGCATCGATCCCTTCGGCGACGGTCCGAAAACGGGAATCTGCGGGGCCACCGCCGACACCATTGCGGCACGGCACCTGGCACGGATGATCGCCGGTGGCGCGGCGGCCCATTCGGATCACGGTAGGGACATCGCCCATACCCTGCATCTGATCGGTGAGAATGCCAGCAGCGTTTACACGGTCAAGAGCATGGATAAGCTCAAGGAGATCGCCGCGATTTACGGCGTCAAGACCGAAGGCAAGGAGCCGCAGCAGCTGGCCCACGATGTGGCCCAGGAGGTGCTGAAAGATTTCGGGCAGCAGACCGGAACCGTCAGGATGGCCGAAACCGCACCGGAGGCCCGCAAGAAGCTCTGGAAGGAGCAGCGGATATTCCCGCGGGCGGTGGACCGGGAGATCGTGGAGATCATGCACCGCACCCACATCGGTGTGGACGCGGAGTACAAGAACGTGATCAAGCAGGGCCTGCGGGCGTCCCTGGGCGACGGCTGGGGCGGTTCCATGATCGGGACCGAGCTCTCCGACGTCATCTTCGGCCTGCCCAATCCCCTGAAGACCCTGGCCAACATCGGCATCCTCAAGAAAGATCATGTCAATCTCATCGTGCACGGACACGAACCCACCCTCTCCGACATCATCGCCGTGATCAGTCAGGAACCGGAGTTGGTGGAGAAGGCCAAGGCGGTCGGGGCCAAAGGGATCCAGCTGGGCGGGATCTGCTGCACCGCCAATGAGATCATGATGCGCCACGGCATTCCCCTCTGTGGGAGCTACATGCAGCAGGAGCTGGCCCTGATGACCGGGGTCGTGGACATGATGGTGGTGGACGTGCAGTGCATCTGGCCGGGCCTGGAAAACACGGCCAAGTGCTTCCACACCAGGCTGGTCACCACCTCTCCGAAAGCCAAGATGCCCGGCTTCGAGCACATCGAGTTCGAGGAAGAGCGGGCGGCGGAGATCGCCAGGAATATCATCGAAGAGGCGATCAACAACTATCCCAACCGGAAAGGACGCACAACCATCCCCAACGTGACCCAGGGGGCCATAGCCGGTTTCACCACCGAAAGCGTGTTCCGGTTCCTGGGTGGCAAGTACCGCTCCACCTTCAGGCCGCTGAACGACGCCATCATCGCCGGTCGAATCCGGGGACTGGCCGGTGTTGTAGGCTGCTCGAACCCCAACATGGAGTTCGAAGAGGGGCACCTGACTGTCGTGCGGGAGCTGATCAAAAATGACGTGCTGGTGGCTTCGACCGGGTGCAACGCCATCACCTGCGCCAAGCACGGTCTGATGACCCCGGAGGCGGCCTTCAAGCATGCCGGCAAGGGCCTGCAGGAGGTCTGCCAGGCCGTGGGTCTGCCGCCTGTGCTGCACCTTGGCTCCTGCGTGGACAACAGCCGCATCCTCAGGGTGCTCACCGAAGTGGTGAAGGAGGGTGGCCTGGGAGAGGACATCTCCGACCTGCCCGCTGCCGGAGCCGCTCCCGAGTGGATGAGTGAGAAGGCCGTGTCCATCGGCTTCTACTTCGTGGCCTCCGGAGTCTACACGATCATCGGGCGGCCGCTGCCCGTGGTGGGCGCTCCGGCCCTGCACAAGTACCTGACAGAGGAGATCGAGGAGGAGGTCGGGGGCAAGTGGGCCTTCGAGATGGATCCCGTGGAGGCCGCCCACATGATGCTGCGGCACATCGACAAGAAGCGCAAGGCCCTCAAGCTCAAACCCATGATCTATCCGCAGCCTTTTTCCGAGTCGGAGGAGGAGTGAGCCTATGTCGCGACACATAACCGTTCGAATCGAACGCTGCGTGGGCTGCCACACCTGCGAGCTGGCCTGCGCCATCGCCCACTCAAAGAGCCAGGATATCGAGACCATGATCCTGCAGGGGGAGAATCCGGGATATCGGATTCATGTAGAGACCTACGGTCCCCGCTCGATCCCCATTTCCTGTCAGCACTGCGAAGAAGCGGCCTGCGCCCTGGCCTGTCCCACCGGAGCTGTCAAGCGTCTGGCCAAGGGCAAGCCCGTTCTGGTGGACGATGAGCGCTGCATCGGCTGCAGCATGTGTGTCCAGGCCTGCCCCTTCGGGGTGATCGCCCTGCGGCCGGACGGCAAGGTCGCCTTCAAGTGCGATCTGTGCATCAGCCGGTTGGCTCAAGGGTTGGATCCGGCCTGTGTTTCTTCCTGTCCGACCAAAGCCCTGGTCCTGGAGACGGACCAGACGGCCAACAGGGACAAACGGAAAGCCGCGGTGCAGAAACTGGCCGAAGCCCAAGCAGCCGGTGCGGAGGAAGTCGAGACTCTCAGCGGATGACCGAACAGGAGGATTTTTCGTAGATGATGACCGTAACCGTGTGCGTGGGCAGCTCCTGTCATATCAAAGGCTCGCGCCAGATCATCATGCGCTTCAATGAGCTGCTCAAGGAACACGGTCTGGAAAATAAAATAGAGCTGCAAGGTTCATTCTGCATGGAACGCTGCGGGGAGGGGCTCAACTGGCAGGTCGATGACGAGCCGTTTTCCAGCAAGAGCGTGGAGGAGGCGATCCGGACGTTTACCGAGAAGGTTCTCGAGCCGCTGACCGGATCGGCAGGGTCTGCCGGGTCGGTGGGGCCCGCAGGCGGAGGCAGCGGCGGGAAAGATTCTTAGAGAGGTAGTTACGGGTGGCCAAGACAGATCCGCCGGATGGGCGGCAGACATCACCGTATATCGCTGCAATCCTTGAGCACACCCCCAACGGGGTGCTGCTGGTGGACAAGGAGACCCGCATCCACTACGTCAATCCCGCCTTTAGAACCATGTTCCACTGCGGGGAGGAGAAGCTTCTGGACGAGCCGGCGGCCCAGTTCGTGCACTGCGACTGTTTCGAGCGGGC
Source organism: uncultured Spirochaetaceae bacterium (assembly GCA_964551205.1). Lineage (GTDB taxonomy): Bacteria > Spirochaetota > Spirochaetia > SZUA-6 > DRHE01 > JAFGQJ01. The sequence goes on from CAZKCQ010000060.1 coordinate 9,968, forward strand.
CATTGCAGCCGGCGGCAACCTCATGGTCAAGGAGAACGTTCCCGACCACGAGGTGAGCTTCAGGGTGGGACTGTTCCCCTTAGAGGGAGAGGATCTGTACTGCGGCATCTTCATCGACATTTCCGAGGAGGAAGCCGCCAAGAGGCACCTGCGGGACCTGCGGGCGCAGACCCTGGAGCGGGCCCAGGAGGTTATCTCCCGGCAGATGAAGACGGCCCAGGAAATCGCCCGTCTTCTGGGGGAAACCACGGCCGAAACCAAGATCCTGCTGGTGAAGCTGATGTCGCTCTTTAAAGAAGAGAAGGAATGAGGCTGTTTTACGAGTGGGGTACGAAGCAGGTTCATAAACACGGCGAGGAGCTGTGCGGTGACAACATCGCCATATCCCGCCAGGTGGAATCGGTCACGCTGGCTCTCTCGGACGGACTGGGAAGCGGGGTAAAGGCCAATATTCTGGCGACTCTGACGAACCAGATCGCCATCCGCATGCTGGAGGACAACCTTCCCCTGGGGGAGGTTGTACAGACCCTGAGCGAAACCCTGCCGGTCTGTGCGGTACGCAAGGTGGCCTACAGCACCTTCGCCATCGCCCAGTTCTTCACAGAAGGGTACGCGCGGGTGGTGGAGTTCGATTCCCCGCATGCGATCGTGATCCGGCAGCGCAAGGTCCAGCCGGTGTCCTACGAGGAAAGGACCGTGGACGGGAAGACGATCCACGAAACCGTGTTGGACCTGCAGGAGGGTGACTGGGTGGTGTTCGTCTCCGACGGCGTGCTGAACGCCGGGATCGGGGGCGCCTATCCCCTGGGATGGGGCTGGGAGCTGGCCGCCGGCTACCTGGAGAGACACGCCCATCGGAATCTTTCCGCAGAGGAGCTGGCCGACAAGGTCGCCGGGGCGGTCAGCGAGCTGTATCTCGGGCGGCCCGGGGATGACGTCAGTGTCGTGGTCATCAAGGTGCGGCACAAGCAGGTGGCCACGGTGCTCACCGGCCCGCCGGCCAAGCAGGATTCCGACGGTGAGCTGATCCACCGCTTCGTCAGCCGGATGGGAAAGTTGGTTGTCTGCGGCGGAACCTCGGCGAAGATCGTTGCCAGACACCTGGGTCAACCCCTGGAGGTGGACCTGAGCACGATTACCGCGGACGTGCCGCCGATTGCCCGTCTGGAAGGGGTGGACTTGGTGACCGAAGGCATCCTCACCCTCACCCAGGTCCGGGATATGCTGCGTGAGGGGGCGGAGCGCAAGACCGTGCAGTACCGCAACGACGGGGCGGCCAGCCTGCTGCGGGTGCTGCTGGAGGTGGATCATACCCACTTCATCGTGGGGCTGGCTGTAAACCCGGCCCACCAGAATCCGGATCTGCCCCATCAGCTCGGGATTCGGATGAACGTGGTCCGGGAGATCGCCGCAGAGCTGCGGATCAGGGGAAAAGATGTCACCTTTGAGGTGGTTTGATTTGGCATATCGCATCGAGGATTTAGATATTACCAGGCCGGCGGCCGGGGATTGAAGCCGGCCCAGGACATCGAGATTGGATTGTAAAGATGGATAGAGAGCTTGTTGCACAGATCATCGGGCGCTATGAGCGCGATCCGGGTATGCTGATCCCCATGATGCAGGATCTGCAGGCCGAGTACGGCTACCTGCCGGCGGAGCAGTTGCGGGAGCTGGCAGCGGAGCTGGCCGTTCCCCTGACCCGGGTCTACGGTGTGGCCATGTTCTACTCCTCCTTCCGGCTCGCCCCCAAGGGCGCCCACGAAGTGACTCTCTGCATGGGTACGGTCTGTTATCTGAAGGGCTCCCCCCGCATCTCCGAGGCGATCTGCCAGGAGTACGGCATCGAACCCGGCGGCACCACCCCGGACCGCCTTTTCACCCTGCAGGCGGTGAACTGCGTCGGTGCCTGCGCCCTGGCGCCGGTGATGATCGTGGACGGCAAGTACTACGACGGTGTCACCCCGGAATCGGCGCTGGAGATATTGTCGGCCCTACCGCCGGAAGACGACACCCCGGAAGTGGCGGAAGCGTCGGTGAACGCCGGTTCGCCGGCAGCCGGGTCGGGCAGCAAAGGGGAGGGTAGCTGAAGTGGCCGCGGCAACCGCAACATCCGTTGACAAGATCATCCACAGCCCAAAGGAGCTGGAGGCGTACCGGAACAAGCTCAAGGCTAAGGATAAGAAGAACACCCGGATCGTTCGGGTCTGCATAGGAACCGGATGCGCGGCCAAGGGCTCCCATCGTCTGTATGAGCTGTTCTGCGAGGCCGCCGAACAGGCGGGCAGCAGCAACGGTGGCACCGTCGTGATCCAGTCCAAGCACGTAGGCTGCCACGGCCTCTGCGAGCTGGGGCCGATCGTGGTTATCGATCCGGGACAGATCCTCTACCACAGCGTGGAAGAACCGGACGTGGCGGAGATCTTCCGGGAAACCGTCCTGGGGGGACGTGTCGTGGAACACCTGCTGTACGAAGATCCCAGGACCGGGGAGAAGGCGAAAACCCCCGGGGAGATTCCCTTCTACAGCGTGCAGAAGCGGATCGTGCTGCAGCACAACGGCCGTATCGATCCGACCAGCATCGACGA
>CAZKCQ010000061.1:0-12467 GCA_964551205.1 uncultured Spirochaetaceae bacterium
GCACCGCAGCGGCCCAGATGTCGGGTCCCGTCCCGTCCCCTTCGATGAAAGGGACGATCGGTTGATCCGGGACCTGAAGGGTTCCGTCTTTCATGGTTATCTTATCGCCATTGCTCATGGTCGGTCCTCTCTGTTTTCGTTTCTCAACTTGATGGCCAGCAGAGCCCGCTGTTCTCCGTTTTCGATGTGTCGATGTACCGCTTCGACGGTTTTCTCACGATCTTTGGCCGTGAGAGCCTGAAGGATCTGCTTGTGCTCGCTGATCACCTCCCGCACGACCTGGTCATGCATCTTGGACACGTCTTCGGCAAAATAGCGCATTCGCATCGAGCGCTGCAGTATGTTGTGCAGTGTTTCTTTCAGCAGCTCGTTGGAAAGGTGGACGTACAGAAGCTCGTGGAGGCGGATGTCGGATTGGATGTACAGATTCCCGTCCTGAGGTCCCTTTTCCAGTACGTCGAAGGCGGCGTTCAGTTCCTGGATTTCGGGGTTCACATCCAGCTCTGCGGTCAGCCCGGCGGCGTAGGGCTCGAGAAGTTTTCGAACTTCCCAAGTATCCCGGATATCCCCCTCCCGGAAAGCGGTTACCCGAGCCCCCTTGTTCGGTATCAGATGAACCAGCCCACTGCTCTCCAGGCGGATCAGAGCCTCCCGAATCGGAGTCGTGCTGACGCCGAATTCCTCGGCCAGGCGGTCGATTTGCAGTTCCTCCCCGGGCTTGTATATGTTGTTGACGATCGACTTCTGTATTGCCTCATAGATTTGCTCTCGTATCGATTTCAGTATTGTTTTCTTGCCCACGAAGTTACCTCGATTTCCGTGTATCTGACATCATGTATTGTATATGCCAAGCCAGTATTTCCCGAAGCCTGTGGAAAATCAAGTCATTCCGAGCCCTGCCAATGGGTTCGCCCGTACTGCCGGCCATATCAATATAACACATTTTTTAAAACAATTGACATTTTATAGAATATATTTTACATTTTACAGGATACATGGATGGCCTTCTCGGGCAGCATGCCTGCGGCAAGGTTGAGAGACGAATGAGAGCCTCCATCGACTTCTATCAATATGAATATTGTTGACAAAATTAGTCAATAATAACATCTTCTAACAACAGCGTGCTGTGAGGATAGCGGGTTACCTTGAAAAAAGTTGCAGACCAGATAGCCGAGTTCTTGAAAAAGATCGGGGTGCGGTATGTTTTTGGGGTTCCCAGCGGGCCCTGGACCACCTTCATGAATGCCTTCGAGACTGCGGGATTGGAGTTCGTTCTGGTCAGCAACGAAGCCAGCGCCGGCTTCATGGCCGAGGTCTTCGGGCGGCTTACTGGTATACCCGGTATTTGCTACGGAACTCTTGGTCCCGGAGCGACCAATCTGAGCACCGGCGTGGGCGGGGCACTGTTGGACCGATCGCCTTTGATCGCCTTTACCACCGAACCCCCGGATTCCATGCTGGGACGCACAACCCAGATGGCCATCGATCATCAGGCTTTGTTTCAGCCGATTACCAAGTGGACAACCCGGCTCTCTGAAGATCGGGTGGAAGAAACCCTGCGAAAAGCCGTGGAGATTGCCACCTCCGGAGTGCCTGGTTCGGTCCACATCGGACTCCCGGCGGATATCGGGGACAAAGCGGCACAAGGCAATGGCTTCCAAGCGCCCGATCCCGAAAGAGTCGATTCCGGAAGGGTCGATCCCCCGGATCCTGATTCCATAGCCAGGCTTGTGGATTTGTTTGCCGCTGCCCGCCGTCCGTTGCTGGCGGCAGGGTTGACCGCGGTTCGCAGCAGAGCCGGGCAATTGATTCGATCAATTGCCGAGAGGCACCAAGTCCCTGTGGTTCTGACGCCCATGGCCAAAGGACTGATACCGGAGGATCATCCGGCCTACGCGGGGGTGCTCTTCCACGCCCTGAGCGATATCGTGGCGGAGACGAACCGGCAGGCGGATCTGGTCATCGGCGTGGGGTATGATCCGATCGAATTCAACTATGAGGATTGGCTGCCCGATGTACCCCTCGTTCATATCGACACGGTAGCCGCCGATGTGGACCGCAAGCTTTACACGGTTGCTCTGGACGTGGTGGGTGATATAGCGCCGGCTCTCGAGGCCCTGGCCGAAGCGGAAGCGGGAGGCAAGGGTTGGGACTTCAAGGCTTTGGAGGCGCGACGCACCCGCATGTTTCAACAGCTGAAGCCCGATGGGAACCGATTCGGTCCGCTGGCCGCCTTGGATATGCTGCGCAAAATGCTTCCGGAGCAGGGGGTGATGACCTGTGATGTCGGGGCTCACACCCACCTGATCGGCCAGCAGTGGCGAACCCCGGGACCGAACCTGCAGATCATGACCAACGGCTGGTCCTCAATGGGCTATGGCGTGCCGGCGGCTATCGGAGCCAAGCTCTGCTGGCCCGACCGGCCCGTGGTCTGTGTCACAGGAGACGGAGGATTTTTGATGATGGCCGGGGAGATGGCTACCGCCCTTCGGCTGGGATTTCACATTGTCTTCCTGGTGTTGGTGGATCGGCGCCTGGAGCTGATCCGGATCAAGCAGGAACGTAAAGGTTTCCCGAGATACGGTACCTTCCTTCACGGCCAGCAGTATAGCTCCGCCGCCAGCATATTCGGGGTGCCGGTGATTCCGGCGGGAAACCTGTCCGAATACGAGGCAGCTCTGAAGAAAGCCTTTGGGGCTCAGGGGCCGGTCGTGGTGGAGGCCTTTATCGATGGTGAGGAGTACGATGGGCTCATCCTTCATAAACATAAATGAGCTCCGCTGTTAGCGGAGAGAAAAAAATAGAGGAGGTCTAAATGAAGACAAATCTTCGACCTACACGGAATGTAACGCGCTTCGTATCGATTCTGGCGTTACTCGGACTGATCTTGGCGGCTATGCCTGTGTTTGCCGGCGGTGAGATGGAGCCGGCAACCGGTGAGGTCAAAAAGATCAATTTGGCTCTTGGCGATATCGAATCCGTTGAGACTCTGCATCTCTTGATAGCCCTGGAAAAGGTTAAAGAGAGGGGTATCGACGTGGAAATGGTGTCCTTCAAGTCTGAAGATGTTGCGGCCCAGGCGGTGGTTAACGGACAGGCGGACATCGGAATCGGTACGCCCTACGCGCTGATTCAGAACGTAAAAGCTCCCATCCGCATCTTCTTCCAGCTCAGCACTTTGCTGTTCTTCCCGGTGGTCAACACTGAATACTACAACAGTTGGAAAGACCTGGACGGACAGGAGATAGTGGTCCACTCCCGCACATCCGGGACTCTGGGGATCGCGAACCTGATGGCCATGAAGAACGGGATCAAATACGGAAAGATCAGCTATGTACCGGGCTCGGAGGTACGGGCCGCGGCCATGCTGCAGGGCAACATCAAAGCCACCATTCTCGATTCCTATAACAAGGATTTACTGATGAAGGAAGCCCCCGGGAAATTCAAGGTACTGCCGATGGGCGACATCACGGCCAGCGACGAAGCGCTGTATGCCAACATGGCATTCCTTGAAGCCAACCCGACGGTGGTGCGTACACTGGTGGAGGAGCTGGTCAATACGATCAAGGCCATCAACAAAGATCCCAACTACGTCCTCGAGCAGAGGAAGAAATACAATTTGATTCCGGATCTTCCGGCAGAGCTGGAGCCGGAGATCCTGCCCTTCTACGAGCTGGCAGCCAAAGGCCACATGTTCCCGGAGGACGGGGGTGGTGCCCGTGCGGCCAGACAGGATTTCGATTTTTATGGTGTGTCCGGGCAGATTCAGGGCGATCCCGCGACGCTCAAGGTCGAGGATTTCTGGTATCTGAAACCGATCAATGACGTGGTGAAGTAAGAGACCTTTTGTCGTTCTGTTTCTACCCCCTGCTTCGGCAAGCAGGGGGTAGAGCCCTTTTCGTTCTACAACTTCAGCCAGAGGTAGAGGTAGAGGCACTATGAGCACGAAGCAAAAAACCGGCTTCAACCCGCGCTTTCTCTGGAAGCTGCTGTCCCTGGTACTCGTGTTCGGGGTCTGGGAGCTGGCCGGCAGAAAACCCATCAGCATCGCCTTCCCGACGTTCAGCGCAACCGCCGTAGCCTTCTTCCGTATGATCGCAGACGGGACACTTCCGACTGCTTTCGGTGTGACCCTCCAGCCCCTCGGGGTGGGGATCCTCATTATCGGGACCTCCGGGATTCTGTTCGGGATCCTCATGGGCCTGTATCGAACATTCGAGTGGTTTACTCTGCCGGTCTTCATCATCGTGCAGAGTGCACCGATGGCGGCCTTGATTCCGCTGATAACCTTCCTGTACGGGATCGGTTTCGTTGCCAAGGTGCTGGCCGTCGTGCTGATGGCGGCTCCCGTGATCGTGCTGAACTCCTACAAGGGAATCCGCAACACCAGCCCCACGCTCATTCAGATGAGCAAGTCGTTTCTGGGCAATCGAAGTCAGCAGATCTTCAAGATCATCATTCCCGATGCCAGCGGACTCATCTTCGCCGGGCTTCGCTTGGGCATTGCGTCCGGATTCGTCGGAATCGTCTTGGCCGAATTGCTGATCACCCCCACGGGGATCGGTGACCTGATCACCTACTATCGAGCCCTGGCCTTGTATCCGCAGATGTTCGCTTCGATTGTCGCGATCGTGGTCTTCGCCACGGTGGTTGTCAGTGCATTGCAGTGGCTGGAAGCCCTTCTTTTCCGGCGGGAACGGGCGGCCGCTTAATAGTCTTCTGGAGAAAGAGGTACCTTCGATTATGCAAAATGACTCCATTATTGAAATCAAAGGGCTGAAGAAAACCTACGCCGGAGGAGTCGAAGCCCTTGCCAACATCGATTTGAAAATTCCTCAAGGAGAGCTTACCACGCTGCTTGGCCCCAGCGGTTGCGGAAAGACGACCCTGCTCAAGATCATTGCCGGACTTTTGGACAAAACGGACGGGGAAGTGCTGATCAAGGGCGAACGCATCAAAGGACCGGGGCCGGAACGAGCTTTTGTATTCCAGGACTTTGCGCTCATGCCCTGGGCCACTGTAATCCGCAACGTTGCTTTCGGCCTGGAGCTTCGGGGGGTGCCCAAGAAGGAACGCTATGAAATTGCCCGCAGATACATCACCGAGGTGGGATTAAGCGGTTTCGACAAAGCCTACCCCCACGAGCTTTCCGGCGGGATGCGCCAGCGGGTCGGGCTGGCCAGGGCGTTGGCGGTGGATGCGGAGATTCTGCTCATGGATGAGCCCTTCGCATCGGTAGATGAGCAGACCCGCAGGAAATTCCAGGAAGACCTGTTGAACCTCTTGAAAATCGAGAAAAAAACAGTGGTCTTTGTTACCCACAGCATCGAGGAAGCGGTGTACGTGTCCGATCAGGTGGTTCTGCTCAGCCCCAGGCCGAGCAAAGTCATGAGGATCGTGGACACGCGGCTGGATGGAGTAGAAAACGTGGAAGATATCCGGCGGGATCGCAAATACCTCGATGTCGTGGAGGATCTCTGGCAGATCCTCAAGCAGTTTTTAATCTGAGGAAGTGAGCAGGTACGGCATGGTAATTTTCGGAAAACGGATTCCTATGGTGTTTGCGATCCTTATCTGGCTGCTCCTCTGGGAAGTAATCGGCAGGCTGGACCTGTTGTTCCTGATCCCCCCCTTCCTCGACGTGGTAAAAGCCTTTGCCAACCTCTTCGTTACCAGGAAATTCTACGAAGCCCTGGCGATCAGCGTAGAGGCGTTTGCCACTGGCGTCGGACTGGCCGTAGTAATCGGTATCCCTCTGGGTGTACTGATGGGGCGGGTGAAGTTCGTGGACAGACTTCTGGGGATGTGGGTCAATGTATTCGTCAGTGCACCTCTGACGGCGATCGTACCCGCGCTGATGGTGATCGTCGGCTTCGGCCAGGCTACGGTCGTGGTGACGGTTGTGCTGTTCGCGGTGTGGATCATCGTCCTGGACACTCGCGCCGGAGTGAAGAGCATCAACCCTTCGCTGCTGGAGATGACCCGTTCCTTCGGGGCCAGGAAAATCGAAGTCTATACAAAGGTGATCTTCTGGGCTGCTCTGCCGGAGATCCTGGCGGGCCTGAGGCTGGGGATGATCCGCGGAGTCCGCGGTGTGGTGGTCGGACAGCTGCTGATCGCCATAATGGGAATAGGAGAGCTGTTTGAGCTGTATTCCCGCAACTTCCTGATGGATCGATTCTGGGCCCTGGTCATCTTCATATTCCTCTTTGCCTACCTGGTGTCGGAACTGGTGAACAGGCTTGAACAGAGGGTGGAGTTCTACGCCGGGACGCGGTAGGCGGTAGATGGAAAAACGGTATAACAATGAATGAAAAAGGTTGGAGGGTGGCGGTTGTCGGTGCCCTGGGTATGGTCGGCACCGAGATGATTCGAACACTGGAGCGGCGCAATTTCCCCGTACATGAGCTGCGTCCCCTCGATCTGCCCGAAAATGAGGGTAAGGATGTCGAGTTTCGGGGACAAAGGGCGAAGATCCGGACCGCCTCCGAGCGGAACTTCAAAGGGATCGATATTGCCCTGTTTTCCGCCGGTGCCACGGCCAGTCTGGATCTTGCCCCCAAAGCGGTAGGACAGGGTGCGGTGGTCGTGGACAACTCTTCGGCCTGGCGCATGGATCCCTCCTGCCCCCTGGTTGTCCCGGAGGTGAATGCCGACGATCTGGAACAGCATCGGGGGATCATCGCCAACCCGAACTGTTCCACGATCCAGATGGTGGTCGTACTCAAGCCGATCCACGATCAAGCAAAGATCGAGCGGGTAGTGGTTGCCACCTATCAGGCTACTACCGGAGCCGGACAAAAAGGCTCCCTGGCGCTGGAGCGGGAATCGATGCAGTTCTGCAAAGTCGGCAGAGCCGTAGATCCCGAGGGATTTCAGTATCAGATCGCCTTCAACGTGATTCCCCATATCGACGTGTTCCAGGAAGGCGGCTACACCAGGGAAGAGTACAAGATGGTGAACGAGACCAAAAAGATCATGGGAGATGAGTCGATCCGGGTAACCGCCACCTGCGTTCGGGTGCCCGTGTTTTATGGGCATTCGGAAGCTGTGAACATCGAAACAAAAAGCAAGATGTCCCCGGAGGCGGCGCGCAGAGTCCTGGAGGAAAGTCCCGGCGTTGTCGTCCTGGATGATCCGGAGAATCTGAAGTACCCGATGCCGATCATGAGCGATCAGCAGGATGCCACCTTTGTGGGGCGGATTCGTGAGGATTTTTCGATAAAGAACGGATTGAACCTCTGGATCGTGTCGAACAACATCCGCAAAGGGGCGGCTTTGAATGCAGTACAGATCGCGGAAGAGCTGATCCGGCGTAATCTTTTAAACAAATAAGGTTGGAGAGGCATTTATGGCACAATCGGTTGAACAACTGGCCGCGGATCGGGTGCATGGGGTTCCCTTTTCCGGGATTCGCAAAGTTTTTGAGGCGGTCCGCACCATGGAGGCGGAAGGCCGGGATGTCATTCACTGGCAGATCGGGCGTCCGGATTTCGATACCCCGGAACATATAAAAAAGGCGGCAATCGCAGCACTTGAGCGCGGTGAGGTGCATTACGCACCAAACCTGGGTATACCCTCCCTGCGCCAGGCCGTTGCCGAAAGAACAAGGCTGGACACGGAAGTCTCCATAGACTGGCAGAAGCAAGTTATCATCATGGCCGGCGCCAACGAGGGGATCATGGTGGCGATGCTGGCCTTCATCAACCCCGGGGATGAGGTTCTGGTGGCCGATCCGAACTGGCATCACTACAAGTCCTGCGCCGTCCTTGCCGGGGGCAGTCCGGTTGAGGTCCCGACCCGGGCGGAAGCGAATTTCTCTTTGGAACCCGAGGCGGTGGTATCCCGGATTACCGATCGCACCAAGATGCTTTGCATCACCTCTCCGGGAAACCCGACCGGTTGTGTCGAGAGCAGGGAGAACCTGGCAGCTCTGGCGGAGCTGGCCAGGAAGCACGGCCTGCTCGTGCTGATGGATCAGATCTACAACCGGATCTACTACGGCGAGGAGGAGGTCGCTCCCAGCATTTTTTCTTTCGAAGGCATGCCGGAGCGAACGATCATCGTCAACGGATTCAGCAAGACCTACAGCATGGACGGCTGGAGACTGGGCTGGACCGTAGCTTCCCCGGAACTGACTCAAGCTTTGCTAAAGGTGCGGCAGTACACCACCGTATGCGTGAACACCTTCATCCAGTACGGTGCCGCCGAAGCGTTGAGCGGGGATCAGAGTTGCGTCCAGGATATGGTGGGGGCTTTTGCCGAACGCCGGAAGATTATCGTTGACGGTCTGGAGGCTATCGAAGGTGTGGGTTTGGCTGAACCAAAGGGCGCATTTTATGCCTTCCCCGAGATAAGTCGCTTCGGGAAAAGCTCCGCGGAGGTGGCGGAGTACCTGCTGCGGGAGCAGGGAATCGCCACGGTCGCAGGTAGTGTGTTCGGAACCGCGGGAGAGGGGCACCTCCGCATCGCCTACTCCTGCTCCACAGAGGAGTGTCGTAGGGGCATCGACCGGTTGCAGCAGGCTTTATCTCAGCTGCGTCGATAGACCAGGGGCATTTCTTCGGGCCAAACTGATGGGCGACATTGTATGCAAATTCGGCGGCAGCTCGGTAGCGGAAGCCCGGCAGATTCGCAAGATCCAATCGATTATCCGCTCCGACCCGCGCCGGCGCTACATCGTGGTTTCCGCACCGGGCAGGAGAAACCCCGACGATGAGAAGATAACAGATGGAGATTCTTGAGAACATGGCCTTGGTTGCCGTTGTGGGGGAGGGACTTCCAACCCGCCCCGACATCATAGCGACTGTGCTTCAGCGGTTGAGTCGACAGGATATCCATGTGCGACTGATCGATCAGGGATCGTCGAAGATCTCCGCTCTGTTCGTGGTGCATTCCGAAGATTTCAACCGGGTTGTTACTACGATACACGACGCAATCGATTGATATGGAAAAAAGTGTTGCGTCTCGGTATAAATCGTGTTATAATTAGACCGAACGTTCTATAGATTGAGGGAAAAGGAATTGTATGGCGACCCAACAACGCGCGGAAGCTGCAGGATCCACCAAGCAGAGGATACTCGCTGAGGCGGAAAAACTGTTTGCGGTCAAGGGATTCGAAGGAACCGGCATCGAAGAGATCGCCCGTAAGGTGGGGATCCGCAAATCCGTCATCTACTATCACTTCAAGAACAAAGAGCAGATCCTGCAGACCATGCTCGATGATTTCGTTTCCAGAGGGGTTGCCTTCAAGAAGGGTTTCTTCGAGCGCTATGCGGGGAATTTCATGGAAAGTTTGGATTTGGTTATGGAGGAGATGATCGAATTCATGGAGGAGAATCGGCGGATCGTCACCATTGTTCTGATGGAGTCGATCAAGAACCCACGGCAGGTTCCGCTGCTCGAGCTGTGGAACTTCCAGTCCCCGGCGGCCAGGGAGGTCGTGGCCAGCGCCGAAGCACATCGTATCGATACGGTCAAGGCTTTGGACAAGAACCTCGAAGGCATGCACGAGGCCTTTTTTATGCTCTCCCTTCCCCTTGTCGGCTACACCGTATTTTCGGACAAGTGGTGCGAGCGTTACGGCTTCGACGGGGAACAGTCACGCAGGGCTTTTATCGAGGGCTTCCTGTGGTATTTCCGGGAACGCCTTCTGAAGCGAAGGAGTTAGCGGTGTTTTCTTGCCCTTAAATTCGACCGAACGTTCTGCCTATTCAGTGCCGAAGTTCTGCCGAGCACTTGGAGGTCATGGGGAGTAAGCAAACAACGCAGACGAGGAGTAACGAGGAGGATGGTATGAAACTCGAACAAAAGGTCATGGGGGGGATCGCCGATTTTGTGATCCGCTATCACAAGATTATCCCGATTGCAGCGGTGGTTCTGCTGGTTCTGAGCGTGATCGCCGCCCGGAACATCCGCGTGACCACCCAGATGGAGGATATGCTGCCCTTCGACAACCCCCAGGTACAGAGCATCCATGAGATCGATGAGGCCTTCAACAGCGGCATGTCTCTGATGATTACGGTGGAGGGTCGGGATAAGAAGCGGATGGCCGAAGCCGCCGAAGCCTTTGCCGCCGCTGTGCGCAGCAGCCCCGAGGCCATGCAGTACGTGAAGACGATCAACCTCAAGATGGATCGGGAATTTGTTGCCCGGTGGGGCCTGATGCTGCAGAAGGCCGAGGACCTGGAGCGGACCCGGGACACCTTTGCCGAGCTGAATCTGCTTCCCTTCCTGACCTCTCTGAACGATTCTTTCGAACGGACCTACACGGGGGAGGAGGCGGAGGAGGAGATCTCCACGCATCGACAGGAGAGCGAGGCCGTGGCCATGCTGAACCAGCTGGAGGGTTTCTTCGGATTGCTCCGGGAGTATCTGGAGAATCCCTCCGGAACGGGCGCGGAGACGACGGGAAAACAGCTGGCCGAGACCTTCCTGTACGGCGACCTGTACGGCTTCAGTCCGGACAATACCATGCTGCTGTTCTCCATTCTGCCCAATTTTTCAGTCGACGATATCCAAAAGATGATCGACATGACCGAGGTTATCAAGAAGATCCGCACCGATATTCAGAAAACTTTTCCTGACCTGACCGTGGCCTATACGGGGGAGGTCGCCGTCGGAGCGGACGAGCAGGAAGCGATGGGTTTCGATATGCTGGTGCCGGCTCTGGTCGCGCTGGTGGTGATTCTGCTTCTGTTCACCTTCTCCTTCAATCCGATCCGCTCGGTGTTATTCGCCCTGGTTGTTTTAGTCTTCGGGATCGTCTACACCTACGGTCTGCTGGGGATCACCTTCAAAGAGATCACCATGCTGACCAGCTTCATGGCGGTCATGCTGATCGGCCTGGGAATCGATTACGGCATCCAGCTGGTCACCAACTACACGACCTACCGGGCCTGCGGACTGGAGCCTGAAGAGGCGCTGCAAAATACCTACGTTCGGGCCGGCATGGGCACCTTCCTGGCCGCCCTGACTACGGCCATAGGTTTCTTTGTCATGGCGGCTACCGGGTCCAAAGCCCTGGCCGAGTTCGGTGTGCTGGCGGGAATGGGGATCATCTGCTGTTTCACCGCTCTTTTCTTCATCCTGCCCTCGCTGCTGTTATGGTTCGTAAAGCGGGATCCTGCCAGGACCCGCCTTCCCAAAGTGGAGTACCGATTCCTGGCCGGTCTGGGCAAGACCACATTCCGGCACAAATGGGTGACTCTGGCTATAGGGCTGGTTCTGACCGGCGGGTTGTTGTTTGCCGCGTTTTATAATCGTATGGAATACGACGTCATGAAGTTGGAGCCGGCTCAGATGACCTCCATAAAGATGTACTACAAAGTATTGGACAAGTTCGACATCAACATCATGTCTGCCATGGCCGTGGCGGATTCGGTGGAGGAGGCAAGGGATCTGCAGGAGGCGCTGGAACAGGAGTCTCTCATTGCCGAGGTCGCCTCCGTGGCCCAATTCATTCCTTCGGATGAACAGCAGGTAGCCCGGCTGGACGAGATTCGGAAAATTCGCGCCCAGGGCGCCCGCTACGACGCCTATTATTCCTACACGCCGGAACGTATGGAGGAGCTGGCCTACGAAATCCAACGTTTGGAGTGGAACGTCATCGAGATCGGGGATCTCTCCGTGGCCGGCCTGGGAGAAAACAACAAGATCGTTGCCAAGCGCAATCAGATGATTCGGGAGATATTCGGAGCCGAGGTGGGAAAACCGGGAGCCGAGGTCTTTCAGAAGGTGATTGAGCTTATTGAAGGCGATCGGGCGGCGGCGCAGGCTGTCACAACCCTTGATAGAAGCTTCGCTGCGGAGATGGACCGGATCGTGGCTGCCATGTCCCGGGTAGACCGCAAGATCAAGGTGGGGGACCTGCCCGATCAGTACACCAAGCAGTTTCTCGAAGAGGGGGGCAGCCGCAACCTCGTATTCGCCTACCCCGTCAAATCCGCGACCATCAACAAAGAGGGCATGCTTCGCTTCAACCAGCGGATGGCTCAGATTTCACCGAAGATCACCGGCTGGGTTCCCGTTCTGGTTTCCTGGTCCGAGGACGTGGAGAGTGGCTCCAAGAAGGCGGCTTTGTTCATCTTCCTGGTTGTATTCGCGGTCATGGTCATTACCTTCCGCAGCTTCCGCTACGCGATCCTGGCGGCGGTCCCGTTGCTGACCGGAATGATCTGGATGTTGGGTATCTACCCCCTCCTGGGTTTGAAGCTGAACATGCTCAACATTGCCGTGATCCCCCTGGTCATCGGTATGGGCATCGACTTCGGGATCCATATCGTCCACCGCTTCAGGGTTGAAAAGGATCTGGAGACAGTTTACCTGTTCACCGGAAAGGCGGTATTTCTCTCGGCATTGACCACGATGATCGGCTTCGGCTCCCTGGCGTTGATAGGTTCCTTCCCATCGATCGCTTCGATCGGAGCTGTCCTGTTTCTGGGAATCGCCACCTGTCTGATTGCGAC
>CAZKCQ010000062.1:0-12442 GCA_964551205.1 uncultured Spirochaetaceae bacterium
AGGGCGACGGAGAAGATCAGGGCAAAACCCAGGAAGGGGCGAACTTTAAAGTATTCGAGGATGAGCCCGGCGGCGATGATGCCCAGCAGTGCCACCAGGTTGGAGATCCTGTTTCTACGCGAAAAATAGGATCCTCTTCGGTTCTCATCCACCAGATCCCGCATCCAGGAGGTCCAGGCCGGGACCGGCAGATAGTTCAGGGCGAAATACAGGCAGATAAGGCCGAGCAGGACCCAAACCCGGGCAACCCCCATGTAGTAGACCAGAATCAGCGGGACGAACAGCAGACTGCGAAGCGCTCCGCTCAGCACCGTGAGGTTTTTGCGGCTGCGGAACCAGCGCAGCAGAGAGCTGGCGTGCAGCTGAATCAGCGTGGCCGCAAACATGGGAACCGTATACACGATTCCGACCTGGAATACCGTGGCTTTGAGAAAAACGGCAAATGCCTGGAAATAACTCTCCGCCGATCCCAGCATGAGCGAAAACCAGGCACCGTCGAGCAGAGAATAATGCAGGCTGCTGCGAACTTTTGCGTCGATATTCGGATCCGGATGAGCCCTGTGCATCCTCAGCCCCCCTATGGTTCCGTACTGATCCGCTCCAGTTTAGAGTACTTGAGCGGGAATCGGGCAAGCTTCCCCGATTCGAAACGAACCGACACCATGGTCAACCCATCGACCTCCCACTTCCTGTTTATGATTCCGGGACCGTAATCATCGTGGTAAACACCGCAGCCCAGCGGATAGCCGTCCTCAGCCGGCGGCTCGCTCCCGTACACGTGGAGGTGCTCCCTGGGAATCTCTGCCAAAAAGCAGGAGGGCTGGCTGGCCTGCAGCGTTCCGAATACCCTCCGTGTACTGCAGGTGGTCAGATACAGCTCCTGCCTGGCTCGGGTAACCCCGACGTAGAACAGACGCCTCTCCTCCTCCAGCTCGGTCCCGGCCACGGGCAACCCCTGCACCGTGCTCGAGTAGTGGGGAAAGATACCGTCTTCCAGACCGGTGATGAACACCCTGTCGAACTCCAATCCCTTGGTGTTGTGAGCGGTGATCAGGGTGACCTTCGCCGATCTCAAGAAAGGGTCCTCCTCCGATGCACCCAACATCAGGGATTCAAGAAACAGGCTCAGGCCCTCCATGGTTTCCGGATACTCTGCGGTCGCGTTGATCAGCTCCTCCAGGTTTCCCGCCTTCTGCGTGCCGTCGGATTCATCCCGCTCACGATAATAATCGACAAGTCCCGAGTTCATGATTAGCTGCTGCACTACCTCACTCAGAGCGCCCTCCCGTACTTCGGAGAGACTCACGCGCAGCGATTCCAGCAGAGACAGAAAGGAACGCAGTCCTTTGGCGGCCTTGGCCGTAGCGGTGGTGAGGCTCTGAGAAGCCGCCTCCAGCAGATTCCCCGCGGTTCCTCGCCGCCCCAGGATTGCCTCCAGAGCCTTGGCCCCGATCCCCCGCCGCGGTTTTGCGATGGCCCGTCGGAAGGCCAGCTCGTTGGCGGGATTCACCAACAGGGTCAGGTAGGCCAGGGCATCTTTGACCTCCTGTCTCTCGTAGAAGCGGACCGTGCCTACGACCTGGTATGGGATCCCCAGTCGGGCGAAGACACTCTCGAAGACCCGGGATTGGAAGTTCATCCGGTAGAGGATCGCGCTTTCGGCAAGCCTGGCTTGCCCGCCGGCTTTCAACCTTTCGGCACAGAACAGGGCCTCCGCCTCCGGGTCCTCGAGATAGGCGAGTACTACTGGAGATCCGGCGGATTTGTGGGTGAACAGCTTCTTCCCCAGTCTGTTCAGGTTGTTTTCCACAACCCGGGTGGCCACTTCCAGGATCGTCTGGGTCGAACGGTAGTTCTCCTCCAGGCGGACGATTTGCGTACCGGGGAACTTTTCGGGGAAACTCAGGATGTTTTCCAGCTCAGCCCCGCGAAAACTGTAGATCGACTGGTCCTCATCCCCGACCACACACAGATAGTTGCCTCCATCGTAAAGCTGCTGGAGCAGACGGAACTGGGCGTAGTTGGAATCCTGATACTCGTCGACCAGGATCGCCCGGAAGCGCCCCCTGATCTGTCCCCGGATCTCAGGTCGGTTTTCGAGGAGCCTGACCGCACGCACCAGAAGATCCCCGAAATCCAGACATCCGCTTTGCTCCAGGCGCTGCTGGTATAGTTGGAAGATCTTGAAGGCATCCAGTCCGGGAATCCTGCCTCGAGATTCCAGAGCGGAGAGATCATCCCCCGGCAGCAGACATTGGTCCTTGGCCCGGGCGATCCAGGCGCCCATCGCCTTCAACCGTTGCTGGGGGAGCTTGTCTCCCCGTTCCCCCTGGACCACCTGTTTCAGCAGGGAGAAGGAGTCCTCTTCGTCGCAGATCGTAAACCCCCGAGAGATACCGATCTCCTGCCCGTAGCGCCGCAGCAACCAGGCCCCGAAGGCATGGAAGGTCTTGATCATCACCTCCCCTCCGGTAGGGGTCAGTGAACGGACCCGCTCCCGCATCTCATCGGCGGCTTTGTTGGTGAAAGCCACGGCCAAAATGGAGCCGGGGCCCAGTCCCGCATTGTCGATCAGATAGGCGATCTTGGTGGTGATCACCCGGGTTTTGCCGCTGCCCGCCCCGGCCAGGATCAACAACGGTGCACCGGTGTGCAGCACCGCCTCCCGCTGCTGAGGATTCAACGCGCTCAGATAGGCGGTTTCCTGGTTTTCTTGTACTTTACCGGAGCCGCTGTTATTGGCGGAAGGTCGGTTGCTTTCGGAGGATTCCTCAGGCAAGGACGGCCTCCAAATCGATCCCCGCTCGACCTTCGATCCGTGCCGGGTAGATCCTCCCCGGCTCCAGACGGTCGGCTTTCACAACCACCAGTCCGTCCACTTCAGGAGCATGCAGATAGGCACGACCCAGGTACAACCTCTCCCCCTGAACCCGCTCCTCAATGAGGACATCGAGGGTTCGCCCAACCTGAGCGTCCAGGAGCCGTTCACTGATCCCGACCTGCGCCTGTTCGACCGCACGCCTGCGCGCCTCGGCCACCGTTTTCTTCACTCCCCCGGCCAGTTTGAAGGCCGGCGTGCCCTCTTCCCTGGAGTAGGTGAAGACCCCCACCCAATCCAGGGGGCAGTCGCGCTGAAAGGAGAGGAGAGCCTCCAGATCTTCCTCCCTCTCCCCGGGAAAGCCAACTAGAAAAGTCGAGCGAACCACCGCCTCCGGGATACGGTCACGAATACCCCGGACCAGTTTTGCGTAGGTTTCCGCGGAGCCGCTTCGTCCCATCCCGGCCAGTACTGTGCAGCTTGCGTGCTGAAAGGGGATATCGAAGTAGGGCAGCACCCTGGGATCGGCGGCTACCACATCGAGCAGCTCCATAGGGAAATGATCCGGATGGAGGTAGAGCAAGCGGAGCCAAAAACGCCCTTCGTGCTGGAGGATCGACCTCACCAGCGCTACAAGTTCCCGTGTTCCCCGATCCTGTCCGTAGGAGGCCAAATCCTGGGCGATGAGCACGATCTCGACCACGCCTCGCCGGAGCAGCTCCTCGATCTCTTCCAGGATTTTCAAGGCAGGTCTGCTGATCAGCTCCCCCCGGATCAGGGGAATGGCACAGTAGCTGCAGTGGTTCGAGCAGCCCTCCGCCACCTTCACGTAGGCGCCGCCGGGAAAGGAGAGAAAGCGGCGGCGGGACCGCACCTGCGGCTGGGCTGTCTCGACTGTACCTGCCCGGCCGCCGCTCCCGGTTGACAGCAATCGCCACAGTGCATCCAGGTCGTTCAACCCGACAAAGCCGTCGATCTCTCCCATCTCCCGTTCCAGCTCCGCTGCGTAACGTTGAACCAGACAGCCCAGCATGATCACCTTCTTCTCCGGGAAGCGGTCCTTGAGAGACAGAGAGGTTCGGATGGATTGATCCTTGGCACTGGTGATGAAACCGCAGGTGTTGACAATGATGACCCGAGCCTCTTCGGGGCTCCCGACCCAGCGCAAACCCCTGGCCTCCAGGTCTGCAATCAGGTACTCGGAATCGACCTGATTCTTAGCACAGCCGAGACTCTCGATGAAGAATGTCATTGGGATGAACGGCTATTCGCTGGTAACCACTTCCAGGATGTACTGGCCGCTGTCCTCATCACGACGCCAGCGGACCTGTTTGCTGGTTACCGCACCGGGGCGACCCACCTCCAGTTCCCTGCCGCCTACCATCAGGCGCACGACCCCCGCATTCGAAATCCATAACCGCACCTCTCTCTTCGCGTCCAGGGAGAAGCTCTCTCCTTTGTGGAAAAACCTCTCCTCCCGGATATCGTTGTCGACGAGGTAACGGAACAGGCAGTAGCCGCGAAAGGATATGGAGACCCGAAACGGCGCAGGAGCATCGGCGGTAATGATGGAGGTCGTCCCCTCTGTGGCTTCGGCCGCCGTCTCGGGCGCAGCCGCCTGGGGGGCAGCCGCCTCGCTCGCGGTTGTCGGAGCGCCTTCCCCTTCCTCGGTCAGGGCACTCTGTTCACCTGCGGAAGCTTCGGCAACCTGCGCCGGGGTGGCTTTGGTTATCTTGTAGAGGCTCAGGTTTACCCGTTTGGCCACGCCCGTGGCATCGAGATCGTTGAGCAAGATGCGCAGATCATTGCGCCCGTCACCGTTCACGTCCAGCTGCCTGTCCTGGCCTACGGTCATGTCCAGGGTTCCGCCGGGCACTTTCACGGTGAGCGTCCTGTCTATGCTGACCAGCTGCAGGCGATAGGTGTTTCCGTTCAACGGAAAGCCTATCGTATCATCCAGGTTGAACCAGCGCGTCATGGCCTCGTCTTCGAAAACGAACATCTGCCCCTCCCCCTGCACGGCTGCCTCCTGGATCACTTCCGTCTGCGGGCGAGCCGGCTTGGGAGATGCGATCGTGTAGCGGTACAGCAGATACCCCCCTGCGCCGAGTACGGCCAGAACGATCACCAGCAGGATGAATATCCTGGGGGAAGCTTTGGGACGCGCGGGTTCCAGCAGCTCGGTCATCGGCAGGGGCTGCTCCTGAATCTGGATGTTCTTGTACAGGCTGACGATCTCTTCCGGATTCAGGGACAGGTACTCGGCGTAGTTGCGCAGAAATCCGATGATATAGGTCTCCCCGGGAATCGTAGAAAACTGCTCCTGTTCCAGGGCTTCCAGGTACTGCTTGGAGATGTGGGTGTCCCGTGCCACCTGTTCGACTGAAAAGTTGTGCTGCTCCCGCGTCTCTCTGAGCTTCTGCCCTACTGATTCCATCTATTCTTCCGCCTCGAACAGAAAATCGTTGTAGACATTGGCATAGGGAGGTGAGTCGTATTCGAAGCGAGTATCCGGGATGTTCTGGTTCACAATGATGTCGGTCAGATCGAGCATGAACTCCTCATACCCAATCGTAACCCCCGTGATGCGACGGATCAGACCGGTCCGGCCTATGGCAAGTACGATCTGACGGAATCCCTCCGCGGTGGATCGGCTCTCCAACTTCAGCTTTCGCACCTGTTCGTCCGATTCTTCGTCCAGGGGAACGAATCCCGGGCCGCTCAGGTAGGCGACCCCGTAGTTCTTCTTGAGAAGGTTGAGCCCCTGTTCGGAAGCCATGTTGGCAAGGGCCGCCTGGCTTCTGCGCCGCAGCTTCTGCACCAGGATCACCTCGTACTTGGGAATGTAGATGGTCAGCTCCGACCCGTTCGTTACCAGGACCTGATCCTCCGGTTCCGTAAAGTCTATGCGCAGTAGATTCGGATTCTTGTAGTACAGGATCCCACTCATGACCGTCTCCCCCTGGGTTATGGAGATGGTCGCCGTGTAGTCCTGGATCTTTCCGTAGCGGGCGGAGACCTCGTCGAAGTAGTTCTCCGCGGTCTGGATCTCCTGAGCGGAGAGCAACCCGGAAACACAGAGGATAAGGATTAAAATTATATAGAAAGAAATTGATGACTGTCTCAATCTATTCGCTCGCTCCCATCTTACTGAAACTCCCCCGTTTGTCAAGCTGAACCACAACTGCACAGGAGTGCAATGGCGGAACCGCTCCTCCGCGGCGGGTCCTCCCGGGGCCCTGCGCTCTACTCCTCACCCACGTACTGCAGCAACAGATACTTCAGCGAGTCGTCATTCAGGCGCAGACGCTTGTTGCACTTGGGGCACATCAGTCTTCCGTCCTCGACCCATTCGGAGGCACAGGCTATACAGTACAATCGATCACACTGTTCGCATCGCCCCGCCGGCGCCTCCCCGGGAGGCTCCCCGTGGATGGTGAAGGAGGGCTGAGGCGGCAGCTGTTTCGGCACCCGCCACTGCCGGCCGCACTCCGAGCACTCCAAGAGCTCCTCGAATCGATCCTGGAAACGATCCTGAAGATGCCTGCAGCGCTTCGGTGGATCCGCCCACCCATTCATCTCGGCAAGCAACTTTCCGGCTTCCTCGACCTTTTCGGTTTCGATATACAGAGACAGCAGGTTGAGTTTGATCTCCCGATCGTCCTCCTCCAGCTTCAGCCCCTCCAGGTAGGCCAGGCGGGCGCGTTCGAACTCTCCCGTCACCACGGCCAAATTTCCCGTCAGGTTGTAGACAGAGGCGCTTTCCCGCTCCTCCAACAAGTTGTTCAGCAGTTCCTCCGCCCGCATGATCATGTCCAGCTCTATACAACAAGCGGCGCAGTTCTGCATGTAGTCCCTGCTCGCCGGGACGAGTTCTAGAGCCTTTTCATAATCCTCGATCGCCGCTGCACATCTTTGAAGCTCCACCAGGCAGTTCCCCCGTTGATTGTGGAGGGATGCCAATTCCTCCTCCGATCCGTCGGCCTGCTCGATTCCTTTTGCCAACAGCTGCAGGGCTTCTTCCCCACGCTCAAGGCGCATCAGGCACTCCGCGTAGTTCCTGTAGATGCTCGCCGCCTTGGATTCGGCCTCTATAGCCTTCTGGAAACAGGGCAGAGCCTCCGTATAGCGTTTTTCCCCGAGCAGCACCTGCCCCTGGAGGTTGTTGATCCAGGGATCCTCGGCATCCAGGCTATAGGCTCTGTCCAGAGCCTGCCACGGGTCTTCACCCAGGAGGAATCGGTTCTCCGCCAGTCGAAACCAGTACAGGGGATAATCCGGATCGATTTCCGTGGCTTTGGCCAGAAGGACCTCCGCTGCGGCTCTGTCCTGTTTCTCGATCAGCATCAAAGCGTACAGATAATGAATGCCGCTGTCAGCGTACCCGGAGTCTATCACCTCGGTGAACAGATTTTCGGCCTGATGCTTCTTGCCCTCGTGGTAGAGCATCTTCCCCTCGAACGACTTCAGCTCATAGGCCTGATCGGAATCCGGCGGCAGCAGACCGTTCAACCGGGCCAAAACCAGGGACAGCTCGGCGTACAACTCCTGTCGGAACAGCTGCCGGGCCGCCTCGAAATAGTCCTTCACGGCGCCTTCGCTTTCCCCTGCGCGCTCCAGACAGCGGGCCAGATTGACCCGACAGACAGCGTTCTCCGGATCCAGGTCGATGGCCTCCCGATATTGGCCGGCTGCTTGTTCCCAGTTGCCGAGGTTGTACTGGCATCTTCCCAACAGATTGTGCAGCTGCGGATCTTTTGGATATCGGGGCCGCAGCGATTCGATATAGTCCCGGCAGCCGAGGAAATCTCCCTGCAGGAAGAGAACATCGGCCTTCTCCAGACGGATCTGATCATTCTCCGGCTGGAGCTCGAGTACCCGATCCAGGCAGGAGAGGCTTTCAGGATACGCCTTGAGCTGGGTGTAGGCCCGCGCCAACAGCAGATGGAGCTCCGCTGAATCGGAAAGGTGCTTCATCGCAGCCCTCAGCTGTACTACCGCCTCGGAATGCTTGCCCATTTCCGCGTAGGTTCGGGCCAGGGTGATTCGTGACTGCGGAGAAACCGGAATGTAGCCGGTCCAACGCAGATACTCCTGTTCCACCTGCACGGGGCGGGATTCGATGCTCAGGCTGTTCAGGAGAAAAACTCCTTCGTTCTTTTCCTCGTAGTTCTGGGCGGCGAATCCCACGAATCCCGTCTTCAAAGTATCGTCGCTGGTCCCCGCCAGCCACTCATCACCCAGGAAAAACGAGAAGTCGTTGTCCCTGGCGATGATCCGCAGCTCGGTGGCTTCCTCTACAGACTCGGGAAAGGGGGTCCATTCAATCAGATGCATCGGGTTTTGATTGAACACCACGTCGAAGCGGAAGCGGTTGCGGTTGGACAGCAGTAAATAGTAGAAGTTGTCCTGGTTGTTGTAGCGGAAAACAAATCCGACGGAGGAGTGCCCGTTGTCCCGGCCGATGTGCAGCCTGGCCCGGATCATGAAATCTCTGTATTGATGGGGAGCCAGAACCCAGGCAAAACAGCTCGATTTGTGGATCTTCAGTTCGAGTCTTCCCCTCCGCGTCTTGGAGGAGAAATCCTCGGCAAGCTCGTTGGTAAAACGCCTTTTTTCAAACCAGCGAAAGTCGGTGCGCCAGCTATCCCGCAGCGGAGCATCCGGATCTGCATTCTTTTTCTTTTGAAACAGCAATCTCATCTCCGGAATCTCGAGTAGGTTGAAAGGGGTTCCTTAGAGTTCGAACTCTTTCTTCAAGGTTCGAATTTTATCGCGCAGTTCCGCGGCCAGTTCGTAGTTCTCTTCTTCCACGGCGCTGTCAAGCTGCTTCTTCAACTGATCGAGGGGGGACATCTTCTGCTCCAACACCTGCTTGAGGGTCGAACGGAGGTATTTCAGCGAACGGATCCGTTCGAATTGAAATGCCGGCGTGTCGATGGGCGGCATGTTCTCGATCTCTTCTATTGCGGATTCCAGGATCTCCTTGGCTGCGGCCTTCAACTGCTGATGCAGGGAGATCATGGCCTTGGCGATGGCGAACATGCGCAGGATGTAGGGCCGATACTGGAGGATCTCGTTTTTGTCTTCCTCACTCTCCGCGAACTTCCCTACCAGATCGCAGATCCGCAGGTTGTGCTCCGTGTCCCGGACGGTACGTTCGAAATCCCCGATCTGGAACAGGACCAGGTAGCGGTAGTAGTAGATGATTCCTTCATTCTGGAGCATCCGGAATTGCTCCCGGGTTACCTGAAAACCTTCATCCGCGCCGGTGGCCTGCACGTGCTCCTGTAGCTGCTCCTGCAGGACATCGAGGTAGCACTCCCTGCCCTCCAGGGTCTTGCCATCGGGCCGACCGTCCAATTCGTACTGTTCGATTCCCAGAGGCTGCCGGATCTGAAGCACCTCCCTGCCGTCGTTGGTTTGGATGATGCGCACCTGATTGTCCGGATCGAACTCCCAGGATTCAAGAATGTGGGTTATATCTCCAGCCATGATTTGTTTGAAGCTTCCTAGACTCAAATATACAGCATAATCAACCGGGAGGCTACATTGCCGCTTCCGGCGGACCACGGCAACTCGACACACTGCCAAGCCCGGCACCCTGCGAAAAGTGGCGATCACAGGATACTGGCAATCCGGGCGGATGCACCGCAATCTTTACGTATCTAGGTCTGGTTGACGGAGTGGACGACCTTGCCCTCGCTCAGGTACTGCCCTATCTGCCGGCCGATCATCTGTGCCACCAGGACCTGGGCCTCCCCGGTCGCAGCCCCGATGTGCGGGGTGGCGATGACCGCCGGATGCTCTGCCAGCGACCAGTCCTCCGGCGGCTCCTTTTCATAGACATCGATGCCTGCGCCGGCTACCCGCCCCTGCTCCAGCGCCTGCAGCAGGTCCGCCTCCACCACGATGCCTCCCCGGGCGCAGTTGATCAGAAACACCCCCGGCTTCATCCTTTCAAAGGCATCACCGTTGATCATACCGGCGGTCTGCTCGTTCCTGGGCAGGTGCAGGCTGATGTAGTCGCTCTGCCCGTACAGCCGGTCGAGCTCGCAAAGCTCGGCTCCCATTTCCTGCGCCTGTTCAGCCTTGACGAAAGGGTCGTAGGCCAGCACCCTCATGTCCAGGGCCGCGGCCTTGCGGGCGACCCGGGCACCAACCTGTCCGATGCCCACCAGTCCCAGGGTCTTGCCGACCAGCTCACCGCCCTGGTACCCCTTCTTCTCCCAGCGGCCCGCCTTCATGCCCTCGGCCGTCGAGAGGAGCTTTCGAGTTAGGGCGAACATCATGCCCAAGGCCAGCTCGGCCACAGCATTGGCGTTGCCCCCGGGGGTGTTCATCACCAGGATCCCCCGCTCACTGGCCGCCTGGATGTCTATATTATCTACGCCGGCGCCGGCCCGGCCGACCGCCTTGAGCTTCGTTCCCGCTGCGATGACCTGGGCGGTGACCTTGGTGGCCGAACGGACCACAAGGGCCTCGTAGCCGGGGATTTCCTGCAACAGTTGCTCAGGGCTCATGCCCCCACGCTCCTCCACATCTATGCCGGGAAAGCTCTTCAGCGTCTCCCCGCAGATAGGATCCGTCTTATCCGAAATCAGTACTTTCATATCGATCTGTATACCGGTAGATGCCGGTTTGTTCAATCCTAGCGAACCACGACATAGGCGTTGAGCTCACGAATCGCACCCCGTGATTCACCCGCCGGTCGCTTGAACGTCCTTCCCTTTTCCTCATACACTACTGCGGGAACAGGAGGGGCGGATGAGCACTACGAAAGTGATTTCCCTGGGCGGATCGATCATCGTCCCCGACAAGGTCGATTCGAACTTCCTGCTGGCCTTTCGGGCCGCGATTCTCGAGTACCTGGAGCGGAAACCGGACAGCCGCCTTATTATCGTCTGCGGCGGTGGAGGGCCGGCCCGGGAGTACCAGCGGGCCTACCGGGCGGTGATCCCGGAGGCGGATGCGGACATCCTGGACTGGATCGGGATCGCCGCAACCCGCCTGAATGCGGAGCTGCTAAAACATCTGTTCCGGGATGTCTGCCTGGAGCAGGTGATCACCGATCCCACGGCGGTGAGCGTGTTCCCCGGCCGCATCCTGGTGGCCGCCGGTTGGAAACCGGGTTTTTCCACCGATTATGACGCTGTGCTGCTGGCCGAACGATTCCAGGCCGACACCCTGCTCAACCTCTCCAACATCACCAAGGTGTACACCGCGGATCCCAAAACCGATCCCGACGCCAAGTGCCTGGACGCTGTCAGCTGGAAGGAGTTCCAAAAACTGGTCGGTGACACCTGGACACCAGGGATCAACGTGCCCTTCGACCCGGTGGCCACGGAGAAGGCGGCCCGGATCAAGCTTCAGGTCATCGTGGCCGGGGGGCGCAACATCGACAATTTGAAAAAGATCCTCTACGACGAGAAGTTCGAGGGCACGGTCATCGGTCCGGAGTGAACGGATAGATCCGTTCGGGGACGGTGCGTTTTTCCATCTCCCGCCTCCTGCCTCACCCCACATTGCCTGATTGGTAGTGCCAGAGCGGCACGGCCTGACCCTGGGGAAAGGGATTGAGACGGGTGAAATTCGGCAGCCAGTCGTCGCTGCGGGCCGGAGCCTGGACATATCCGTGGCTGATCTCCAGCTCCTCCAGCCAGGAAAGAACCTGCTGGTATTCCCGGCGGTTTACGGTCCTCTGGGGGTGAACTGCATCCCGCTCCGCCTCCTGTCTCAGAGGCGTGAATTGAAACATCAGGGAGAGCAGGGCCCGATCCCGGATATGTTCGGCGAACCACTCCAACACCTCCCGGCTCTGATCCAATAAACCGGGAAGCACCAAATGGCGTATCATCACACCCCGGCGCAACTGCTCCTTCTCGAAGATCAGCGGCTTGTCCTCCACCATCTTGAGCAGCACCGGCTGTACCACCTCCGGATAATCCGCCGCCCCCATCAGGCGTCGGCTCACCTCCGGATCCAGGCTCTTGCAGTCCGGCAGGTACACATCCACGGTTTCCTTCAGCCGCTCCGGGGTTGAGACGGTTTCGTATCCCGAGGAGTTCCAGATCACGGGGATCGCAAGCCCCAGCCGTCGGGCCTCGGCTACGACCTCTACGATCGAAGGGGTGAAGTGGCTCGCTGTTACCAAATTGATATTTGCCGAACCCCGTTCCTGCAGCCGCAGCATCAAGCTCCGAAGCTCCCCGGAGGATATCTCCCGACCGATTCCCTCATAACTGATCTGGCAGTTCTGGCAGGAACCGCACTTCAGGGTGCAACCGGAGAAGAAGATCGTTCCCGATCCCTTCTCTCCGAGCAAGGGCGGTTCCTCCCCCATGTGCAGACCGGCCCAGGCGATCCGCATCCGCGCGCTTTCCCCGCAGTATCCTCTCTCCCCCTGCAGCCGGTCGACGCCGCAGTTCCTGGGACAGAGTCTGCATTCGCTATACAAGGCGTTTATCTGCTCGGGGTGCATTCCGCTGCCGTACATCCTGTTGGGCAGTTAAGCAGAGGCGGGGTTTCTTGACAAGGTGCCGGGATGCGGACTAATCTCGGGAGGTTGTGCCGGCGTGATGAAACTGGTAGACGTGCCAGACTCAAAATCTGGTGAGGGGTGAC
>CAZKCQ010000063.1:0-12391 GCA_964551205.1 uncultured Spirochaetaceae bacterium
TGAAGCTCCGGGATCAGATCCGAGGGCTTGCTCATATGGAACGCTCCCGCCGCGATAAAGAGGATATGGGAGGTGTCGATCATCCCGTAACGGGTGTGCACCTTGGATCCCTCTACGATCGGCAGGATATCCCTCTGTACCCCTTCCCGGGACACGTCCACCCCGCTGACGTTCTGCCGTGAGGCTATTTTATCCAGCTCATCGATGAACACGATCCCCATCTGTTCGGCCCGCTTGATCGCCTGTTCAGTGACCCGTTCCATGTCGATCAGTTTGTCCATCTCTTCAGCCAGGAGGATGTCCCGGGCCCGGGCCACGGTGGACTTCTTGCGTTTTTTGCGGCCGCCGAAGATGTTTCCCAGGTTGCCGATATTCACATCCAGCTCCTCCAGGCTGGTCCCGGAAAAGATCTCTATAGCCGGAAACTGGTTGCTGGTGACGTTCACCTCTACTGTCTTGTCCTCCAGTTCCCCGGCGCGGAGTTTCTCCCTGAACTTCTCCCGCGTGCTGGATGCGGCCGGTTGCGCGGGGCTGGGAGACGCTTCGGTCCGGGGGACGGCCGGCTCAACCCGCAGCGGCTGTGCTCCCCCGCCTCGAGGCGCTGCCGGGGATTTACCTATCCCCGGCAGCAGAAGGTCGAGCAGGGCTTCCTCTGACCGCTTTTCGGCCTCCTCCCGCACCTTTTCCTGCAGCTCCGTTTTCACCATGGACACGGACACGCTGACCAGATCACGGATCATGGACTCCACGTCCCGCCCGACGTAGCCCACCTCCGTATACTTGGTGGCCTCCACCTTGACGAAGGGTGCTCCGCAGAGCCGGCTGAGCCGGCGGGCGATCTCGGTTTTTCCCACCCCCGTCGGTCCGATCATGATGATGTTCTTCGGGGCGACTTCGTCCCGCATCTCTTCGGAAAGCCTCTGCCGGCGGGTTCGATTGCGCAGGGCGATGGCCACCGATTTTTTGGCCTTGTTCTGTCCCACGATATATTTATCCAACTCTTCCACAATCTGCTTGGGGGTGAGCGAGTCCAGATCAATCTTCATTCCAATTCCTCTACGATGAGTTCCGAGTTCGTATAGATACAGATTTCCGAGGCGATCCTCAAGGATCGCTCCACCACCTCCCGGGCCGAACAGGACTGGGACTGCAGGAAAGCCCGGGCTGCCGCGTAGGCAAAGCTGCCACCGGAACCGATGGCGATCACATCCTCCTCCGGATCCACTACATCCCCGGTTCCGGAGATGAGCAGCATGTGCTTGCGGTCCGCAACCAGGAGCATCGCCTCCAGACGGCGCAGAACCCGGTCGGTTCGCCAATCCTTGGCCAGCTCCACCGCAGCCCGGCGGAGATCCCCCCCGTACTCCTTGATCTTGGCTTCGAAGCGTTCGAAGAGTGTGAAGGCGTCCGCCGTGGTCCCTGCGAATCCCACCACGATCTTCCCGTCGTAGATCTTGCGGATCTTCCGCGCATTGGCCTTCATGATGATGTTGCCGAAAGTAACCTGGCCGTCTCCGCCCATGGCCAACTTGCCGTCCTTACGAACCGAGAGAATCGTAGTGCCGTGGATTTTTTTCATTCTCCATCCTCCCGGTGCTTTGGGTCATTCCCGGCTTCCGGCCCGGCTTTTGGTCGGGTCGTGTCGCGGTGCAGGGCGGCCGACCGCGCATGGGGATGGGCGGAGCCGTACACCGCCCGCAGACGCTCCATATCCAGGTGGGTGTACACCTGGGTCGTGGACAGACTGGCATGTCCCAGAAGTTCCTGAACGATCCGGATGTCCGCCCCCTTTCTCAGGATATGGGTGGCGAAACTGTGGCGGAAGGTGTGGGGAGTGGCCGGTTTGTCCAGAGGCGAGCGCGCGAGCAGACCGTCGATGATGGTCTGGATTCCCCGAACCGACAGTCGCTGTCCCCGCCGGTTGATCAGCAGGGCTCTCCGGCCCTCGGCGTCACCGGTCTTTAATGCCTTTCGCCGCAACAGGTATTCCCGCAGTCGCCTGAAAGCGGCCCGGCCGATGAATACCAGACGCTCCTTGTTGCCTTTTCCCAGAACCCGAAGGGTGGACCCCTTGAGGTCCAGATTCGTAAGGTTGGCCGAAGCCAGCTCCGACACCCGGCAACCGGTGGAATACAGCAGCTCGAGGATCAGCAGGTCCCGCAGCTCCCAGAGGTCCTGCGGCTCCCCGGCTGCGAGCAGCCGATCGATCTCCTCCTCGAAGAGGAAGGCCGGCAGCTTGCCGTCGATCTTGAGGCTCTTGATCGAGGCGAAGGGATTCCCCGCCTCTACACCGACCCTTTCGAGGAAACGGTAGTAGCCGCGAACAGCCGAGAGCACCCGATTGATCGAGCGGGAGGACAGATCCCTTTCGGACAGGTAGCCGACGAAGGACCTGGCGTTGGCCGCATCCATCTGCTCCGGGGTCAAACCCCGGTCCTCCAGGAATGCCAAGTACAGCTCCAGATCTCGGCTATAGGCGCCGAGGGTGTTGGCTGAGAGGTGACGCACGTGGGTCAGATACTGGAGGTAGCGCTCAAGCACTCTTGTCCTCCGAGGCATGGGTATGCAGGTAATCACACTCCGGATTGATGCAGGCTTTGTACGCGCCCCTCTGCTTGTCCTCCTTGGCCACCAGGAACTGACCGCAGTGGGGGCAGGTCGACCCGGTCGGCTTGTCGTAGGTCACGAAGTCGCAGTCCGGATAGTTCGTACAGCCGTAAAACTCCCGCCCTCTTCCCTTCAGGCCCCGGCGGGCCACGATCTTGCCGTCGCAACCCGGGCGCGGACAATCGGCCAGGGGTACCGGCTTGGTGTTCCGGCACTCCGGGAATCCCGTGCAGGCTATAAAGAAACCGTAGCGTCCCAGTTTCTTCACCATGGGCCGGCCGCACTTCTCGCAAATCAGGTCGGTTGGTTCATCCAAAACACCCTTGATGGACTCCAGGGTTTCCATGACGTGATCCACCTGGGGTTTGAACTCGCGGTAGAACTCCTCCACCACGTTCGCCCAGCTCTCCTTCCCGCCCTCGATATCGTCCAGACGCTTTTCCATCTCCGCCGTGAAGTTTTCATTCACCAGCTCGGAAAAATTCTCCGTCAGCAGGTTGTTTATGATTCGGCCCAACTGGGTGGCGACCAGCTGCCGGTTCCTGCGGACCACGTAGTAGCGGTCCAGCAGCACGGAAATGATGGGTGCATAGGTCGACGGTCGGCCGATATCCCTCTCCTCCAGGGTTTTGATGATCGTCGCATCCGTGTAGCGCGACGGTCCGGAGGTGAAATGCTGCTCCGGATGGAAACGAAACGCCTCTAGCCTGTCCCCGACCTCCAGGCGGGGCAGGGCCTTCCTGGCGCTCTTTGGCGCCAGCACGCGCAACACCTTCTGATACCCCCGCTCGACAATGGCGGTCGAACTGGCCCGGAACGTCGCCTCCCCCGCCCGAATATCCACGGTGATCGTGGAGCTGCGTCCGGGCTTCATTTGAGAGGACACGAAACGCTCCCAGATCAAAGAGTAGAGTTTGAACTGTTCCGCGGAGAGGGATGATTTGACATCCCCCGGGGTGTTGGCGACGTATGTGGGTCGGATGGCCTCGTGGGCATCCTGCGATCTGGCACCGGAGCTGTAGACATTGGCTTTTTCGGGCAGCTCCTCCGGGTAATTCTTTGCCAGGAATTCCCTCACCTCCCCCAGAGCCACCGGAGAAATGCGGGTGGAGTCCGTGCGCATGTAGGTGATCAGGCCCACCCGGCCGGAACCGATGTCGATCCCCTCGTACAACCCTTGAGCTATCCGCATTGTTTTCCGGGAGGTGAAACCGAATCTGTTGGCCGCCTCCTGCTGAAGCTTCGAAGTGGTGTAGGGAGCCCGCGGCCGGAGCGTTTTTTGCGTCTCCTTCACCTCGCCGACCCGGAACTCCTCCCCCTGGAGCTCCGCCACGATCTTTAAGCAGTCGCCCTGGGTCTTGAGATCGAACTTTTTGCCCCGGTACTCGGTGAACGACGCCTGGAAGACACTCTTGCCCTTGCGCAGCTCTACGTCCAAACTCCAGTACTCTTCCGGCACAAAGGATTCGATTTCCTGCTCCCGCTCGCAGATCAGCCGCAGCGCCACCGACTGAACCCGACCCGCCGAAAGACCGTTCTTTACCTTCTTCCACAGGATCGGGGAGAGGTGGTAACCGACCAGTCTGTCCAGGATCCGCCGCGCCTTCTGAGCCTCCACCTTGGCCTCATCGATCTCCCTGGCCTGGGTCACCGCCTCCCGGATGACCTGGGGGGTGATCTCGTTAAAAACGATGCGCTTGATGGGCAGATCCGGCTTAGCTTTGCGGATTGCGTTCTTGAGGTGATAGGAGATCGCCTCCCCTTCCCGATCATTGTCGGAGGCCAGGAGCACCTCTGCGGATTTGACCGCCGCTTTCTGCAGCCCCTTCAGGATCTTGGCCTTTCCCCGGATCGTGATGTACTCCGGCTGGAAACCGTTTCCCACGTCGATGGCCAGGCGGGATTTGGGCAGGTCGACCAGGTGTCCCATCGATGCTTCCACCGAATAGCCCGATCCCAGATACTTCTCTATGGTTCTGGCTTTAGCCGGGGATTCTACGATAATCAGGATCCCTTTGTTGTTATTTCCCATGCATGTCTCTCTCAAAAACTCTGCCGCTTCGGCAGACGATACGCCCCGCCAGCTCCTCCTCCAGAGCCCTGGCCAGCTGCTTGCCGGTGTCCGGGCAGCAGCTCATCTGCACGGCCTGTTGTTTCCTGTCCCCACTGCGCCGTACCCATCCCCAGTCGCCGAGTATGTCCGCCGCATCGTCGATGACCGCCGCTCCCTGCTCGGCCAATCGTCGCGATCCCGCACCCCGCTCACCGACAATACCCACCCGGTGGACCGCCAGCTCCCGGCCCTGCTCCAGAGCGTAGTCGGCGGTTATCAGTGCCCCGGAACGTAGAGGCGCCTGCACCACAACCGTGGTTCGAGCCAGGCCGCTGATTATCCGGTTCCGGGCGGGAAAGTTGCGGGCCAGCGGGGGATCTCCGGGAGGATACTCGCTGAGCAGGACGCCGCCGGCGGCAAGCAGGCTTCGACCCACCTTTGCACTTGACCCGGGAAAGAGGATATCCACTCCGTTCCCCAGAACGGCGATGCTCTTTCCCCCGGCATCGCTGCTTCCACGGTGGGCCTCCGCATCGATGCCCCGGGCCAGCCCCGAAACCGTCGTTAAACCCAAACCCGCCAGCTCGAAGGCCAGGGCGTAGGAAATCTCCCGGGCCTGCCCGGTTGGATGACGGGTACCTACTATCGCCACCAGAGGCTTGGACCAGTCAGGCAGCTTCCCGCGGTGGTACAGCAGCAACGGCGGATCGTAGATCTCCCTCAGTTGAGGCGGATAAGCTCTTGACCAGTAAAAAGTGCATTGGAACCGTCCCCGAGTCAAGCCTTTTCGATCCCTCTCCGCCGCATCCAGATACCACTGCGCCGGCAGGCCGGGATCGTCGAAGCGGCGCTTCAGGATCCGCTCCATATCTCCCCGAGATAGGTCGACAAACTGATCCGTCCCCGGGCAGAGAGCCATCACCCGGAACTTTTCCAGGGGCCGCAGGAAGGGAACCCGGTTTACGGCCAGAGCCAACCGCTCACTGGGCGCCATACAGCTCCTCCTCCACCCGTTTTCTGCCGTTCAGGGCCTGTTCCCGTACCTGTTTTTCATCCGTGAGGGATTCGATCTCACGGTAAAGCTCGATAGCATTCTCCAGCTTGCCAAGGCTGTAGTACACCCTGGCCAGCAGGAAGCGTCCGTCGATCTCTTTGCTCTCCACCGTCAACAATCTCTCCAGCAGATCCTCAGCCTCTTCCGGGCGGTCCAGCTCGAAGACGTAGAGCACGCTCAACCCGTAGAGGGCGGCGGCATAACCCGGATCCAGAATAATGGCACGACGGTACAGCGCTTCGGATCTGTCCAGCCAGCGCACCCGATCCTCACTGATCACCTGGGCCTTACCCATTCGAGCCGCACACACCGCGGAGTAGTAGAAAAGAATGGGATTCTCCGGCTGGATGGCGATGGCTTGCTCCAAGGCTTCGTAGGCCTCTCCATACATGGCGCCCCGCATATACTCCACGGCCAGCATCTTGTAGTATACTCCGAGCTGTCCGCTGGCATCGATTGTTCGCTCCACCTCACGGCGGTAACGC
Source organism: uncultured Spirochaetaceae bacterium (assembly GCA_964551205.1). Taxonomy (GTDB): domain Bacteria; phylum Spirochaetota; class Spirochaetia; order SZUA-6; family DRHE01; genus JAFGQJ01. Next base: position 6,200 of record CAZKCQ010000063.1, read on the forward strand.
CGCACCTCCCGCTGGATCTCCTCCACCCTCTGCAGCGAAACCTCCCGGTCCGCCCCGCCCTCCATCTCTGCCAGCTGATCCACCATGGCATCTTCCCTGTCGACCCTGCTGCAGGCGCTCAGGGCGGCGACCAGGCAGACAAACAGCAGGCAGGTCAGGATCAGAGCGGCGACCTTGGAACCGACCTGAGCATTCATAACCGGGGTACCCGAGTCTCCAATTCCTCCAACACCCAAAATGTTCCTCACGATTCTATCCCCGCGGGTGAAATTGTCTGTGCTGCCGGTGCAGCTGACTCTCATCCACATGGGTGTAGATCTGGGTCGTTCCGATATCCGCATGACCCAGGAGTGTCTGCACCGCCCTCAGATCCGCCCCTCCCTGCAGCAGATGGGTGGCAAAGGAGTGCCGCAGGGTATGGATCTTTCCCTCCACGCCGGCCAGGGCCAGTGTTTCCTTGAAGCGTTTCCACATTCCCTTTCGGGACAGAGGCCTGCCGCTTCGATTAATGAACAAGGCCCGCTCCTTTTTGTCTTTCAGAAGAGCGGGCCGGGCTTCTTCCAGATAGCGCCGCATCCAGAACAGGGCTTGTTCCCCCATCGGAACCAGGCGTTCCTTCGATCCCTTGCCCACGACCCGCAGCATCTGCTCCCTCCGATAGATGCGGTCCAGGGTGAGGGAAACAGCCTCGGAGACTCTCAAGCCGCAGGAATAGATCAGCTCGAAGAGGAAGCGATCTCTGATCCCCGCCGGTGTTGCGGTGTCGATGGCTTCCAGGATCGCCTCTACCTGATCCAGGGTGTAGACCTCCGGGATCCGGCGGGAGCTGCGGGGCGACTCGAGATGAACACTCGGGTTGTTCGGGATCATCCGCTCCCGATGCGCAAAGGTGAAGAATGCCCGCAGGGCGCTCACCGCTTTGGCCGTGGTTTTCCGACTGATCCCCTGAAGCTGCCTGTGAATCAGATACTCGATCAGGTTGCCCACCGTGGCGCTCTCCAACTCCAGCTGTTCCTGCGCGCAGTAGGTCAGAAACAACCGAGCTTCCAGGGCGTATACGGCGATCGTAGAGGCCGAAAGACGCAGCTCGGCAGTCAGATAATCCGAGTAGATACGAAGCAGCTTCGACTGTTTATCCATCGGCTCCTACCAGCCTACCCGTCCCCCTGCTGCAGGTACTTCTTCTCCCTGAGAACCGTCGGGACGTTCAAATCCGCCTCTTTGGAGTTGCGGCCCACCAGAAAGTCCCCGGGGCCCTTGTTCAAGGAGGGAACGGCAGGGCCGGCTGTTGGTGCACCGGCAGCAGCCGCAGATACCCCCTTGCGCATCTTGATCCACTCGTCGTAGGAGATGATGTCTCCCTTTTGATCATCCTCCACTTCCTCTCTTTGCACGGGTTTGCGCTTTTGTTCGTTGAATCCGGTGGCGATCACAGTCACTCTGAGCTGCTCTTCCAGGGATGCATTGATGCTCGTCCCGGCAATAATCAGCGCCTCCTTGTCCGCACTGGCGGTGATGATCTTCAGCACCTCTTCGAACTCGCTCAGACACAGGTCGTTGCCGCCTGTAACGCTGACCAGGATCGCCCGGGCGCCTTCTATCTTGGCATCCTCCAGCAGGGGATTGTTGATGGCGTTGGTGGCGGCATCCACGGCGCGGTTATCCCCGCCGCCGATTCCGATACCCATCAGGGCATCCCCGTTGCCCTTCATCACGGTCTTGACGTCGGCAAAATCGATGTTGATCTCCCCGGGCTCAGTGATCAGATCAGAGATACCCTGTACACCCTGACGCAGAACGTCGTCGGCCATGAGAAAGGCCTCCCGGATTGGAGTTCGCCGTTCCACGATCTTCAACAGATACTGGTTCGGTATCACGATCAGGGTGTCCACTTCATCCCTGAGCCGGGCGATGCCCTCATCAGCCAGCTCCATCTTGCGGCGGCCTTCAAAATCGAAGGGTTTGGTCACCACCGCCACGCTCAAAGAGCCGAGTTCCCGGGAAATACGGGCAACGATCGGCGCCGCCCCGGTGCCGGTTCCTCCGCCCATGCCGGCGGTGATAAACACCATATCCGCCCCTTTCAGGGTCTCCCGCAGCTTATCCTCGTCCTCCAGGGCCGCCTTCTCCCCGATTTCGGGTATGCCCCCGGCGCCCAGTCCGCCGGTCAGCTTCGTGCCCAGGGCGAGTTTTGATTGAGCCTTGGCCATCTGCAATGCCTGGAGATCAGTGTTGGCGGCGATGAACTGGACGTTTTTCAGCCCGGTAGCGATCATACGGTTCACCGCATTGCTGCCGCCGCCGCCTACACCGATCACCTTGATCACAGTGAGGTTTCCCGAGAGCTCGTCAGTAAATTCTATATTCATGTTCCCCTCCCATGAAAGTTATCGTATCATGATGCCGCACTTCAGGCTTATCAATTCTAGAAAAACTCTTTGAACCAGTTCCTCATCCGGTCCCACACGCTGGTGAAGGTTTTTTCACTGGAGCTGGTGTCCATGTAATCCACATCCCGTCTGGAAGCACCGGCAAGCACCAGCCCCACACCGGTGGCATAGATGGGATTGTGGTACTCCTCCACCAGCCCGCCCACCTTGATCGGATAGCCGATCCGGGCGGGCAGATTGAAGATCTCCGTGGCCAGTTCCGCAGTCCCCGACAACAGGGATCCTCCGCCGGTGATGACTACCCCGCCGCCGAGGATATTGAGGTAGCCCTTTCTGTCGATCTGTTCCCGGATCATCCCCAGGATCTCCGCCATCCTCGGCTGGATGATCTCCACCAGCTCACTGCGCATGATTGTTTTGGGCGGGCGCCCTCCCACACCGGGGATGTGCACCTCTTCATCCTCCTGCACCAGCGGTGCGTAGCAGCACCCCGCCTCTTTTTTCACGTGTTCCGCGGAATCCAGGGGGGTCTTCAGCATGATCGACAGATCATTGGTAACCTGGTCGCCCCCTATGGAAAGCACCTCCGTGTGGTAGGGTGCACCCTCCAGATGCAGCAGCACATCCGTCGTCCCGCCGCCCAGATCGATCAACAGCACCCCCAGTTCTTTTTCATCCTGGTTGAGTACGGCCTTGGATGAGGCCAGAGGCTCCAGCACGATGTCGTTGACTTTGAAGCCGGCCCTGTTCACGCATCTGACGATGTTTTGGGCGGAGGTCACGGCTCCGGTGATGATATGCACCTCCGCCTCCAGGCGCACGCCGATCATGCCGATCGGGTTCTTGATCCCCCCCTGGTCATCCACGACGAACTCCTGGGGGATCACGTGCAGCACCTCTCTGTCCATGGGGATGACGATTGCCTTGGCCGCATCGATCACCCGATCCACATCCTCTCGGGTAATCTCCCGCCCCCGGCCCGTAACCGCGACCACCCCGCGGGAGTTGATGCCCTCGATATGGCCGCCGGCGATGCCGGTGTAGACGGACTCCACCTCCCGGCCGGACATCATCTCCGAGGCCTCGACAGCCGCGGCAATCGAGCGCACGGTGGTCTCGATGTTTATCACCACGCCTCGCCTCAAGCCCCGGGAGGGAGTGGTGCCCACGCCGATGATCTCCAGCTGGCCGCTGTCGCTGAAAGCGCCGATGATGACGCAGACTTTTGTCGTGCCGATATCCAGTCCGACGATCAGATCTTCCGAAGCCACAGCGTCACTCCTCCTCCACCCTATAAACAACTTCTCCGGTCCTCATATCCAGCTCCCTGACCCGGATCAGCAGTTCCTGTTTGGCCATCAGATCCAGGATTACCACCGCGTTGCGTAACACAGCCGGATCCAACCCCCCGGCAAGCCGCAGGCGCACGGGGAACTGGACCGGATACAGAAGAATCTCGAGATCTCCCGCCGCTCTCGGAATCAAGCGTAGTTCGGAAATCAGTCGAAACAACCCCGGATCCTCCTGCCGCAAACGATGGAGATCCTGCAGGATCGGTTGCACTTTTTCGGGAAGCTTCGTACCCACCTCGAGCTTCTTGAACTCTACCCCCGTGATCACCGGCAGATCCCACCGGCTCAAGGCGCTTCCGATCTCGAATACCACCCCCTGGTCGTCGATGACCATCGGAATGCTTCTTCCTTCCGGGGTCGTGAAGAAAATTATGGACAGGGGAATGCGTCCGTAGAGGGTAATATGCAGAGCATCGGGAAAGGTCTTCTCCACAGCCGCTTTCCGCACCATCGGCAGACGCTCAAGAGCATCCCCAATCAGCCTGGTGTCGATGTCGTAGTAGAAGGGGTTCTCCTCAGTGCCGGCAATCGACAGGATCTCCTCCCTGCTCAGGGGCAGATCGCTTCTGATAACGATGTTGCGCACGGTCAGTCGCGGGGCGATGATGAAATGAAATACCAACTCCCCGACCAGGAACAGAATCAGGCACATGACCAGAACCAGAAGAAAGCGGTTGAACAGCAACTCCCGCTTGCCTCCCCTGGGTTTCCCGTACTTATCGAAAATCAGTGCTTCCGACATCTCTCGCTAATCCCTCCATCCCGTCTCACGGCTCACGCCGGAATACTTCTGGGTCCCCTCCGCACCCTGGCGGGAAAGATTTATCAGTATGCCTCCCATTACGAGGGTCATCAACATGGAAGAACCACCGGAGGAAAACAGGGGCAGGGGGATGCCGGTCGCCGGAACAAGACCGATCGCCACAGCGATGTTGAGAAGAGCCTGGAGGGTAATCGTACTGGTGATTCCGAAGGCCAGGTAGCGGGTGAAGCTGTCCTTGCCTCTCAGAGCCAGTGAGTATCCCCGCCAGGCCAGGAGGGCGAACAGCAGGAGCACAAGCACGGCTCCCAGAAATCCGGCCTCTTCCCCGACCACGGCGTAGATGAAATCCGAGTGGGCTTCGGGGAGTCCTCCCAGTTTTTTAACTCCCCTGCCCAATCCCCTGCCCCAAAAACCGCCGCTGATGAAGGCGGTTTGAGCCGCAATCACCTGATAACCACTCCCGCTGGGATCGGCCAGCGGATTCAAAAAAGCCATCAGCCTGCGCACCCGATGGGCCTTGGTAAACAGAAGCATGCCCCCGACCGGCACGAAAAGCAGGCTCAAGAGAACGAAATAGATGATCCGCACCTGAGCGATGAGAAACATGGCCAGAGCGATCAACAGCAGAAAGAAGGCGGTCGAAAAATCGTTTTGAAGATAGACCAGGGTGACAAACAGTGAAACCACCAGCAGCGGCGGCAACAGCGAGTTGACCGGATCGTTGATGCGATCCGCCTTCTTGGCGAACAAAGCCGCCAGGTACAGCACGACGGAAAACTTTACCAGCTCCGAAGGTTCGAAGGATTGTCCGAACAGGAACAACCAGCGGCGGGCGCCCATGATCGGCTGACCGATGCCCGGTACGAAGGTGAGGAGCGTCAGGATCAACGCCGCCGCCACGACGAACGGTGTACCCTGGCGCAGAAAGGGAAGGGGCAGATGAGCAACGATCACCGCTGCTACGACACCCAGGACAACCCAGAGCAGCTGCCGTTTGAAAAAGTAGTAGGGGTCGGCAAACAGCCTCTCGGCGTAGTAGGCGGAGGCGGAGAAGAGAACGGACAAACCGATCCCGATCATGGCGATGAAAATGAGCAGCAGCAAGGCATCCCCGCGGGGTTTTCCGATTCGCTCCAAAACTCAGACTTCTCCTACTGAATCTTCAACGTGGACAGACTCAAGATCGCGAACAATCCCCCCAGGATCCAAAATCGTATCACCACCTTGGATTCGGACCAGCCAAGCAGCTCGAAATGGTGGTGGAGGGGAGCCATTTTGAACACCCGCTTTCGGGTCAATTTGAAGGAAACGACCTGGATAACTACCGAGAGAACCTCGATCACAAACACCCCGCCCACGACGAACAGCAGAATCTCCTTCTTGATGATCAGGGCGATCACGCCGACCACCCCACCCAGGGAGAGGCTGCCGGTGTCTCCCATCATGATTTCCGCGGGGTGGGCATTGAACCAGAGAAAGCCGACCGCCGCGCCTACCAGAGCCAGACTGTAAACACTGATCTCCCAGCTGCGCTGGATGAAGGGTATCTGAAGATAGGCGGCATAGTCGGCGCGTCCGGCCAGATAGGAGAGCACCCCGAAGGTGATGCCCACCATGATGACCAGACCGGTGGCCAGCCCGTCCAGGCCGTCGGTCAGATTGATGGCGTTGCTGAACCCCACCAGGA
>CAZKCQ010000064.1:0-12322 GCA_964551205.1 uncultured Spirochaetaceae bacterium
GAACAGTTTGTACTTCTGGTAGGCTTCTATCCCCTCCAGATACAGCCCGTTGGCCCGCTGGAATTTCAGAGGCGCCCGCACGTGGGCATCGAGCTCTTCAGCCTCCTGCAGATACTGATTGATGTCGCGTTTCAAAATTTCTATCCAGCGCTGGCGTTCCCGCAGCCGTTCCAGCAGGTTGGACATATCGGCAAGAGTGGCATAGGCTTTTTCCCTGGCTTCCACCAGTTGGCCGGCCAAAAACAACTTCTGCGCTTCCGGCGCACCGGCAACCGCGGCGTTGTATTCCGCAGGCAGGAATTTATCTGCGTGTATCGCCAGCAGCTGCTTGTTCAATCTTTCGGCCCGTTGGGCCAGCTCCTGTGCCGCCGCAGCCACGGCGTTGTCGAAGGCCGAATTGGCCATAACCACAGACTGCGCCAAATGCCTGCGGGCCGTCGTCGGATCGGACCTGCGGACCGTCAGGGCCGCATTCAAGGCATCTTCAGCTTCCTTCAGCGTTGTTGGATCGTAGTAGTCCGCCTCGGCTTCCCTGGCCCTGGCAATGGCGTTGCGCGCCTTTTGAATCTCCTCATCCGTGATCGGAGCCACCTCGACCGCGGGTTCCTCCACAGGTTCCTCCTTGGGAGCCTCCACCACGGGTTCCTCCGCTTTCTCCGGCTCTTCCTGGGGTGTTTCCGCTACCACCGGTTCTTCCGGCTCGGGAGCGGTTTTACAATTCACCAGAAAAGCGACCAATCCAACGATCACTAACAAGATAAACAGTTTTTTTGCCATATTATCCCCCTCTTACGGAAGGCTGCTCGTCGCTATAAAACAGTTTAGCACTCCCCCTCTACGCCGTCAAGCTGAGGTTTTACGGGCTAAACAGGTGAACAAGGCGTCCGTTCCTGTTATGATCGCGATAATCGTTTTCGCTGCTGCAGGAGATCGCGACATGAGCTTTCAAACGCCCAGCCTGCTCTTTGCCGATGAAACCGGAAATATCCTCGATTTCTCCGACCTGGAGATGGTGGGCGCCAGCGCCGGGCGCTACGTACGGTTGCAGCCCGGGGACTGGATTCCCCTGCCGCCGGGCAGTGAGCTGTTTCAGCTGCCCGGCCGGCTGCCCGTCGGCTACGATCGGAGTTCGGCCACCTTTCGGGTGCTGGAGCGGAATCCCTATACCGAAAACAGCCGACTCCAGGCGGTAGCGGCGTTCATCGCCCCGGCCCACACCCAGCTTTATTCCACCGCGTACAAGAGCTCAGCGGAGGCTGCGGTTCTGCCCCTCTTCGCCTATACAGCGGTGGGCTGGCACAACGACGGCCTCGTGGTTTCAGCCCTGCGGATCGATGAGGACCCCCGCCAGGACAGCGATCGTTTCGATCCGGCTGAGATCCAGCAGAACGCCCTCCGGATGATGAAACAGCACAGGAACAATCGCCTCATCCAGCACCTGGGCAACTGCGCCCTGGGCTACGGTTGTCCGGCCGCCAAAAACTACTTCCTCCGGCGCTGGGAAGCCCCACTGCCCACCTCCCCCGCCTGCAACGCCAGCTGCCTCGGCTGCATCAGCCTGCAGGAGGGCACCGATATTTGTGCGACCCAGGAAAGGATTCGCTTTGTTCCCACGCCCGACGAGATCGCCCAAGTGGCGACTGCCCATCTTCAGAAAGCTCCCCGGGCCGTTGTCAGTTTCGGCCAGGGATGCGAAGGGGAACCGTTGCTTCAAGCCGGCCCGATAGCCGAATCGATCCGTATGATGCGCCGGGCGACCGGCAGGGGGACCATCAACATGAACACCAACGCCAGCTTGCCCGATCGGGTGGGGCTTCTGAGCGAATCCGGGCTGGACAGCATCCGGGTCAGCCTGAACTCCTGTCGGCCGTCGTACTACCATAGCTACTACCGGCCCAAGGGCTACGACCTGGAAACGGTCAAGACCTCGATTCGGGTCATGAAGAGCCTGGGCGGCTTTGTCAGCCTGAACTACTTCGTGTTGCCGGGTTTCACGGATGAACGGGCCGAACTGGAGGCTCTGAGCGAGCTGGTCGACAAGACGGGGATCGACCTCATCCAAATGCGGAATCTGAACATCGATCCCGAGTGGTACCTGGCGCGAATCGGCTTCCAACCCGAGGGGGAAACGGTCGGCATGCTCAGATTCCTGCGGATTCTCGAGGCTCGCTTTCCCGATCTTCGATTCGGCTACTTCAATCCCTGCCTGGATCCCGGGGCTTGAGACCGTGCTCATTTCGACAGAACAGCGCAGAGTCTTTCGGAATCGCCAGCGGGGATTCAGCCCGAACGGTTATTTCGCCCCGGCCCGGATCAGGATTTCGATGATCGAAAGGGAATATGGGGAGGTTCCCTGCCGCATGGCGTAGTTAAGCGGAGTCTTGCCCAATCCGTTGCGGGCATTGACATCGGCCCCGGCTGCCAGCAGCGTCTCCACAGCCCGCCTGTCTTTCACCGCCAGATGGAGCGGGGTATTGCCCAGGGCATTTTTGGCGTTTACATCCGCCCCGTTCTCCAGAAGCAGCTCGATCAAATCGGGGTAGGCCAGGGCCAGATGCAGGGCCGTGTTTCCGAAGTGATCCGTCTCATCCGCATCGGCACCCTGCTCGAGCAACAGACCTGCGATATCGATCAGTCCGTTTTCCGCGGCCCAATGCAGAGCCGGGCGAACCGGAACCACTTCGGCGGGCAGATCGGTTGAAGCCAGGAACAAGGGGACAAACAGCAGCAGAGCAAACCAGGATCGACCCATCACTAACCGTATCGGCAGATTCCCGTCGGCGATAGAGGCGATACAGAACCGACTTGGATAATGCAAAAGACTCTGCTACTCTAGATCCATGGCAGGTTTTCAGACCTTAACCCCTGCTGAAATCGGCTCCCTGAGCACGGAGCTGGATATCTTCAGCGACGGACTGGCGCCACGGTCTGACCTTATCGAAAAGAATCTGTATCCACCGCTTCCGATCTGCTCGGATACGCTGATTTGGGGCTTCCAGATTCTACGCTCGGCCAGGCGCCGGCGTCTGAAGCAGGTGAATTGCCTGGTCATCCCCTCTTGTTCTCGGACCGAGATGCTCTCCCTGGCCTTGAAGCTGGAAAACCGGGCCGGGGGCTACAGCTGGCCGGAGAAGGAGAGGATGGGTGAATACCTGGCTGCTTCAGGAGCAGCCCCCCAGGATTTGTCTGCCGGTCCGACTCTGATCGATCCGCTTTCCGACCTTAGTCCATTAATCGAGGGTCACCGGGACCCTCAGCTGGCTGCCAAGATCGCCGCCTTTGCCGCTCTCCCGCAGAGGCTCAAAGCCCTGGTTGCGGAGGGGCAGGTCGACTTGAAGAGCGCGGATCGGACGAAAAACCTTCCCGGGGAGGTGTTTGCCGGGCTGCAGGCCGGCAGCCTCACCTTCAGCCAACGCCGGCAATTCCTGAACGAATTGTTCGAAGTCAGCCGCAAGCGCGAACTCTCTAAAGCTGAAATCAGGCGCGTGGTGAAACGGGCTTTTCGGGATCAGAACCCGATCGAAGCGGTCCATCGACTGCGTTTCCCCACCCTGACCGCTTTGGAAAGGCGCTTTTCAGCCGTGGAAGAGGAGCTGCTAAGGGGCAGCGGGGTGAAGGTGAAGCCGCCTCCGTATTTCGAGGGAGACGCCTTAACTGTTGAGTTCCAATTCGACAGTGTCAAATCTTTCGACGGCAAGCTCAGCGCACTTCAGACACTGGAAGGACACCTGGATGCCCTCCTCGAGCTATTACGCTGAGCTGATCCATCGGGTATACGCAGAGCAGGGGGTGGCCGAGTCTCCCTATCTGCGGAGAGCCGTTCAGCAGTTGCCCGGCGTTCCGGTCCATGCCGTGCAGAGCCGGGAGGAAATCCCCCAAGAGCATCTGAATCGCCACACCCTGTTTGTATGCGGACCCCGGGGCAAAACCGTGACCTCCTGCCCCGGTTCCAGGGGCCACATCTGTTGCAACTACATCACCGTGGATCTGTACCTGGGCTGCACGCTGGGCTGCGGGTACTGCATCATGGAGAGCTATCTGAACTTTTCGCCCCTCACCGTGTATCTGGAGCCGGAACGATCCATTGCACGGCTGCAGGAGCTGGCCCGGCAAAACACCAACGTCACGATCCGCGCGGGGACCGGAGAGGTCGGTGACTCCCTGCTCCTCGATCCACTGTTCGGCCTGTCCGAAGTCTTCATCACCGCCCTGGCCCGGTATCCGAACGTGTATTTTGAATTGAAGACCAAGACGCACTTCGTCGACCATATCCTGGATATCAGGCAGAAGGGAAATGCCGTGATCGGCTTTTCCGTTAACCCTCAAGCCTACATCGATGCTCACGAGCCCCAGGCGAGCAGCCTGACCGATCGTCTCCACGCCGCGCGTAAAGTTCTGGAGGCAGGCTACCGTCTGGCTTTCCACTTCGACCCGATCTTTTTCTCGGAGAACTGGAAGGAGGAGTATCTGCGCCTTGTGGAGGTTCTTGGGCAGTTCCCTTCCCAGCGCATAGCCTGGATCAGCCTGGGCACGATGCGCTACACCCCGGTGCTGAAGGAAAAGCTGGGAGAAAAGGCGTTTCTCTACGAGGAATTCGTTCCCTGTCGGGACGGCAAGTTCCGTTACCCCCAGAAGATGCGTTCGCCTATCTACCAAACCCTGTACGAGGCGTTGAAAAGAAAATTATCCGTTCCGATCTACCTGTGCATGGAGAGTCCAGCGATCTGGCGCAAGGTTTTTGGAGATGTTCCCGATAAAATCGACGGATTACGTGCTATATTTACAAAGGTGGAGAGTGTCTAAGGAGGGGGTTCGAAAAATGAAGTTTTTCAAGATCGGATGGTTCACACTCGCTTTGGCTCTGCTGGCCGGCTTGCCTGCCGGGGCCCAGTCGAAGATTGGTTCCATCGCCTATCTGGAAGAGGGAGTAGAAATCAACCGAAACCGGGAGACGATCCCCGCTTGGGATGTGTATATCGGCATGGGAGTCGAGAACTACGACCTCCTGCGCACGGATGAGACCGGATATGCGGAGGTTGAACTCGACAGCCCGCGCAGCGCCCCGGCGATCGTCAAGATCTCTCCCAACACGAGTTACTACTTCGAGATGAACAAGATCGGCAGGGATAATACAACCACGATCGGCTTGATCACCGGCAGCCTTTCGGTCAAGGTGGCCAAGCTGTCCGGACGGCAGAGTGTCGAGGTTGCCACGGAGAGCGCCCTGATGGGCGTGCGGGGTACGGATTTCAACGTCACCCTCAGTCCGGGAGGAGAAATCCTGGTCACCGCCGAAGAGGGCCGGGTCTCCTGTATCGATGACAGCGGCCAGGAGCTGTATGCCGAACCGGGCACGGTGGTCGAGAAACGCCCCGGCGAGCTGTTCCGGGAGATCCCCGTAGCCGTTTCGGATCTCGAGACCTTTGAGAGGGAATGGTACGCGGACCGCCTGGAGGTCTTCAAGGCAAACGCGCTCCGGGCCATCAAATTCTACGCCGATCGTTACCTGCAGCTGAAGAGCCGCTTCGACGGCGCCTACGGTGATCTTCAGGGTAACACCCAGATCCTGCGCAAATGGTACGAGGAAGACCGGCACGGGCAGATCGGCGGCCGCATGGAGAGCCTGCGGGAGAAGAAGGAGCTCATCGGGGAGCTGTTGGAGCTGCGTAAGATCCTCTTCATCTTCGAGCGGGTGTACTTCCGCCTGATCGAGCTGGAAGGTTACTACCACCAGGGTTACGGTCGCGGTCAGATCGAGCCGGGGCTGTCCTCCGCTGCATTTTTCAGCCGCTTCGACCGGGAGAAACAGGAGCTGGGGGAGAAGATGGCCGAGCTGCGCTACATCACCAAGCTCTATGCCAAACGCAACGACGGGAACTTCCCCACGGATCTGTCCGAGCAGGGGGAGGAGGAGTTCTTCGGGGAGGAGGACAGCTTCTTCGAAGAGGAGGACACGGATCTGTCCTTCTGAACCGGCGAGCCAGCGGACTGAATTGACGATATATAGCTCAAATACTATATTGAAGTCATGACCCAAACAATGATCAAGAAGATCGACAGTGTTCTCGATCGGGTTATCGAAAAGGAGAGCAACCTACCGGTCTCCCATCTAGGCCTGGTGGAGCGGGTTCGCTACAACGATAAGCAGAACAAGCTCTACGTGTTTACCAAGGCGGTGCACAGCACCCACGGTTGTTGTACTCTCCTGGCCCTGGTTCAGCAGTCCGACACCCTCAAAGAGTTGGAAGAGCAGTTCAAACAGGAGTTTCCCGAACACTGGGTTCAGATCGTCAACGTCTAGTTGATATATAGTCCACGTCCGGTTGACGCATAGTCGAAGTGGAAGCCCACCTCTGGCTCAAAGCTCGGCGATATCCAGCGGCAGCTGGACGGAATCGAGGGTCTCGATTCCGGTCAGCTCCTTTCCTACCACGGCCTGCAGAACGAGCACCCGGGCATGGGGGAAGTGCTTTTCGATCTGTTTGACGAACTCCCCGTCCGCCTTTGCCTTGTTGAGGATCAGGTAGGGAATCCGCATCCCCAGATTCGACATCTCCCTCCAGATCAGCTGTGATTCGGCAAGGGACAGCTCATCCGGGTTGAGCACGAGGAATGTCCTGGTGGTATCGGGAACCTTCAGCAGCTCGGCCAACCCCCTGTACAGGTCCACCATATCGGCGATCTTGCCGAGAATCGGGTCCCGCTCTCTGCTGCCCTGCTTGCGCCCCTGTTTGATGCGAGTGATGATCTGCTCTTTGTCGAGGATCAGCTGTCTGAACTGGGACAGCTCCTGCAGCCAGAGCAACGAAACATCCGGGAGGGCGAGGAACTTCAGGGTCAGGGCGGTAGGGGGCGTATCGAACACAATATAATCCCTGTCTGCGAAGCGGCGCAGCGTATCCACCAGGGCGAGCAGAACCGCGTATTCCTCGAGACCGGGGGAGTATTTCAGCGTCTTGAAGTAGCGATGGAGGTTGAACGCCTCCTGGTACTTGTACACCGAACGGAAATCCCGCTCCGTGTCCTTGAGGTACTTCTTCACCCATTGATCGAGATCCGTTTCCATCACCTCCAGACCGGGAATTATCTGTTTGGGCTTCGGGCCCAGAGAGACCTGGAAGATGTCGTGAAGGTTGTGGGCCGGATCGATGGAGTTCAGCAGTACCTGCTTGCCGCTGCGGGCCAGCTTCAGGGCAAATAAAGAGGAATTGGTGGACTTCCCCACACCCCCTTTACCAACAAAAAACAGGACGCGGGCGTTCACGCTTCGACCTGACTCATGATCCACCCATGTTTACGGTTCGCCGAGGGTGGAAACCACCTCGGCCAGGGCATCGTGGGCAACGTTGATGCGCCTCAGCATCAGCTGGACGTCCCTTTCCATGAGGGGAAGCAGCTGCAGGGTGATGTGCACGGGCGGAGCCGGCATGCCCACGAAGGAACCGAACAGCAGCAGGGCGAAGATGTTGCGAAGCTCCAGCAGCTCGAACTCCAGCATATCCGTGGCCTTGTTGCTGTTGATGATCTCGAGATCCTTGAAGAACAGACGAATTTGTTCGACCCAGTGAGGTCGGCTCATTTCTCTCCCAGTCCGTAGTAGCGCATCTCCCCCTTCAACTTCCGTTCCTGGGGGATGGCGCTGTAGATGCCGTACAGTCCGCACAGCACCGATCCGTACAGGTACAGACCGGGGACTACCAGGATATAGGCAACACCCGCCACGTAGGCGGCTGAAATGGGGATCACAACCAGCCTTCTCTGATGCGCTACAAAGTCCGCCATGGTCACCTGCGTCGTATCCACGGCCCGTTTGTTGAAGACCGTGCGCAGCAGGATCGGCAAGGCTACTCCCAGGATCGCAGCAAGGGTCAGCAGGAAAATACCCCAGACCTTAAGGTTCCCCGAGGAGGAGACCGTGATCTCCATGCGACGGAGCAGGTAACCCAATCCCAGGAAGGCCACGGCCACAGCTGTCAAGGTCCAGAACAGGCGGTTCAAACTTCGCACCAGCTCGCTGAAATCATCGTTCATGGCAGCATTCTATCCGGATGTGGACCAAAAAGCAAAGAGGAGACCAAAAATGGCCTCCTCTTTTTTGCTTACTCGAAAGTTTTTTTAAAACCCTAAGCTTGGGCTCGAGCCTCCAAAGTTTTCGCGCCGAAGAAGGCATTCAGACCTTCAACCACGATCCAGAGGGCGATCAGGACTATACATCCATTAATAATGCTCAGCATGATATTGGCGGATTTAATGAAGTTGATCTCATTCAAGATCAGAGCCCAGGTGGTCATGACGATCATGAAGGCTGCGGGAATGCCTGAAACCAGATAGCGTAGCCCGCCCCGCGGCTTGAGATAAATAGTAATCGCCAACAACGCGAGGGCGGCCAGACACTGGTTGGTCGCTCCAAACAGCGGCCAGAGTGTCAGCGCGCCGGCTCCCGACGCTCCGGTGGCAAAGGCCAGAACTGCGGCGGTGATCACGGCGAAGGCCGTGGCCGCATAGCGGTTCTGCATGAAGCCGAGCTTGATGTCTCCGGCCAGCTCCTGGACCACGTAGCGCTGGATGCGGGTGGCGGTGTCCAGGGTCGTTCCGGCAAAGGAGGCTACGAACACGCCCATGATTACGATGGCAATATTCTTAGGGATGCCGAAGGCGGCGACCATGTTGGCAGCCCCGATTACGAAAGCTGACACCTTGGAACCTAATCCCGCTGCTCCGGCCCAGTTGGCGTAGTGGTATGTCCAGGCAGCGGTTCCGGTGAGCACCGCTCCATCCTTTGTGGTGTAGGCGATTCCGATACCGGCGGCCACCGCGATGATCACGAAAACGGCCAGTACCCCTTCAAAGACCATGGAGCCGTAGCCCACGAACAGGGCGTCCTCCTCCTGCCTCACCTGCTTGGCCGTGGTTCCGGAGGAGACCAGGGAGTGGAATCCCGAGATGGCGCCGCAGGCGATGGTGATGAACAGCATCGGCCACAACGGGGGCGCTCCCGCGGGAACAGCCTGCACGGCTGGTGCCACTACATTCAGCATTCCCCTGGCGCCTGCGACAATCACGCCGATCAGCAGCAACGCCATGGCCACAACTAGCTGGTGGGAGTTGATGTAGTCCCGCGGCTGCAGCAGGGTCGTCACCGGAAGAGTGGAGGCGAGGAAGGCGTAGATAAACAGGATGATGCACCACACCCCCGTGGTGGGTATACCGGCGATCGCGGGCATGGTCAGGGGCAGGTAGGCACCGATCACCACGGTGACGTACATGAAGATCACGGCGAGGATGGAGAAGAGGACGTGGTTGCCGCCCCGTTTATAGATGATCCAGCCCAGAAACATGGCGATGGGAATCTCCATCCAGATCGGGAACACGGACTGAGGGTACATGCCGAAGACGATGGCGATGATCAAAGCGAAAATCGCGATCACGATCCACAGCTCCAGCAGGACGATCAGGAAGAAGATTGTCCGGGTGCGACTGTTCACGTACCTGGAGGTGATTTCCGAGATCGACTTGCCCTGGTTGCGCAGGGACATCACGAGCGCCCCGAAGTCGTGCACCGCGCCCATGACTATGGTACCGACGAACACCCAGATAAGTGCTGGCACCCAGCCCCAGATAATAGCGATGGCCGGCCCGACGATGGGTCCGGTCCCGGCGATCGAGGTGAAGTGGTGACCGAAGATTATCCCCTTTCGAGTGGGTACGTAATCCTGGCCATCCTCCATCTGGACAGCGGGTGTCTTTGTCGCGTTGCTCAAGGCGAATATCTTCTTGCCCACAAACCGTCCGTACAGCCTGTAGGCAAGGAGATATCCGACAAAGGCAACGACCATGATGATGATAGATTCCATAGGACCTCCTCGAAAAATAGATTTATTATCCCTGCGGTGAACTCACCTCGCCAGCCGATGCAGGGATGTCTCATGGTAAACCCAAAGCTGTGACGGCGCAAGAAAAATTTTCACTTATTTGGCGCGGGGTATGCAGGCAGCGGCGGTTACCAGCTTGTACTTCGTTCCGCGCCGGTATTACCTATACGTAAGCGAATCGGTCTCATCGATCGGAAATCAGAAGGTCCCCTTCATCTAAATCACCATAGAACAAACAATTATTCGCTGGTGTCGCCGACGGCAATCCTGGCACGGAACTTGCTTTAAAACCATTCGAGTCCAACAACAAAGTGCCCAAGGAGGAAAAGTATGGAAAAGATCGACGTGCTGGTGAAGGGCGTACCGGTTCCGATCCACAACATGTTCAAGGGATTCTGTTCGCTCCGCGGCATAAGCGTGAGCGAGGGAATCATCGACTCGATGATCTCTGTCATCGAACAGTCCAGCGGCGGGGTGAATGAAAACCTGAGCGCGATACTGGGTGAGTACCAGGTGTCTGTCAAGCGGAGGTAGTTACAGCGCGAACACAGCCAGTTGCTAGTCGAGGGTCTTGATGAAGCTGCAGAGCCCCTCGTAGCCCCGGGAGATGAAATCCGTTGCACAGCCGGACCAGATGATATTCATCCCTCGATCGCGCCAAAGAGATATCAACGGTTCCGTTGCACAGTAGATGCCGCAGGACAGCTTCCGGCTCTGACAGGCGGTCAACACCCACTCGACGGCTTTTATAAGGCGGGGGTGGTCGTAGCATAGAGGCACGCCGAGATCGATGGAAAGGTCGGAAGGTCCGACCATGATTCCCGAAATCCCCTCCACGGCCAGGATATCCTCCAGATTGTCGATCCCCCGCCGTGATTCGATCTGCAGCAGCACGACGATGTGGGAGTTAAACTGTTCGACTCCCCCCCACTCTCTGACCAGGGAAAATCCGCCGAATCCTTTGCGCCCCTGCGGCGGGAAGCGAACACTATCGACGGCTGCCCGGGCTTGATCCTCGCTTTCCACCCGGGGCACGAGCACCCCCATCGCCCCGGCATCGAGGCATGGGGAGAGCAGATGGTAGAGCGTGTCGGCAGCACGGACGATCACCGGCAGCTCGTACGCTCGGGCTGTGCGAATCAGATTCTCCACGGCTTCGATGGAAAACGATCCGTGTTCCAGATCGAGAATGAGGAAATCCAAAACGTCTTTCTTGAAGATCTCGATAACGCCGCTCCATTGAATCGAAACCAGCGTGGTGGCGAAGATCTTCTCCCGATTTTTCAGTTTCTCGATTAATGCAACCATGGATTCAGGTCTCTCCCTGCGTATTTTCAAGATATCGGATCCCCGGCAAAAAAGGCTGCCCCGGATTGTGATTCCAGGGCAGCCCGAATTCTCGCGAGTGCTTGCTCGGCGTTAGACGACAGCCTTCTCGGTTTCCAGATCGAAGAAGTGAATCTTGTCCATGGCGGGTTTCAACGAGACGGAATCACCGACATGAAAATCGTAATGCGGCGGGGTGCGCACAATAATGCTCGGATTCTGCGCCGTGCTCACGTACATTAAAATCTCCGCCCCCAGCGGCTCCACGACTTCGACCTTGGCGGTGAAGGTTTCCCCTGCAACCTCTTTTTCAGCGACCACCAGGTCTTCCGGGCGGATGCCGAACAGCGTCCCTTTCCCCACGTAGGAGCGCGCTGCATCGGCCAATCGTTGCGACAGGACAATCTGGAAATCCCCCTCATCGGCCAGGAACTTGCCCTTGTCCTCTTTGATCGTCGCCTGCAGAACGTTCATGGGGGGAGAACCGATGAAACCGGCCACGAAGCGGTTTACCGGCCGGTTGTACAGCTCGAGGGGAGAACCGATCTGCTGGATGTAGCCGTCTTTCAGCACCACGATCCGATCTCCCATGGTCATGGCTTCCACCTGGTCGTGGGTTACGTAGACCATGGTAGCCTGGAGCCTGGTGTGCAGGGCGCTAAGCTCGGCACGCATCTGTACACGCAGCTTGGCATCCAGGTTGGACAGGGGTTCGTCGAAGAGGAAAACCTTGGGCTTGCGCACGATAGCCCGGCCTACAGCCACACGCTGCCTCTGGCCGCCGGAGAGGGCTTTGGGCTTGCGGTCCAACAGCTCCTCGATGTCCAGGATCCTGGCGGCTTCCTTCACTCGATCACTGATCTCCTTTTTCGGAAACTTGCGGATCTTCAGACCGAAGGCCATGTTCTCATAGACGGTCATGTGCGGATACAGGGCGTAATTCTGGAACACCATGGCGATGTCCCGATCCTTGGGAGCTACGTCGTTCATCAACTTGCCGTCGATGTACAGCTCGCCGGCGGTGATCTCCTCCAGCCCGGCAATCATCCGCAGAGTGGTGGATTTGCCACATCCCGAGGGGCCGACCAATACGACAAACTCTTTGTCGTTGACCGTGATGTTGG